>JAFZNI010000288.1 GCA_017551005.1 Prevotella sp.
GTCATCCCCGCTTGCGGTACCTTCTTCGTATTCTCTGACTATATGAAGCCCGCCGTTCGTATGGCTGCCCTCATGGAACTGCCCGTGAAGTTCATCTGGACTCATGATGCATTCCGCGTTGGTGAGGATGGACCTACCCACGAGCCCGTTGAGCAGGAGGCACAGATCCGTCTGATGGAGAAACTGAAGAACCATCACGGCAAGAACTCTGTACTCGTTGTTCGTCCTGCTGATGCTGAGGAGACGACTGTCTGCTGGCGTATGGCTATGGAGAATGTCGACACCCCGACCGCTCTGATCTTCTCTCGTCAGAACATCGAGATGCTGCCTGAGGGCAATGACTACAACCAGGCTACCAAGGGTGCTTACGTCGTTGCTGGATCTGATGAGAACTACGACGTGATCCTCCTCGCTTCTGGTTCTGAGGTTTCTACTCTGGAGGCCGGTGCAAAACTGCTCCGCGAGGACGGCGTGAAGGTTCGCATCGTCAGTGTTCCTTCTGAGGGATTGTTCCGCGCTCAGTCTAAGGAGTATCAGCAGAGCATCCTGCCCGCTGGCAAGAAGAAGTTCGGTCTCACCGCTGGTTTGCCCGTGAACCTCGAAGGTCTGGTAGGTGCAGATGGTACCGTCTGGGGTCTTGAGAGTTTCGGTTTCTCTGCTCCTTACAAGGTGCTCGACGAGAAACTCGGCTTCACTGGCCAGAATGTGTATGATCAGGTAAAAAAGTTACTTGCATAATGGAAGTAAAGACAATAGGCATAGCCAGCGATCATGCTGGCTTTGCCTTAAAACAATTCGTTAAGAAGTATCTCGAGGAGAAAGGATACGAGTATAAGGACTACGGCACTTACACTGAGGACTCGTGCGACTACTCGGACTTTGGCCACGCTCTGGCTGAGGGTATCGAGAAGGGCGAGGTGTTCCCAGGTATCGCCATCTGCGGCTCTGGTGAGGGCATCAACATGACGCTGAACAAGCACCAGTCGATCCGTGCAGGTCTCTGCTGGATTCCTGAGATTGCCCACCTGATCCGCCAGCACAACAATGCCAACGTGCTGGTAATGCCCGGACGCTTTATCGATGAGGACACCGCCCGTGCCATCATGGACGAATACTTCACGACGGAGTTCGAAGGCGGACGCCATCAGAAGCGTATTGATAAGATTCCGGTTAAGTGAGCAAAGTGAAAACTTGTTTGCACTTTCGAACGGAAGGGATCTCGACTGAATGTCAAAATTCCTGTTCAGCAAGAGAAATAAGAACTCTCATTTCTGAGCGGGAGCAATCCTGACTGAAAGACAAATAGAGGGCGTACCCAAATCGGATACGCCCTCATTATTTTATTGCAAATCGCCTCAATCAACTAATCGTTTGTGACAGGATCAGGTGAAGGACTTGAGAGAAGTGGATACACCTTATTTTCTACTGGGAACATGTACCATGTTGTGCTGATAATCGTATTGTCCACACCCCAGTCATTGAACCTCGGGTAGGCAATATTAACACGCACTTGCTCCAAAGGATACTGGAAACAGATATAGTCTTCATTATATTCCTGATCCACTTTCGTCTCGTAATACTTTTCAAGCACTTCCTTGGGAAGGGCACTAGGTATCATGATGGCATGCGGGTCTTCGCCAATCTTTGACAGATACACTTTCCTGTTGCCCATGCTTGCATTCCTGATGTATGGCTGATAAGAAGCATTGAGTATAGAATAATCATCGGCAACCACAAACTGCTCGGAAACAACAGGAAGGGTATAGCCATTCAGCACCGTATTGATGAATACTCTTTCATCAGAGCCAAAAAGTTTGTGAACCTCCGTATGGTTGTTAATCACATCGCCCTTGATATTCTCGATGTAAAGTTCATCGTTTGCACCACAAGCCACAAGACTCCACTGAATACGGTTAGCCTCCAAACGCTTGTACCTAAGCACTACGTCGTTAAGGTCATAATCGCCATAATCTCTGTCTTCGAAGCAGAAGGTGTACTCAGCCAGTTCGGGCTCAACAGGAGGAGGAGGCAATACACCACCCATCACTTGGAATACCATATCGTTACAGTCAGAGTCAGCACCGGTCTCACACATGAGGTAAGTCAACTTGTTACACCAGAACCAAGCCATTCTCGGATCGGTATCAGCCATTTTGGCTGTAGCGAAGTGTCCGTGATTGTTGACATAGGCATTCAGGCGACCATCACCATACATCTCACCTTTACGCAATTCTCCATCCTGGGTATCAGCAGCGTCACGACTTCTGGTCATAAAACCGATTTTATACCCCTCTGGGAACTTAAATGTACCCACTATTTCATCATTATCGTTTTTGTACCAGTAGATAAGTGCGAAACCCTGATTGCGCTTTAGTTCCGCGTCTTCCAAACCATTCGGATTATCATCGCCTTTAACGGCATACTTCAGATCCATAGCCTTATACTTAGGCAGATTTTTGAAATACTGCACCTTTTGGGCTTCACTATAACCGGCTATATCCTCATCTTTAAAATAATAATAATATAGGTCGCAATACGTAATCTCAGTTGTTTTGCCATCATCCTTATAAACAGGAGCCAAAACGATGGGATCCTCACCAGTAGTTAAAGGATAATTTTCCAGCGTTGAGAACTGACTGTTCCTGATTCGACTAATGTTCTTTTTTTTGTTGGGCAGGAAGGCCTCAAAAGCAGCCCTCAAGTCCGTTGCAAAGTCTTCGTCGTAAGCGTCAATATCAATCATCAAAGACTTTTCAAAATCAGGATTTGTTTCAGCATTATAGTCAATAGCATAAAGATAGTCTTCTTCCCAACCCTGAAGGCGTTTCTGGTTTTCAGAAGACAAATTCGTCCTATGAGAATAGATGTTGTTATAAGAAGCAAACTTCTCAGATAGTTTCAAAGTGATTGAACTCTCTATGGCATCCAACTGGTCGGAGATTTTTTTCTCCAAAGCCCTTGTGCGTGCCTTCGCTGTAGTGGGGGTAAACTCCACCTTCTGGTCGCCAACATTAAAGCCCTTGATGAAGTACTCTCCAGTTTTGGATACACATGCAGCATAGA
The DNA here is from genome assembly GCA_017551005.1 of Prevotella sp. Taxonomy (GTDB): domain Bacteria; phylum Bacteroidota; class Bacteroidia; order Bacteroidales; family Bacteroidaceae; genus Prevotella. The sequence continues at coordinate 3,064 of JAFZNI010000288.1, forward strand.
GTCTGGTAAATGCCTTAGGGGCATCGTAATAGAGAGTTACGCTCTCACCATACTTCATATCTGCCTGGTTGAGAATAAGGGAACCATTGCAGTTTTTGGTACCAAAGGGCGAGGTAGTGAGAATCTGAACCTTGGCCACATCGATCAACTCAGGATTGTTAATCGACAAAGTAACCTTCCCGTTTGAAGTCATGCACCAATCCTGATTAGGATTGAAACTGGTTCCGAAAACGTTTTTCGCGTGTTCATTGGTAACTTCCTTGGCAACGTTCTCATCATAAACGTCGCGACTACATCCACAAAGGATAAGCGCAGAAGATGCTAAAAATACGAATACTTTTTTCATATAAAAAAATTTTTAAATGGTAATTGTTTAATTTTGGTGGCAAAAGTACACTTTATTCTAAAAAGCATGATGTCAACCACACAAAAAAAAGTATCATTTGCGCAAATAACATTTTTTTTGCGTTTTTGTGATGTTTTTCTTGTTCTTTCCCTGGAAAATGTATACCTTTGCAGCCAGATAGATACAACACAATAACATATAGTATGCCCGCTTTCTACTATTATGGCATTGCAGCCACAATCTTTATGGTTACTTGTTGGTCGTTTGCGGCCATCAGGTGGTTGCACACTTGCGACGCCCCCAAGCGCCGCTGGAATTATGTATGGCCCGATCGAAAGTTGCAGGTGGTTTTGGAACTGTTGACCACTGCCATCCTACCTTATATCCTCGACCCCACCAGTCCCTCGGCATGGCTTCTGGAGAAATGCTGGTTCCCCACGTGTGGATTTCTCTATATCGCTGTCATTCTTCTGTGTTTCTTCGGTAGTGTACAGTTATGGCCCCGTTGGCACAGCATCAGTATTGTAGCAGCAGTCATTGTCACGCTTATCATACTACCATTAGTGGTCAATGCCTGGATGGGCGGCACTTTGATCCCCCAGCAATACTATCTCTTAATCATCGCCATTGTCACCATCGTCAGCATCCTTATGATGGCCTTCGCTTTCATGGCCATGTGGCAGGTAGGTCACTGGATGAAAGAGACGCGCGACAATATCTACTCCAACCCTACTGACTTTCCCCTTCCCTTGGCGCAACGAGTTTGGCTTGCTCCCGTCATCTACACACCCCTCTACTGGCCTGCTTTCATCTTCGACTCTCCTACGGCCATGGCTATTCAGAACTTACTCATGGCTATTCTGAACATAGGCCTGCTCATTGTTGTCTTACCTGCCTGGCGACGCAAAATCATCATACCCGGCGAAGACCCCGTCTCTGACAACACCCGCGATGACATGTCACCCGAGCGCATAGAAACAATAGCGCAACGCATTGAGAACTTCGTCTCTACCCGACAAGGATACCTAGACGAACACCTCAGGATAGAGAATGTAGTAATCGAGTGTGGTTTTAATCGCAATTATATCTCCAGAGTATTCAAAGAGCGTTACGGCGGTTTTTACACTTATGTCAATAAACTACGCCTAGAATACTTTGAACAGTTCACTCGGCAACATCCGGAAGTTACCAAGGAAGCCGCTGCACATGCTTCTGGATTCAGTTCGTATCAAGCCTACTACCGCGCCAAAGAACGGCTCTCCTAACGCCTGTCCTGCGGCGATTCAAGGAGCAGGAATTTCGAAATTCCTCACCCACTCTTTCAGGAGTTCAACGGCATCTGCATGTTCCGGATAATAACGGAGCATGACTGTGACCTGACGCAGCGTGTCGCTGTCAATGACCTTACCATAGTACTCCCACTTGTCGTCGGTGCCTTGATGGATGCTATAGTCATCACCCACTTCCAAAAGTTCGGCACCCATACCCATCATCATCTGTCCCGAACTGCGCATCATACCTTCCAGTGAGTCAACCATCACGGATACCGACACATCGTCCATCATGAATATCTCCTGCATCCCCACCTCGTCGGGCAGGTCCTGATGCACGAGGAAGGATGGATAGTTGATGTCGAACCCCAGACGGTCACTGTGATACTTCATAATGGTATAGTCACCCATACGGATAGAAACACTATCGGCACTGGTGAGGTCTGACGAATAGGCCCGCGGCTGCTGTTGACCTCCAAGACAACTACTGACAAGAAGCATCCCGCAGATGACAATAGCCGCAAGGGATAATTTGTTCTGTTTCATACGCAAATTTGCTCTTTTTCTGCTGCAAAGATACAAAAAAGGGGGGAATTAGACATCAAATTTCATAAAATTCGAAAAAAAATCGGGAAATATTTCGGTAATAGACTGAAAATTAGTAACTTTGCAGTCCAAAATCGAAGATTTATAGGTTTACACATTATTAATATATATAGAAAGATAGAAAAATGACAAAGGCTGAGATCATCAAGAACATTACAGAGGAGACCGGCATTCCATACAAGGATGTTGCCGCTAGTGTAGAAGGATTTATGGAAGAAATCCGCAGTAGTCTGGCAGAAAACAAGGAAAACGTCTATCTGCGCGGATTCGGTACATTCACCGTGAAGCATCGTGCAGCCAAGACCGCCCGCAACATCTCCAAGAATACGACAATGGTCATCGAGGCACACGACTTCCCTGCATTTAAGCCCTCGAAGAGTTTCATATCAAGAATGAAGTAATAATATTTAAATAGTTTTATAGTTATGCCAAACGGAAAAAAGAAAAAGGGCCACAAGATGGCTACTCACAAGCGTAAGAAGAGACTGCGCAAGAATCGCCATAAGAGCAAGTAAGCGAGGCGATTGCACGCAGCAAAAAAAATGAAAGGAGTGTGCCAGCAAATCCGAGAAGGATTGCGACACACCCTTTTTGAGTTATTAACCCCGTCAAGAAAAAATAACGACAAATGACAAGCGAAGTAATCATCGATGTGCAACCGAAGGACATCTCCATTGCCCTGCTCGAAGACAAGACGCTGGTGGAATACCAGAAGGAGCAGCGCACGGCCTCGTTCTCGGTAGGCAACATCTACGTGGCAAAGGTGAAGAAACTGATGCCCGGACTGAACGCCTGCTTTGTCGACGTCGGCGCAGAACGCGTGGCATTCCTGCACTATCTTGACCTGGGCTCTCAATTCTGCTCCTACGAAAAATACCTGAAACAGGTAGTGAGCGACCGGAAGAAACTCTATCCCATCCAAAAAGCCACCATCCAGCCTATACTCAAAAAAGACGGCAGCATTGCCAACACGTTGAAGGTAGGACAGGAAGTGCTGGTACAGATCGTGAAGGAACCCATCAACACCAAAGGTCCTAGACTGACGTGTGAACTCAGTTTTGCAGGACGCTATCTGGTGCTTATGCCCTTCGAGGATAGTGTTTCCGTATCGACAAAAATCAAGAAAGGCGAGGAACGAAGCCGCCTGAAACAACTCATCCAAAGCATCAAGCCCAAGAACTTCGGCGTCATTGTACGCACGGTGGCAGAAGGCAAACGCGCTGCCGAACTTGATGCAGAGTTGAAAATCCTGCTGAAACGCTGGGAAGACACCATCACCAAAGTACAGAAGACCACAGAGCGTCCGCAACTGTGCTTTGAGGAACAGAGTCGGGCCGTAGCACTGCTGCGCGATCTGTTCAATCCCACCTACGACGGCATTCACATCAACGACGAGGACATGTTCCGCCAAGTGAACGACTACGTCGGACTGATTGCCCCGGAGAAGAAAGACATCGTGAAACTCTACAATGGCACGGTGCCTATCTTTGATAACTTCAACGTCACCAAGCAACTCAAGTCAGGATTCGGCAAGACCGTCAACTACAAGCATGGCGCCTATCTCATCATCGAGCACACAGAGGCGATGCACGTGGTGGATGTAAACAGCGGTACCCGCGTAAAGAAAGACAACGGACAAGAGGCCAACGCACTGGAGACCAACCTCGGCGCCGCCGATGAACTGGCACGCCAACTGAGACTACGGGATATGGGAGGAATCATCGTAGTGGACTTCGTGGACATGAACCTGGCAGAGGACCGTCAGATGCTTTACGAGCGGATGTGCAAGAACATGCAGAAAGACCGCGCCAAGCACAACATCCTGCCACTCTCGAAGTTCGGTCTGATGCAGATCACCCGCCAACGGGTGCGCCCCGCCATGGATGTCAATGTCGAAGAAGAGTGTCCTACCTGTCACGGATCTGGAAAGATCAAGTCCAGCATTCTGTTTACAGATCAGTTAGAGAGCAAGATTGACCGTCTGGTCAACAATATTGGAATCCGCAAGTTCTACCTGCACGTACACCCCTACGTCGCTGCATACATCAACAAGGGTGCCATCAGCCTGAAAATGAGGTGGCAGATGAGGTACGGCCTGGGCGTGCATATCGTGCCGTCGCAGAAACTGGCTTTCCTGCAATATGAATTCTATGATGCAGACCGCCAGTTCATCGACATGCAGGAGGAAATTGAAACAACCTGAAAAAGGGAAAAAAGTAAGATAGTAAAATGCTGACACTGAAGGTTCTGTTTTGGATTTGTCTGTTCATCGTGTTCTATACCTATTTAGGTTATGGAATGCTGCTTTGGCTCATCATCCGTATCAAACGACTCGTAAAGGGAAGGCCCACTCCTACCCCAATGCCATCCGATGACGAACTGCCCACGATGACACTCATGATCTGCGCCTACAACGAACAGGACATAGTGGCAGAGAAAATGGAGAACACCCGCGCCCTGGACTATCCAAAGGATAAGTTCAGGGTGATGTGGGTGACTGATGGCAGCAACGACCGTACCAACGAACTGTTGGCTGCCTACCCTGAAGTTGACATCGTGTACAGTCCGGAACGTCGCGGCAAGACTGCCGCCCTGAAGCACGGACTGCGCGAAGTCAAGACTCAGTATGTGGCCTTTACCGATGCTAACACCATGATCAATAGCGGTGCGATGAAGGAGATAGCCCGTCTGTTCATGGACAAGACCGTAGGTTGTGTCAGCGGCGAGAAACGCGTCGCTGCCCGTAAGGCTGGCGAGATGGCTGCCGAGGGCGAAGGACTCTACTGGCGCTATGAGAGTACGCTGAAAAAGTGGGACAGTGAACTCTATTCCACGATGGGAGCCGCCGGCGAACTATACGCGATGGATCCCGCACTCTGTCGTGATGTGCCCGACAATGCCCTGCTCGATGACTTTATGATGTCGATGTATGTCGTCGACGAAGGTCATCGCATCGCCTACGCCCCTGATGCCTACGCCTTGGAATACGGTTCTGCCGACATCCACGAGGAGTCGAAACGCAAGCGCCGCATCGCCGCAGGAGGCCTGCAAAGCATTTGGTGGCTCCGTAAGATGCTCAACCCCTTCCGTCAGCCGTTGGTAGCCTTCCAGTATATCAGCCACCGTGTGCTGCGTTGGAGTGTCACGCCAATAGCGATGGTGCTGTTGCTGATTATCAACACCGTGCTCGTCGCCATGGGAGCAGGCAGTTTCTTTACCGTCATGCTCATCCTGCAACTGCTCTTTTATCTTGCCGCCTTATTGGGCTACATTCTAAGCGAGCACGGACACCGCAACAAACTTCTCTATACCGCTTATTATTTCGTCTTTATGAACCTAAATGTGTTCCGCGGAATGGCATATTTAAAAAGCCACAGTAACAGCGGCGCATGGGAAAAAGCAAAAAGAAGTTGAAAAAAACCTCGTTTTTTTTGTATTTCTAATTTTTTTTCTTACTTTTGTACCCAAATAGGCTAATAAAAACCTTTTGTATTGAAGGAAAGAGCATCAAAAAGCCAATGGAACAAAGTGAGAAAGAGATATTGTTGCAAAAATTTGCCGAAGTAAACAGAAGGCTGAAACTGGCAACAGAGCAACTCGAGATTGCAAACAAGAAACTCAAAGAGTACGAGGAGAAAGCGCAGAAGGCTGAGAAAGCCAGTCAGATGAAGTCTCTCTTCTTGGCTAATATGAGCCATGAGATTCGTACTCCCTTGAATGCAATTGAGGGTTTCTCACGCGTCCTTGTGGAAACAGACTCCGAAGAGGAGCGTATGAAATACTACCAGATCATTGAGAGCAACAACCAGCGACTGGGCAGTCTCGTCAATGAGATTCTCGATCTCTCGCGTGTAGAATCGGGAGATATCGCCATCAAGAAGGATGTGACGGATCTCAACCAATTGTGCGAGAGCATTATCCAGATTTTCAAGTTCCGTTGCCCCGAATCCGTGAAACTGGAATGGGATAAGCCCATCATGTCGGTGATGTTGAAGACTGACGCCAACCGCTTGACGCAGGTATTCTCCAACCTCATCAGCAACGCCTTAAAGCATACCCCTAACGGCAGGATTACCTACGGCTACCGGCTCGTCAACGAGATGCAGAACATCGAGTTCTTCGTGACGGACACGGGTACAGGTATTGCCCCTGAGTTACAGGGGCAGATCTTCGACACCTATGTTTCTGGCGATGCACTGCACAACCAGGGCTTCGGCCTCGGACTGGCACTCTGTAAGATCATTGTCGAGAAACTGGGTGGAACCATCCGCGTGGAGTCCACCGTGGGCAAGGGCAGCACTTTCACCTTCGTCCTGCCCTTTGAAGGCACCGTGGGCGGCATCAGCACGAATAACACCACCACCTCTACCAACGTACGCACCATCCGCGTCAGCGAGCGTCCGGTGTCGAATATGAAAACCATTCTGGTGGTGGAAGACGAGGACAGCAATTACGAACTGGTGAAGATCGTGCTCCAAAAGCGCTATCGTCTCCTCCGTGCTCACAACGGCATCGAAGCCGTACAGATGAACGAAGACGAACATCCTGCCATGATTCTGATGGACATCCGTATGCCGGGCATGAACGGACTCGATGCCACCCGCATCATCAAGGAAGTGTCGCACAACACCCCCGTTGTCGCCCTGAGCGCATACGCCTTCGACGAGGATATCCGTCAGGCCAAGGCTGCCGGCTGCGATGAGTTCATGTCGAAGCCCTTCCGTGTGGAGAACCTCATTGAGGTGGTCAGAAAATACGTCGACTAAAAACTAGTAATTTATATGGGTAAACTTGCAGTACAGAAGTATTTCTCGTTCATGATCCTCATCATCACCGTCCTGATGATGATTTTTACATTTGTAGGACTGTTCGGAGGCAATGTCAATCCTGCCGGCAACACGGCACGTTCGCTCCTGGTGTATGCCCTACCAGTTCTCATTATCGGCAACGCCATCCTGCTAATCTATTGGCTCATCATGCGCCGCTGGCACTGGGCACTCATACCGTTCATTACCCTGCTCTGCTGTATTCCTTACATCGGCACGCTCTATCAGTTTGGTGAGCCCGACGAAGCCCTTGAGAAGCAGCCTGGGCTGAAAATCGCCACCTACAACGTGGCGCTGTTCGGGCGCGAGGCCTCCGGTTTCATGGCACAGGACATCCTTTCCGAGATGAAGAAGCAGAAGGTCGATATCGTCTGTTTCCAAGAGTATTCCGATCAGAGCGGCGACAAGAAGAACTCTGACTCCTACAAGGAATACTTCCCTTATTCTGTGATGAATCACGATATGGTCATCTACAGCCGCTACCCCATCGTCCGTTCAAAGAACATCCCCTTCGAGATGACCAACAACAGTGCCATGTGGGTAGAGGTGAAAGTGCAGGATCAGGTCATCCGCGTCTATAACGCCCACATGGAGACCACAGGCATCAACAGCACACTACACCGCGCCGCCAAGGCACAGGTCAATACCGGTGTGGAAATGGAGGGCAACCGGATACTCCGACTCCTCTACGGTAACTATACCATCGGTATGATGGCCCGCGCAGGACAGGCCAATATGCTGGCGATGGATATGCGTGAGTCGGAAGTACCTATCATCGTCTGCGGCGACTTCAACGATGTCCCCTACTCCTATGTCTATAACACGATGCTGGGAGACAAGATCGACGGTTTCAAGGAGTGCGGTAGCGGCTATATGTACACCTTCCGCGGTGGCAAGAAGAAAGTACGCATCGACTACATCTTCCATGATAAGGTGTTCAAGGGCATGAACTACTACAAGAAGGAACTCACCTACTCCGACCACTACCCCGTGTTCATGAAACTCGACATCAACAAACCCAAGACCGAAGAAGAATAACAATAAATCCTGGATAACATTAAATCCTGGCCGTTTGGCCAGGATTTAATGTTTATACTATCTTAAACCGCACCCGGAACGACCGTTCTTTCTCGTCCCAGTTGGTGCCAAGCATCTCGAAACGCCCTATCTGCGATGTGCTCCTCACGTGTTTCCCGATACATGGACACACGTCGTAATCGCCGATGCGTACCAGTCGTATCGTGTCCGAGGCATCGTCCGGCAATCGGTCTGTCGATATCTCCTCTGGCAGTTCGTCACGTGTAACATACTCATACGTCACAGGCAAGTCCTCGTCTATCAGTTCGTTCATCCGCCGCTCTATCTCCTTTTCCTCCTGTCGCGTCGGCTTCTGATCCAGATAAAAACTCATCTTACTCTTCTTCCGTTCCACGTGTGCATTATAACTCCGCTCGCAGCCGAAGATACGAATCATCGTCTGGTTCAGCAGATGCTCCGCAGTATGCGCTGGCGGAAATGACACATCCCTTTCTTGCAATATATCAAAATTATTTTGTAAATTTGCAGCCATAATCAATATCTCAAGTTATGAATTCGGCTACAAAGGTACAAAAAAAAGAAAACAAAACGGCAATATACTGTAGAATTTCTGGACAAATGCAATCTACAGATAGACAAAAGGATGATTTGTTGAAGGTTGCAGAACGGTTTAAGTATGAAATTGATGCAGACCACATCTACATTGACATCATCACAGGTTTTAGTGTTGGCGAAGAA
>JAFZNI010000289.1 GCA_017551005.1 Prevotella sp.
CTGTTTCCTTGTTCACGGAAATAGTCTTGTAACTTAAAGTGTTCATTTTTAATTTTACTACTAAAAAACAGTTTAACTTATTAATTAATGTACGCACATAAACCCACATCCGAGAGTCTAAACCCGGCTGCAAGTCTAACGAACGTAAGAAACGCTGATTCACGAACCGCTACGCCCGGCCAAAGACGCCGCTATTCACACAACATTTCACAGGGATTCTAAGTCTCTCCCCTAAATCGGACTGCAAAGGTACGGAGATAAAATGAGAAATGGAAAAGGAGGAATGAGAAACGACACGGATTTAGCATCATTTAACCAAATTAAGTATCTTTAACTGACAATCCTTTGATCAAATGGTGTTAATTAATCGAAATCTGTACCAAATGGTTTGCAATATGCCGCGCATGGCAAGGTAGGTGACCTGTGCCAGCCATAGGCCGTGATTACCCATTACATCAACAGTCATCCCGTAAACGCCAAAGAATACCAGAGCAGAGACGAACGACGAGACGAGCATGCCTCGCGTAGCTGTCAACCCGATAAAGATACCATCCCAAATGAAGGCGACACAGCCAGCCGCAGGAATGAGCCACGCCCAAAAGAGATAATCGCTTGAAGTCTCGATCACCTGAGCCTCATCAGTAAGCAGGCCTACTATCCATTGTCCACCTATTATATATAATAAGGTAAAGGCAGAAGTGACGATGAGCATCCACATCCAAAGTCTGCGCAACGTCATACGAAAGACAATCCTATTATGTGCTCCATAAGCCTTTCCACCAAGTGCCTCGCCAGCATAGGCAAAACCGTCCATGAAATAAGAGAAGAAAAGATAGAACTGCAGCATCACTGTATTCACGGAGAGGATCACGGCCCCTTGACGAGCACCAGCGGAAGTGAAGAAGAGGTTGACAGCCACCAGACAAAGCGTACGCAGGAAAATGTCGCGATTCACGTTAAAGAAGCGCCCCATAGCCTCGCGCACAAATGTTCCTTTCATCACCAGATACTGGCGCAGACGACCGTAATAGCGAAACAGCAGTCCAAGTGCCATCAGCAATCCCGCATATTGCGCAATGACTGTTCCCAAAGCCACACCTTCGATCTTCAGACCGAAGCCATAGACCAACAGCAAACTCGCCATGATATTCACCACGTTTTGAATGATGGAGATCATCATCGGAAAGCGCGTGTTCTGCATGCCGATAAACCACCCCAGAAGGCTGAATAATCCCAACGAGGCTGGAGCACCCCAGATAACGATATTAAAATAGGTGGAAGCATAAGGGGTAACGTCGACAGTAGGTCCTATCAACCAGAACATCAGTCCCTTTAAAGGTACTTGGAGAACTATCATCAGAAAAGCGATACCGAGGGCTACAGTCATCGAACGTACCAGTATTCTTGTGACTTCTGTCAGTTCTCTTCCTCCTAGAGCCTGAGAAGTAAGACCACTCGACCCCATCCTCAGAAATCCGAAGAGCCAATAGACCAGGTTGAAGATCATCGAGCCTACAGCCACCGCTCCGATATAGACAGGACTGCCCATGTGTCCCACGATGGCCACATCGATCATCCCCAGCAGCGGCACCGTGATATTCGACACAATGCTCGGCAATGCGATTTTCAGTATCTGATGGTCTCTGATATTCATTCCGCCTGCAAAGGTACAAAAATAATTGTATTTTTGCAACCTTTTCTATTATTGCCCCACGATCAAGCAATAATTTTGACTTCAAAAATGCAAAAGCGCCTACATGCCTACATGTTTTGGGGTTAAACCATTGTAATTTAGATGATTATGGAATTTTTAGCCTACATAAACCCTACATAAAGCCTACATTATGCCTACATGTTTTTGGCAAAAATCCAATAATAACGGGTACTTTTAACGTCTTTATAGGCACCTTGCACATCTACAAATACGTCTTCGCAAGTTTAGAAGTTAAGGATGGTCGTGAAATTCTCTAGAGAATTTGTCGTCGAGATACGTGCTCGCAATTGCGGAGACGGCAGGTAAGCATCAAATTCTCTAGAGAATTTTATACTCGCTCTAATGATGACATTTGCTAAGCGCCTATATAAAATAGGCCAGATAGGCACCAAACTATTGCAAGATAGGAACATAAAAGGGACGATTTTTGCCAAAAACATGTAGGCATAATGTAGGCTTTATGTAGGGTTTATGTAGGCATTTCTACCATGAATATCCTTTGTTTTAAGGCATTACGAGCGATTTTATGTAGGCATGTAGGCAAATTTATATTTTTGAAAGAAAAAAATGATTATATTTTTCAATTGAAAACCGCCATAGACCAAGGGGACAGGTCCATGATACTGGCTTCAGCCAGATCACGCGACCTGTCCCCTTGATCGACCGCACAAAGGCATATAGTGTTTCTGATCGATTCTTGGAAATGTGGATATGCAGAACGTATTAGATCTCTGGATTGGTTATTTCGTCATTCTCATGACGTCGTCCATCGTGAAGTGCCCAGAGAAGATCATCACCGTTGCACTGTCATCCTCGTCCATTAACATGACGACAACGGATTGTTGCTTGCCAACGCAGTGGTAGATATCCACCTTGTCACCATCTTCCCTGATCTGCATCAGCACTTCATACTTGTCTCGCGCAAGGATGTCCTGAACATCTTTCTTCAGTTTCGCACGTGCAGTTTTTTCCTCTGAACTGATAATCTGGATGCCTGTCAGTTTGCTGGCTAGGCTTTTCATCTCCACACCTGGAACTGAAGGCATGGATGCTTTACTGGCCATTCCTAGCATATATTTGGAGATGTACACGTACGACACGTTTTTCATGTCGGCATATTTCTCAAACGCCTTAACCTGAGCGTTGACGGTGAGACTTGCCATTGCCACTACTGCACAAAGCAGTATTCTTATCATTCGCTGTTTCATGTTATTTCAATGCTTTAAGTTGTTTGTTTAATGTATTCTCGGCCTTGTCACTCAGGGCTTTTGCCTTTTCCAGATGTCCCATACCCTTGTTCAGGTTTGCTGCCAGCAGATTCAAGGCACGCTCAGCCTCCAGTTGTGCCAACGCAGGATCCTGATAGGTGTCCTGTTCGGCAAGATTGACAGGTTCATCCTGTCGCAGGTAGTGAAATCCCACACCAAAGACGAGGGCGACGCTGGCTGCAATAGCCGTATAGCGGAGGGATCTGGGAAGCAGATGACGGCGCTGGGCCTTCTGTTTCGTATCCTCTTTTTCCCACTCGTCGATCTTGGCTGAGAGTCGTTCTTCCAGTCCTTCGGGAATGGGGATTTGTTCTAATGCTTTATAATTCAGTTGGTCCATGTCTTAGTGATCTTTTGGAATTGTTGCCTTAACTTTTGTTTCGTTCGCATCACGATGATACGGATATTGCCTTGCGAGAGTCCTGTATCTCGTTCTATCTCTTCGTAGGAGCGGTCTTCCATCAGGTGCATCTGAATAATCTTCGCGTCTCGTTCTGACAGTTGCTGGAGGAGTCCTTCCACCTGTTTGACCTCGTCTCGGGAGTCTATCTGCTCGTCGAGGCTCCGTTCGTCAGGAGGCGATGCGTGGGCTTCTATATCCTCGGAGACGTCTATGCGTTTATGACGCCGTTGGTCAACGAACAGGTTTTTCATCATGGTCACGAGATAAGCCTCCTTCATGGCCTCGTCGGGCAGGTCGTCACGCTTCTGCCATAGTTTCAGGTACATATCCTGAAGCAGGTCTTCAGCATCCTGTGCGTTCCCCGTCAGATGATAAGCCACTCGGTAGAGCACCTTATAGCGAGGCATGAACCGTTGCTTGAACTCCCGTGCGTCCATCCGTTATTTCTGGTCTTTCTTCTCCTTTATGCTCCACTCAATGACCACCTTCTTGTCGGTGTGTGGATATTTTTCCTTGACGGCACCGCCAACCACC
>JAFZNI010000290.1 GCA_017551005.1 Prevotella sp.
ACTTTCCGTTTTTCTCGACGCAGTCGGGTGCCCACATCGAGTAGGAGTTAGGACGCACCCAGGGCACTTTGTTCTGGGTCACAATCACACCGTGGTCTGTCCAGTCGGTCAGATTTTCGGATGAGAACACGTGGTAGTCTTCCATGCAGAACCAGTCCTGTCGCTGTCCGACGGGGGGCTTGATGTCATGCGATGGATAGAGGTACACCTTGTTGTTGAATACGCGAGCCGTCGGGTCTGCCGTAAACTGGTCGCGTATGATGGGATTCTGTGCCGCTGCAAGGAGAGGCACACCCATGAGAATGACACATAGTAATTTTTTCATTCGCGTTGATATTAATTGAATAATTGAACGTTTTTTAAGTTTCAGTTGCAAATATACGAATTATTTCTGAATTAGATGTGATTTCTTTTAATAGGTTTAACATTAATCCGTCACTTTATATGGAATTGTTACATTTGAGAAAAAAAACGTAACTTTTTCCCGAAAAGTAACACCAGATAACAAATAATAAAGTGCCGCGTCATCACGACGCGACACTCTTCAAAAATACCAAAACAATGTATACCTAAGTATTATTAATGTAGTATATTGTTTCTTTATTCTGCTGCAGCATCTGAACCATTCAGGCTTTCCCAACCAAGGACGTTCTTGAGACCATTGACCAAACGGATATCAATCGGGAACGGCAGGTACTTGTACTTGTCGGAGAAGTCGTTGTGCTCAGCCGCAGAATATTCGGTGTACAACTTGTGCTTGCCAGTACCTTTCGTAAAGAACTCGTCGAACACGGTGGGTACATGCTTGTGGATACCACCATATCTCTTATTGAAGATATCATCGAGGTTCACCTTACCCTGGTTGCTCCAACGAACGAGGTCGGGGAAGCGGCAGTTCTCGAACCACATCTCATACTGCTTCTCTTCCATCACATCCTCGAAGGTAAGTGATGTACTGATCTTACCAGAACCAGAACGCGCCTGAACCTTGTTAAGGGCTGCCAGACCACTGCCGTCATCAGAACCGATGCAAGCCTCTGCATAGAGCAGGAGAGCCTCAGCATAACGGGCAACGTTAAAGTTCTTCTGGTTAGAGGCACCACCCATGATCTCAGAAACATTGTCTTTGGGATAGTCTTTTCCACCGGAAAGAATCTTCGGAATCTTGGCGTAGGACATGTGCTTCCACTCGAAGTATGGACCATGGCTGTAAATACCTGTATTGGCCTTAATACCACGGTTTGCGTCCGCCTCCTTTGCTGCAAGGTCTGCATCGTTCAATTCGGAATTCCACTCCATCTCATACAGGAACTCATCTTCAGTCAGGAAACAAGCGCGACGACGGGGAGAATTGCCATCATGCTCCAGGAACTTCTTGGCGAAGTCCTCCTGAATGGCACCACCATTCCAACCTGCAGCAGGGCAGGGAGCGGGCATAGAAGCCAAAGCATCTGTACGCCAGCAGAACACATCGGCCACCATCCAACGGCTACGCCATACATTGTCCCAGAAACTGGCGGTATTGTCATAAATGAAGTTGGGCTCGAAAATCTTCTCGCAGTTACCGTCACCGGCTACGTGGAAGTTGGTCCAGAACTCATCAGAATCAACAAGATCATAGTTACCAGACTTAATGAGGTCACCCAGATACTTACGGGCAGTAGCAGGGTCGTTGGCAAACATGGCGGCCTTACCGGCTACAAACTGGGCAAAACCTACGGTCATACGACCAGTAGCATCCTTGTCTCCTGTACCGTTACGCTTGGGCAGTGAACCAGATGAAATGGCCTTCTCGCACTCAGAGATAACCCATTTGAATACCTGCTCCTGACTCTCAGCCTGTGTAGGCAGTTCACCAGAGGCCAAAACATGGTCGACAATAGCGGGGCGATTCCACAGGATGGCCATCATCATGTGGACGTATGCACGCAAAACACGAGCCTCTGCTACACACTGATTTGTAAATGCGCTGGTATATTTGGGTTCAGCACCAGCGCCATTCTCATTGGTGAAATTGGAAATAATGAGGTTGGCACCATAGATTGCATAATTATAGCGATTATAGCACTCTTTCAACGTTCCGTTGGACTGATTGTATCTGAATTCGTCGAATACACGGAATCCGATGTGGTCTTCCTTGTTACCACCGGCAGCCAAAATGTCATCAGCCGAATAGTTGATGATGACTTGTTCGGGGTTGTCAATACCTTCAGATCCCGCTACATTCTGAATGAATTTTGCATACATGTTAGCAAGGGCTGCTTCTGCATCAGCATCAGATGCGTAGTAGGACTCAGTGGTGACTACACCCTTCTGGTCTATATCAAGATTGTCTTCGCAAGCGACAAAACCTAATGCGAACGCGAACAATGCGGGAAATAATATCTTTTTCATATTGATTTGCATTTAATTAGAATGACAAGTTTACACCCAGAATCAGTTTCTTCATAGTGGGATAGGAACCCCAGTCGAGGCCGGCACCTGTGGTGTTGTTAGTAGAAGCAGTCTCCGGATCCAGACCGGGATAACTGGTGATAGTGAAGAAGTCGTCGAGCGACACATAGAAACGGAGGTTACTGATATATGCTTTCTTGGTGATCTTCGAAGGAATGGTGTAACCTAACTGTAACTGCTTGATGCGGAAGTAGTTTCCGCTGAACATATTACCCGTTGATGACCAGAAAGGTATATCAGGGCTGACGATCTTTCCAGCGTCGGGGATGGATTTGCCAGATTCGTCCAGATAGTACTGCAGCGTATTCTTGTAACCAGTACGGTGAATAACTGGCAGAATCTTATTGCCACCCTGACCGTAGCCATTGATTAATAAGTCAAATCCCTTATAGGCAGCGGTGATGTTGATGCCGTAGGTGAACGATGGAATGGTCTGGCCGATGTCGGTCATATCATCTTCACCGATTTGATTGTCGCCATTTAAATCCTTGAATTTAGGATCGCCGTTTGCATCCAGGCCTTCATAGATGTAACCATAAAGGTGCCAGATGGAGTGACCTTCCTCGAAGGCAGTACGAATCTGATAGTTTGTAGAACTGGCATCTTTCTGATAGGTGGCTGAGGCACCGTCTGCCAAGGAGATAACCTCGTTCTTCAGCGTGGTGAAGTTTGCGTTGACAGAGTAGGTGAAATCATTAATGCGGTCTCTCCATCCAACTTCAAACTCCAAACCTCTGTTCAGCACGTCACCACCATTACCCTGCATAGAAGAATAACCCCACTCAGTAGGAATATTCACACTGAAGAGCAAGTCCTTGGTGTGCTTGTTGTAGTAATCAATGCCCAAAGAGAGTCGGTTGTTGAGGAAACGGGCATCGAGACCTAAGTCTAACTGCTCAGAGGTTTCCCAAGTCAGGCTGGGGTTAGCCATCTTGTCTGGTGCTGATCCGTATGAGGAACCGATCTGGTCCACACCGTACTGATACCAACTGCTACCTTTCGCAATGGAAGCAGCGTATTGATAGTTACTCAACACAGAGATGTTACCGTTGCGACCCCAAGAAGCACGAAGTTTCAGGAAGGAAACGGCAGATGGTGAGATATTCTCCTTGAAGAACTTTTCATTGCTGATGGTCCAACCTGCAGAGAAAGAGGGGAAATAACCCCAGCGGTTGTCCTTGGAAAGTTTCGATGAGTCGAAAGCGTCGGCGCGGAAATTGGCCTGGAAGAAATAACGGTTATCATAGTTATATGTCAGACGTCCGAAGTATGCCAACTCAGCAGTCTTGCTGGGTGCATTACCCACAGTCTTTGGAGCGTCGGCCCTCAGGTAATCAATATATCTGAAGTTTTCCTCATAGGATGAAAGGATGTCAGCGCCAGAAGAACTGATACTTGCATTGTCTCTGTTGGTCTCACGATAGGACATACCAGCCATCACACCGATGTTGTGCTTCTCAATGTTGAAGTTGTAGTTGGCGAAGTTCTCCCACTGATAGTACCAGCCAGTATTATGATTAGAAGAAATAGAATAGGTGGTCTGGTTACCACGGTCACCAATCCAGAAGGGGGAACTATAACTATGAGAAGTGCTGTAGTTGAGACGGTAGCCGAGACGTGAAGTAATGGTCAGACCCTTGATGGGTGTCAGGTTGGCAAAGAGCGTTCCTCTGACGTTGAAGCCATCACTGCCTCCGTCGGTTGCATCACGCTTAGCCAGCGGGCTACCTTCCATGTCTGAATACTTGGTGTTGGCAAACCAACCGTTCTCGTCGCGGAAGAGGCGGTAGTTCTGGTCAGCCGTTCCATTCTGCAAGGCATCATATACGGTCTTAACAGAGAGTGACATTTCCTTAGGATCAGTCCAATAGACTGGTGTCAGTGGATCCATCTGAATCATCTGTTCAAACGAAGAGCCATATCCACGCTGCGACACGCTCTTCGTCTTCCACTTCTCTATAGAGTTGTTTGAACCGACCTGCAACCATTTTGTAATGGTATAGTCTGCATTGATCTGGGCGGTGAGACGCTCATAGACATCCTTGTTACCTCTAACCACACCATTATTATGTACATAGTTGAGCGATGCAAGGAAGTGACCTTTCTGGTTACCGCCAGACAGGCTCAGCGTGTGCTGAGAACTCCATGTTGGCTCTATATAGGCATCGATCCAGTCCTGATCAATGACACCCCCAGCATAATAGGGATGATTATAGTCAAAGTCTTGGAGTCGCTTGTTAACATCTTCCTGACCATATTCAAGAGCCATATACTTCAGGAAATCCGAACGATCCAACAGAGGACGTCTAGTGAAATTCTGTAAGGTGGCACGACCTGTGTAGGTGATGTTAGTCTTGCTCTGTCCACCAGTCTTTGTCGTGATAAGTACGACACCGTTACCGGCGCGGGCACCGTAGATGGCAGCCGAAGCGGCATCCTTCAGGATTTCGATAGACTCAATCATCTGGGGATCCAGATACTGGATATTGTCTACCTGAAGACCGTCGACGATGTAAAGCGGTGAGATGTTACCGCCGTTTGACGAGTAACCGCGGATACGAATGTCTGCTGCCTCACCAGGAGAACCGTTTGTCAAGACATTCAGACCAGAAACCTTACCCTGCAGGGCGGCACCGGCATCTGTGGTTGACAAGGCCTCGAGGGCGTCAGCCTTTACAGAGGCAACGGCACCGGTCAGGTCGCTCTTCTTCTGAACACCGTAACCAATCACAACCACATCATTCAGGGCTGTAATGTCTTCCTTCAGCGTGATGGTGATGTTACTCTGTCCGTTGACTTTTACCTGTTGGGACTCATAGCCCACATAAGTAATGTTGAGAGTAGCGTTAGAGGCTGCCTCTACGCTAAACTTACCTTGGAAGTCGGTAATAGCACCAGTCTTGGTACCCTGCACTTGCACGCTGGCACCAATAATGGGTTCACCTGCTTCATCATTCACTGTTCCCCTTACGATGCTCTGAGCCAGTGCCCCCATAGGGAACAAACAGAGCAGGAACAGTGCCACTAACGGCTTTTGTAGTGATTTAAAATTCCACATACTTTTAATTAATTAGTTAGAAAATTGTGAGTTTATTTAGGTTTACATGCTCTCACACTTGGCCTTGTTTATGGGTGCTCTCACCTTTAATGGTTATCGCTTGCAAAGATACCTTTTTTCACAATATGTGCCTTTTTTTAACGCAACAAACACTTTGTTAATTGTAACTTATGCGCAAAAACGCCCTTGCATGATGTAACATTTAAAGAATTTGATACAATTAGTAAAAAGTTTGTTTCAATCCACAAAGCGCTTTAAGCCATATTATAATACCTTTGCACCCGAAAAATTGGAAGGATAGGCTATATTTTGCGAAGAAACTAAACTTTTATCATAAAAAATTTGTTTTTTTAAAAAAATTAGTTTACCTTTGCACCCGATTGTGCATCCGATTGAGGAATACTTATCAACTATTTAGCATATTAACTCAAAAAGGAATCAAAACGTATGAACCAAAACAACTCGTCCTAATGTCTGACTGTATGCCCGCCAAGCAGGCTTACAGGCTTAGGGAAGCCGTTGCTTCCATTTAAATACCTATTTGTATTCATTACAAACCAATTATTTATAGTTAATACTTCAAGTATGAATCGAAAATTTAGAAAGACAGCGCTGCTGATGAGTGTCATGGCTCTCTTGGGTCTCGGCTACTCATCAAATGCCAATGCCGCTAGCGACGTGCAGAACGTCCAGCAGGCAACGAAGAAGGTTACGGGTACCGTCTCTGATTCTCAGGGTCCCGTAATTGGTGCAAGTGTCGTTGAAAAGGGAACCTCCAATGGTGTGGTTACCGACTTCGACGGAAACTTTACGCTCAACGTGAAGCCCGGTGCAACACTGGTTATCAGTTACATCGGTTATACCACTAAGGAGATTGCCACAGGTAATCAGTCTACTTTCAATGTAACCCTGGAAGAAGACAACAACTCTCTGGATGAAGTTGTCGTTGTGGGTTATGGTGTCCAGAAGAAGAAGTTGGTGACAGGTGCTACTGTTCAGGTGAAGGGTGAGGATATTGCCAAACTGAACACCACCAATGCCCTCGAGGCCATGCAGTCAAGCACGCCTGGTGTGCAGATCACCCAGAGTTCTACTCAGCCTGGTAAGGGCTACAAGGTTTACATCCGTGGTATCGGTACCACTGGTGATTCCAAGCCTCTGTACGTCATCGACGGTGTTGCAGGCGGTAGCCTTGACGACATTAACCCTGCCGATATTGAGAGTATCGATATTTTGAAGGATGCCGCTTCGGCAGCCATCTATGGTGCCCGTGCTGCTAACGGTGTGATTCTGGTTACAACCAAGCAGGGTAAGGCTGGTAAGATTGAACTTACTTACAATGGTGCTATGGGTTGGTCTAACGCTTACAAGCGTCCACAACTCCTCAATGCCCAGCAGTACATGACAATTATTGATGAGTACACCTTTAATACTTCAGGTCAGAAGATGGATTGGGCTGGCTATGTTCCTGCCGACATCCTCGCCAAGGTTGAAAAAGGTTGGGAAGGTACTGACTGGTGGGCTGCATTCGAAAACAAGAATGCTGTTCAGCAGAATCATTCTGTTACCCTCACCGGTGGTACAGACCTGTCCAAGTTCGCCATGTCCTACACCTATACTGGTAACGAAGGTATCATGGGTGCTGATGTGGCTTCTTACTACAAGCGCCACACCATCCGTATCAACAGCGACCACGTACTCCTGAGGGTTAAGGATTTTGATGCTATCACCATCGGTGAGAACATCTCTATCGGCTATAACAAGAGTCACGACTTGGCTGAGGATGGTATGTATTGGAGTTATATCCACAGTCTGCTCCAGACTTGTCCACTCATGCCACAGTATGCCGACAATGGTGATATCTATTATTATCAGGATTTCGATGGTACTGTTAAGTACGGTCAGGGTTGGAACTCTTCTCTGTTCAGCAACCCATGGGAGAACCTCACGAAGGGTGGTTTCAACTCTATGGCAGAGAGCCGCAATATCAATACCAGTGCTACTGCTTTCATGGTCATCCAGCCCATCAAGGGTCTGAGATTACGTTCACAGTTCAACTATAACTGGGGTTCTGGCGCATATCGCAACTATGGTGAGCCAAAATCTTCTGGTTATGGTAATGCTACATCACCTATTTATAGTGTGAGCCAGAGCGCTTGGTTGAATACTAACTGGTCAGTTGAAAATACCCTGACTTATGATCTTCCTATCATTTCTGGTCATAAGATCAGTGCTATGGTTGGTCAGTCCTTCCAGAGCACTGCTTGGAGTTTTAACGTAGGTGGATCAAACAAGGTGAACTATGGCGAGCAACTCGCAACACTGAAGGGTTGGGATTCAGCATGGCTGTCTAACATCAAACTGGTAAATGTTCCCGATATTACACTCACTGGTTCTCCGAATGATGAGGAGTATCTCGCTTCTTGGTTCGGTCGTCTGACTTGGGACTGGAATGAGAAATATATGGCTACTGTCACCATGCGTTATGATGGTTCAAGTATCTTCACCGATGGTAAGCGCTGGGGTGTATTCCCATCTGTATCTGCAGGTTGGGTTGTCAGCAATGAGAATTTCATGGCAGGCACCAAGAGTTGGTTGGATTTCTTGAAGATCCGCGCATCTTGGGGTCAGAATGGTAACAACCGTATCTCTAAGTATCAGTATCTGGCAACGATCGCTTTGTCTGGCGATTCTGGCGACAGCGGTTATAAGTTCAGTTCAGATATGCTGACTTCTACTTCCGGTACACCTAACACCGGTGCTTATGCAAACATCGTGCCAAATCCTGACCTGACGTGGGAGACTTCAGAGCAGTTGGACTTCGGTTTTGACGCTCGTTTCCTCAACAGCCGCTTGGGCTTGAACTTCGACTGGTATAAGAAGACCACAAAGGACTGGCTGATCAGTGGTAACCTGCTTGCTATCTACGGTACCAATCCTGCTGCCATCAATGGTGGTGACGTGGAGAACACTGGTATTGAGATTGCTCTCAGTTGGAACGACAGGATTGGTAGGGACTTCAGTTATAATGTAGGTGTGAACTTCGCTACCAACAAGAACGAGGTAACCCGTATCGCTAACGACAACCACTATATCAATGGTCCTAGTGGTGTGCTCTCTCAGGGTACTGAGTACTGCTATCGTGCTGAGGAAGGCAAGCCTATCGGTTACTTCTATGGCATGTCTTACAGCGGTATCTGGCAGAATCAGGAGCAGATTGATGCTGCTAACAAAGAATCCGTTGCACGTCACCCAGAACTTGTTGAACAATATGCAAAAAACAATCAGGTATTTAACGGTACTTGGGCAGGTGCACAGCCTGGTGACTGCATCTGGGATGACTTCAATGGTGATGGTGTGATTACCTACGCAGAAGGTGCATCTTGTGATCGTCATGAGATTGGTAATCCTAATCCCGATATTATGCTTGGTATCAATCTCGGTTTGAATTGGAAGGGTCTTGATTTCGCTATCAACGGTGCTGGTGCATTTGGTCAGCAGATCTTGCGTTCTTATCGTTCATTCAGTGATGCTCCTTACCAGAACTACGATACCACAATCCTGGAGCGTTGGCATGGTGAGGGTACTTCTAACACTCAGCCACGTATCTCAAGTACTGGTAGTGAGAATACAAACTGGGTATCTACCCGTTACATGGAGGATGCCGACTACTTCAAGATCAAGACCGTCACACTCGGTTACGACTTCAAGCGTCTCTGGAAGGCTTGCCCACTCCAGCAACTCCGTATCTATGTCCAGGCTCAAAACCTCATCACATTCACTGGTTACACCGGTCTCGATCCTGAGGTAGGTAACACTGCAGGTGGTAGCGGTTGGGCTTCTGGTATCGACCTGGGTCTTTACCCACCATCTCGTACATATTTGGTTGGTGCAAGTATTAAATTCTAATTCGACGAATAATTATGAAGAAATATATTTTATCAGCATTAGTTGTTTTAACAGCAACAGTGTTTACGGCTTGTAACGATATGCTGGATACTGATCCACGTGTTACAGAGTTGACTGCTGCTACATTCCCTGGTAAACCAGCAGATGTAGAGGCGTTGAATGCTGCTACCTACAGTATCATGAATACACTGGGTGGCGGTGATCAAAGTGGTATTTGTAATAATCCTTTCTACTGGTGGTGTATGATGTCAGACGAATGCTACGGAAGTGGTGGTCTGCAGGACAATGTGAATAAGTCACTTCATCATTTCACAACAGCAAATGCTAATCAGTATGAGCAGGATTTCATCCTTCTCTATGGTGGTATCTCACGTGCCAACAACCAGATTGAGACTATTGATAACGTGGCTTGGACTGACGCTCAGAAGGCTCAGCGCGATCAACTCCTCGGTGAGGCTTACTTCATGCGCGGTCTCTATTATATGTGGCTCAGCCAGTTGTACGGCGATGTCCCCCTGATCACCTCTACGGTTATCACTGATGAGATGCAGGAGCAGGTGAGCGCCGCTGATGTTATCTACCCACAGATTATTGCAGACTTCATTTCTGCCAAGACTCTGATGAAGCCTGAGAAAGCCAATGGCTCTGGTCATGCAGACAAGTTTGCTGCTGAAGCATTTATTGCCCGTGCATGGATGTTCTGGGCTGGCTTCTATAAGAAAGTCGCTGATCTTTCTACTGGCGATGCTACTATGGAACTGAAAGACCGCGCTGGTGAGCCTATCCAGCAGGAGGGCCTTAATGTATCTTCTATTTCAAAATCTGAGGTCGTAAATGGTTTGAAGGATATCGTTTCCACTGGTGGTTACGAACTTCTTCCTGACTTCCGCTCACTCTGGCAGTATTCTAACAGTCTGCTTTGGGATGAGGCACATGATGGTGAAGATGGTGGCAATGCTGAAGGTACCCATGCTTATGCTTTCATCGCAGACATGGACCGTGCGAACTGCTTCGACCAGCCTGGTATGGGTAATGGTAACAAAGAGGAGATTTTCCAGATCCAGTTCATGAACGCTTCTAAGTGGGCTATCGGTGGTACATACAACAACCCACGTATGTATTCTAACTATCTCTCTTGTTTCTGGGGTCTTCGTAATGGTGCTACCAACGATAACGGTAAGCGCAGTAAGACTTATCCATTCAACCAGGGTTGGGGTCAGGGAACTCCTTCATGTAACCTCTGGGATGACTGGACAGATGCTGAGAGAAGAGGTAATGATGGTCAGGGTTATACGGATATCCGTAAACTCGGCACTATGATTGACCTCGACAATGAATTGGAAGCCTACACCTATGAGAAGGACGACAACGAGGAGTCTGGCTATGCTTGTAAGAAATATGCTGATGTAAACCTTGATGCTTGCGCTGCCGACAATGATTCATGGTGGTCAAAGTGTGATGGTTATTCCTCCAGTTCACTGGATAATAAGCAGCAGGGTGACCACTTCGAGGACTTCTACCTGATGCGTTATGCTGACGTGCTGCTGATGCTTTCTGAACTCACTGGTGATGTTCAGTACATGAACCAGGTTCAGGCTCGTGCCGGTGTGCCTCTGACTATGACATACTCTCTGACTGCTCTTCAGGATGAGCGTCGTTGGGAGTTTGCATTAGAGGGTCTTCGTTTCAATGATTTGCGTCGTTGGTCAGGTATTGACGCTGGTGAAAATTCCATGGCTGCCAAGGCTCTCGAAGCCCAGAAGGGTAAGATGATTGTATGCTATGGTCAGAAGGGTGCTAAGGTTCCTATGGCGCACATGACCTGTTCTTGGGCAAAGCGTTATAACGACACTAACGGCTTCTTGCCGAAGCCTCAGGCTCAGATTACTCTGATGAATGGTAAGATGCAGCAGAACCCTGGATGGGATGAGAACGCTTCTCCGGCAGAGTACACATATAAAGTTCTTTATTAATATTAATAGGTAATCAATATGAAAAAAATATTATTTTTGCTTGTTGCAGCAGTATGTGCTTTCGCTGCTTGCGATCCTACCCATGAGGATATCAGCAATGCTGGCCACATCACTCTGGACGAACTTAAAGCGAAGACAACTGTTACTGTCGATAAGGCTGCCAGTGGCCTGAATGGTAACGTTATTACCTGTCAGACCTTAGCACCAGTCAATGCAAAGTGGACCATGGGTGGCAAGGATTTGCTTGGTAACTATGCATGGAAGAAAATGAAACTTGGTGATCATGTTGTTGTTCTGACGGCTCTTTGTCCTGATGGTACTCTGCTTACCGCTGAATATCCCATCTCATGTCAGGAAATCACAGATCCACTGGTGAAGTACTATATCTATGGTGATCCTAAAAAGGCAGATACTGAACCTCCATTCCAGCCCGGTGCTTGGGATGCTGCAGCCATGCGTTTCAGTTCTACTGAGGGTGCTCACCTGCCCACTATTCCTGATGATGTTTACTTCGGTCTGAAGACTCTGATCTTTGACGTATCAGATGTTACTGAAGATTTTGACCTGAAGGTTATGAACGGTTGGTGGAGTAACACCTATTATGATCATGTGAAGTGGACGAATGGTTTGAATGAACTTCAAATCACTCAGACACTGGCTGATGAGTGCGCTAAGGGTGGTGAAGGCCGTGACCTCGACCTCATGCTCTACAGCGGTAGCATGACTCTGAATTCTGTTTACTATGAGGAATAATCATTCCTTATCGGTATAATTAATAATAGGCTGGCTCATTTGATTGAGCCAGCCTTTTATAGCAAATAATAATGAATAACAAAAGCAAAGTATCCGATGCTGTCCTCTATGTAAGCCTGTTGGCTTTCATTTCTTTTGTCATATATATATTGTACATTAATTTAGAGGTATTCTATACAGCACACGACCGTTCTGAGTTTATTTTCGGAACACCTTTCTTCCATACGCTCCTATCTAAGCCCTTTGGTCTGATGCAGTATGTGGGAGCCTGGTTCACACAGTTTTTCTATAAGCCAGGTGTAGGTACGGCCATGATGATAACTATCTGGACCCTTATATTCTGTGTGGGTGCCAAAGCATTCCGGCTTCAGGGAAGTGCCTCTGCGCTGATGCTCTTGCCTGTAGCCTGCCTGCTCACATCGATTGTCGATCAGGGCTATTGGATTTATGTCTCTACTATCAGAGGCTATTGGTTCTCACAGTCGGTAGGCTATCTCGTTATGCTGCTTCTCTTGTGGGCAGCACGCTGTACTCCCCGTAAATGGCATCTTGTCTGGTATCTGATAGCCGTTTGCCTCTATCCAGTGCTGGGGTGGTTTGCTTTGCTTTTCATTTTATGTCTGGCGCTTTCCGAGAAACCCACTTGGCGTGAGTTCCTGGGTATTGTCTTGCTCCTTTTTACCGCCAGCATCTGGCATACTCAGTTCTATTCGAATCTGAAATCCGACGATGTCATGCTGGCAGGCTTTCCTCGCTTCGAAACACCAAGCGACAGAAGTCCGCATCTTTCCAACCCGTTTTGGGCACTTGGTCTTGTTTCCGTGCTTATACCGCTCTGTAGTCGCTATCTGATGAAGTGGTTCGTTCCGGTGCTGTGTGCTGCTGCAGGCATTGTTTTTACCTCGTCCCAGATGTACTACGATCGGAACTACATCGACGAAATGCGCATGGTGCGCCTTGCTTCTGATGACAACTGGAAGGAAGTTCTTCAAATAGCAGAAGAGAACAAGCAACCAACCAGCACGATGGTGTTTCTTAAGAATCTCGCCCTGATGAACGAAGGTGGTTTACTCGACCGTTCGTTTAAATTGAGTAACGATGCTGTCAATATCAACAACCCCGATACGCTTCACGTCACCCTGTTGGATATTGCATCACCTCTGGTCTATTACAACTACGGCATGATGAATGAAGCCATCCGTCTGAGTTTCGAAAATGCTATACAGGCGGGCTTCTCACCCTTCTACCTGAAGATGCTTGCCCGCTGTGCCCTTGCTGTCGGAGATAAAAAATTGGTAGAACGCTATACCACCATATTACATCATCGTCCGTTTTACGGCAACTGGCAACCGGCTCCTGTCACAGAAAATATTAAGGCACTGCAAAAATGCTATCCCGACGAACTCACTGGCGTTGAGAACAGCGACAGTTATCTGGTCAATGGTATCAGTCTCTGGTACGAATCCGATAGTAAAGTGGTTTCAGAGCAGGCCTTGCTCTATGCCATGCTACGTTGCGACTCCCGCCGCTTCTGGCCTTCGTTGCGCAATTATGTGAAGTTGCACCTCGACGAGCAGTTTCCTTTGCATGCGATGGAGGCTTATATCCTGTTTATGGACAAGGCCCCGGAAGAAAAACGTATGATGCTCCCTGTCGAGCAGTCCGTTTTCGAACGCTACAAACGGTTCTGGGCCACCTTGGAAAATCTGGCAAAACCGGGTATGACCATAGAAAAGGTTGGTGAAGAAATGCGTCAGGAATATGGCGACACCTATTGGTGGTACAACATCTTCGGAAGAAAACCAATCTATGCTGGTGGTGGAATCGGTAACGAAATTGCATCATAAGAAATCATGAAAAAATATATCCATTTCTATTTTCAGTTTTTGGCTGTGGCCGTACTGCTATTGTCATCGTGTGCAAATCATCCCGATGTGCCTTCTTCATCTAAAGAAGCCAATAGTCTGCCCGCCATCTTTCCCGACTATTGTAATGTTACCATCCCTTGCAATATCGCGCCGCTCAACTTCATGCTCCCTGCTGACCAGTACGACGAGTGTGTGGCACGTCTCACTACGCCCGATGGACAACGGCAGACATACGGCGATGGCGTGAAGGTGCAGATACCCGAATCTGAATGGCATGCCATGCTCAATGCCTCGAAGGGTAAGAGTATCAAGGTGGAGGTCTGGGGTCAGAAAGAGGGTGAATGGCTGTCATTCAGTCCGTTTGAAATATCTGTAGCCGAAGAGCCCATCGACGAATACCTGTCGTATCGCCTCATTGAACCGTCGTATGTCGCATGGACCTATATGGAAATCGCTCAGCGTAACCTTACCTCGTTTGAAGAGACACAGATCTTCAACAACGAGATTACCATGAATAACAGGAGAATAGGCCAGTGCATCAACTGTCACAGTTATCAGAACTACAAGACAGACAACATGCTCTTCCACGTTCGTCTTGCTAATGCCGGTACTGTCATCGTAAACGATGGTAAAGTCTCGAGGGTCAACATGAAGCGCGACTATACCATCTCCGGAGGTGTCTATCCGTCCTGGCATCCCACAGCCAAACTGGTAGCCTTCTCGACCAATAAGACAAGACAGGCATTCCATACGGCCAATCCCAACAAAATTGAGGTTTACGATCTTGCCAGTGACATGATTCTCTACGATGTGGAGACCGACTCGGTGAGCATCGTCAGCAACGATTCCACGCTTTTGGAGGTGTATCCTACCTGGTCGCCCGATGGCAAATACCTCTATTATTGCAAGTCTGTTCCGCTTCCTGAGGAGATGCAAGGTCAAGACATAAGGACTACCTACGCAAAAATACAATACAACCTCTACCGCCGTTCGTTTGATCTGGCAACGCACGGTTTTGGCGAAGAGGAACTGGTTTATGATGCCGCCTCGGCAGATAAGAGCGTCACATTGCCACGTATCAGCCCTGATGGCCACTACCTGCTGTTTGCCTTGGGGCAGTATGGCTGTTTCCATAGCAGACACCATGATGCCGACATCGTCTGTATCCCGATGGACAATTATAACGGCACAGCCCTCACTTGGGAGACATCCTCGCCCCTCGACCTCTCGAGGCTGAACAGCAAGGACTATTCCGATAGTTACCCCTCATGGTCGAGTAACGGACATTGGATTATGATTGCCAGTCGTCGTGACGATGATAACTACAGCCGTGTCTATTTTGCCTATTTCAACAACGGGAAAGTAGAAAAGGCCTTCCTCTTGCCGCAGGAAGATCCAGAACTGCATATCAGCCTTCTGAAGAGTTATAACCGTCCAGAATTCATGGTTGAACCTGTCAAGATCAGTGTCGAGGAATTCAGTAGGGTATTTGACAAGTAGTTAAGAGTTAAGAATAAGAGTTAAGGAATGAAGTACCTACGTGGTTTGTGCACGCTCATCTTCGGTGTGGCCGTCCTCCTCTTCTTCGGACTGGCTTATCCGCATCACCTGCACTATCAGGAGCAGTATCAACTGTTCCTTTTCGATAGTACATACGTGTGGGACATCGTCAGGCTGCCGGGTGGCATCGCCGACTTGCTGGGTCGCTTCTGCACGCAGTTCTTCCTCTTTGCCTGGGTGGGGGCATTGATCATTGCGCTGCTGCTCTCGGCAGTGCAACTTCTGACCCTCCGCCTACTCAATGGTCAATGGTCAATGGTTAATGGTCAATGGTCAATGGTCAATAGTCAATGGTCAATGGTCAATGGTCAATGGTTTTATGGCCTGACCTTTGTACCTTCGTTCCTGCTCTGGCTCTTCCTGCTCGATGAGAATGCGCTGATGAGTGGCGTTTGGGCTGTCCTGCTCACACAACTCGCCTTCTGCGGACTTCTCCGGTTGCCAGACGGATGGCTGCGACGCATCCTCATTTTTGTCGCCTTTTTCATACTCTTTTGGATAGCCTTCGGTGGCAGCCATTATTACCGTATTCCGAACACCTTCCCAACCCTGTTCTATGCAGCATGGTTCTCCGCTATGATCATCCCCTTGGTGATGTGGCTTGTCGTTAGAGGTAAGAAATCAGAGAATGCTCAGCAGCAGAACAATTCTCTTTCCTCTCACCTCATCCCTCTTACCTCTTATCTCCTCGTAGTTATTGTCATGGGGGCTTTCGTTTGGAAAAACGCCAATTTCAAGGCAGAACGAGTGATGCAATATGACTTCATGGCCTGCCACCAGCAATGGAACCGCATCCTTGAGACCGTCAATGCCGAGAGGCCAAACAACCAGATTGGCGTGACGGTACAGAACCTTGCCTTGGCGATGCACGGTATGCTTGTCGACCATTTGTTCGACTATAATCAGAATGGTATATTAGGTCTTCTGCCCGATGTGCAGAGCGATGCGACCAGTCCTATGCCTACTGCTGAGGCTTTTTATCAGTTGGGTATGATTACTGTTGCCCAGCGGACGGTCTTCGAGGCCCAGGAGGCCATCCTCGACTTCCAAAAGAGTGGCCGCTGTTATAAGCGTCTGGCGCAGACCAACCTCATCAATGGCCAGTACGAAGTGGCGCGCAAATATCTCACGGCCCTGCAAAAGACCCTCTTCTATCGTGACTGGGCGAATGAGACTCTGCCGCTGTTGGGTGATGAACAGGCGATAGCCAGGCATCCCGAATACGGACGTCTGCGCCGGTATGCCTACAGGGAAGAATTTTATTTCAGCGACCATGTGACACCCGAGATGCTCGAAAGCCTCTATTACGGCAATACGGATAATCGCCTGGCCTATCAATATCTCTTGGCTTATTATCTGCTGACGGGCGACCGCGAAAGGTTTAACCACTTCATTTCCGAAAAGCGATGAGAAAGATACTTATGATAATGGGTCTGATGGGACTGATGGGTTTGACAGGTTGTACGGACGAGACTGTCAGGGATGCCAGGCAAGAGACTGTGCAGCCTCGTATCTATCCGGACTACCTCGGTGTCACCATACCTGTGAATATAGCGCCGCTCAACTTTGGTATGGTCGATGAGACAGCACTGCTCGTTGATGCCGTTATTACCGACCGCCACGGACATAGCCTGCACAGCCAGGGAGAGGAGTCTGTAGATTTCGACCTTGACGACTGGCGCACCCTGCTCGACCAGAACCGTGGCGACTCGCTCAGCGTGACCGTCTCCGCCAAGTATGACGACGGTTGGCATACTTATCGCCCTTTCCCCATCCACGTCAGCCCTGACAGTATCGACTACGGCATCTGCTACCGTCTGATCGCGCCAGGCTATGAGGTATGGAGCAAGATGGGCATCTACGAACGCGACCTCTCTTCGTTTGACGAGCGTGCGCTGATTGAGAATACCCAGTTCGAGGGCTGCGTCAATTGCCACAGTTTCAACCGTGGCAATCCTGCCGACATGAGCCTGCACATCCGCGGCCCACATGGTGCCACACTGCTGCGTCACAACGATGCTATGACTGCCTATAACACCAAGACCGACCAGACACTCGGCCTATGCGTCTATCCCTATTGGCATCCCTCAGGTCGTTATATTGCCTATTCAACCAACGCCACGAGTCAGTTGTTCCATAGTGCCGACCCCAATCGTATCGAGGTCTTTGATACTGCCTCCGACCTCCAGATCTATGATGTCGAGAAGAACGAACTGCTGCTTTCGCCCTTGCTTAAACAAGACTCGGTCTATGAGACCTTCCCTGTTTTTTCCGCCGATGGCCGTTCACTTTATTTCTGTGCCGCCCGTGCACTTCCTGAGGATAGTCATCAACTCGATTCTATCCGCTATAATCTTTGTCGCATTGATTTCGATCCTGCTACGGGAAATTTCGGCAGCCGTATAGACACTATTGTCGATGCTGTGGCTCAGCATAAGTCAATATCCTTTCCACGCCCTTCCTACGATGGCCGTTTCCTCTGCTACACGCTTTCCGACTATGGACAGTTCAGCATCTGGCATCACGAGGCCGACCTCTGGCTGCTCAACCTCGCTACGGGAGAGAGCCGTCCTATGACAAGGGCAAATTCCGACGATACGGAGTCGTTCCACAACTGGAGCACCAACTCTCGTTGGCTTGTAATCAGTTCCCGTCGTGACGATGGTCTCTTCACACGTCCCTATTTCTGTCATGTCGATGCCAAGGGCGTTGTCAGCAAGGCCTTCATGCTGCCGCAACGCAATCCGCGCCGTTTCTATCGCGACCGTTTCCTTTCATTCAATGTCCCTGATTTCATCATCGCCCCGACTCACTTCGATGGCCGTAAGGCCAGTCGTGTCATCAACGACGAGTCGCGTAGGAATTTTGGTGTGCGCAATAATTAATAAAAACCTGTCAATATGAAAAGATTTTTAGTTTTATCCCTTTCGCTGCTGATGGCGCTGACCATCAGTGCCGCAGAGCAGTTTGTCGTGTTTAAGGCATCTGACGACGCACTCTCGTTGCAAGGTGCCGGTATCTCATTCGACGCCAAGGAGCACAGTTGTGTGCAACGGGCCGTCGCCAACCTCCAACAGGACTTCCAACGGGTCACTGGGAAATCTGTATTATCCGGAACTTCCGGAAAATCCATTCTCATTGGCACTGTGGGCGTAAATAAGCAGATTGACCAGTGGGTGAAGGCGGGCGAACTCCGCAATTTGAAGGGCAAGACGGAGAAATACATCATCAAGACCATCGGCGACCAACTCGTCATCGCCGGCAGTGACAAGCGCGGTACGGTGTTTGGCATCTATGAACTGTCGAAGCAGATCGGTGTCTCACCCTGGTACTACTGGGCCGATGTCCCCATCGAGAAGCATGACACTATATATATAAAGAAAGGTGAATATACTGACGGAGAACCTGCCGTGCGCTATCGTGGCCTTTTCCTCAACGACGAGGCACCTTGTCTCACGACATGGGTGGAGAATACCTTTGGCACGAACTATGGCGACCACCGTTTCTATGAGAAGGTATTCGAACTCATCCTCCGTCTGAAGGGCAATTTCCTCTGGCCCGCCATGTGGGGCTGGGCCTTCTATGCCGACGATCCTGAAAACGGCAAACTGGCCGACCAGATGGGTGTCATCATCGGCACCTCCCACCATGAGCCGATGGCTCGTAACCATCAGGAATATGCACGCCGTCGTCAGGAGTGGGGCGCCTGGAACTACCAGACCAACAAAGAGAACCTCGACCGTTTCTTCCGTGAGGGTATCGAACGTATGAAAGGTACTGACGATATCGTGACCATCGGTATGCGTGGTGACGGTGATGAGGCGATGAGCGAGAATGCCGATACCAAACTGCTGGAAAACATTATCGACAACCAGCGTAGGATTATCAAGGAAGTGATGGGCAAGCCCGCTGAGAAGACTACCCAGGTATGGGCCTTGTATAAAGAGGTGCAGGACTATTACGATGCCGGTCTCCGTGTGCCCGACGATGTGATGATCTTGATCAGCGATGACAACTGGGGTGACATTCGTCGTGTACCCACTGCTGCCGAACGTAGCCGAAAGGGCGGGTGGGGCATCTACTACCACGTCGATTACGTGGGCGCTCCCCGTAACACGAAGTGGCTCAACGTCACCCAGACACAGCAGATGTTCGAACAGTTGTCGCTGGCTTATGATTTCGGCATCGAGCGCATGTGGATTCTTAATGTCGGCGACCTGAAGCCGATGGAGTATCCCATCACGCTGTTCATGGATATGGCGTGGAGTCCGAAGGACTATACCGTCCAGACCGTCACCGACCACACCCGCTGTTTCTTTAGTTCTGTTTTCAGCGATGCCATCGCTGAAGAAGCCTCCGACATCTACAACCGAAACTGCCAATATATGGCTCGCGTCACACCAGAGATGCTCGATGCGCGAACCTATAATATAGAGACAGGTGAGTGGCGACAGGTGGCCGACGACTACCAGCGTCTGGAACTGCGTGCCCTGCGTCTTTTCGACAAGATTCCTGCCGAGGCCCGTGACTTCTATCGTCAGTTGGTGCTCTTCCCTGTGCAGGCCATGGCCAACCTCTACGACATGTACTATGCACAGGCCATGAACCAGTATCTGGCCGCCAATAAGAATCCTGATGCTAATGTCTGGGCAGAGCGGGTGCGTGAGACTTTCCGTCGCGACTCGCTGCTATGTGCTTCCTACAACCAAGACATTGCCGGTGGCAAGTGGAACGGTATGATGATACAGAAACACATCGGCTATCGTTCTTGGAACGATAACTTCCGTGCGGATATGTTGCCGAGAACCACTACTGTTGCCGATAGCACGGCAGGTGGATATATCTTTGCCCCCAGCAATGGCTATGTGGCGATGGAGGCAGAGCACTACTACAGTGCTACGGCACCTGAAGGCACACAATGGACGGTCTATCCCTATTATGGTCGAACGCGCAGCGCCGTTGCCTTGACGCCTTATACGAAGTCTGTCGGCGACGCTTCACTGACCTATAGGCTGACGTTGCCTGGTGATGTGAAGTCCGTGAAAGTCCATGTCGTCGTGAAATCGACGCTCGACTTCCTGGACGTCGGTGGCTTTGAGTATGCCGTCAGCCTCGACGGTGGGGAGCCACAGGTGGTCAACTTCAACAAGACGCTTGTCGACCGTCAGCCCTATATGTACTCGGAGTATTATCCTGCCGTTGCCAGTCGTGTGGTGGAGAAGGTCGTGGAATTGCCTGTGACACATAATGAGGTACACAGTCTGACGTTACAGCCCAAGCATCCTGGTATTGTATTCGAGAAGATCGTGGTCGATGCTGGCGGCTACCAGTCCCAGTTCCTCTTCGGACAGGAGTCACCTTGCAAGCGGTAAGACATGGAATGATGCCACAGAGATACTAAATATTATTAATTTATCCTTTTATTAAAGTAAAGTCTTATGAAGAAATCCGTATTGTTTGTATTCGCAGTCACCGCATTGATGGTCGGCTGCAATTCTGCTGACAAGGTTGTTAAGAACACGATCGACCAGCAGGAAGTGATGAGTAAGTTGTCACTCGAGGACAAGGCTCATTTCGTGATTGGTGTGGGTATGGCAGGATTCTCTGGCGACGATGCCGTCATCGGTGCCACCAAGAATCTCGTGCCAGGTGCCGCTGGTACTACCTATCCCCTCGACTCGTTAGGCATCCCTGCTGTGGTGCTGGCTGACGGTCCTGCCGGACTGCGTATCGATGCCACCCGCGAAGGCGACTCTGCCACCTACTATTGCACCCACTTCCCCATTGGTACGCTGTTGGCCTCTACTTGGAACACGAAGTTGGTGGAAGAGGTTGGTCAGGCCATCGGTGAAGAAGTGAAGGAGTATGGTGCCGACGTGCTGCTGGCTCCTGCCCTCAACATCATGCGTAACCCCCTCTGCGGACGAAACTTCGAATACTATTCCGAGGACCCCGTGGTGGCTGGTAAGACCGCTTCTGCCTATATCAAAGGTGTGCAGAAGAACGACGTGGG
>JAFZNI010000291.1 GCA_017551005.1 Prevotella sp.
CATAATTCATAATTCACAATTATTTTGTATTTTTGCACCAGAAACTAAAAACGATACTTATCAGCAATTATGAAGAAAGGAATGATTCTCGGAGTGCTTCTGGCTGTATCAATGACGATGCAGGCAGAGCAGGTGACTGTCCAGACAAAGAATGTCACAATGGTACTTAATGTGGAAAATGGCAAGCAACCACAGTATGTCTATTTCGGTGCAAAACTCAGCAACTATGATTTGGCTCACTTACAGACACCCCGTAACGGACGGATGGATGCCTATCCCATCTACGGCCTGAACTGTCCTGCGGAGGCAGCCCTTGCTATGAAGCATTCAGATGGCAATCTCTCAACGGCGATGTATGTCACAGGTATGGAAAACAAGGATAACGTTCTTCGAATCACCTTGAAGGATCCAGAATATCCGATATCCGTCACCCTTTGCTACAAGGCCTACCAGAATGAGGATATGATTGAGACTTGGGCAGAAATTACCAACGGTGAGGCCAAACCCGTCACACTGACGCAGTTTGCCTCTATCTGTCTGCCTATCCGTCGCGGCAATGTATGGCTCTCGCATTTCTATGGTTCCTGGGCCAACGAGGCTCAGTTGGTGGAAGAGCCTCTCCTCGCTGGCGAGAAGGTCATTAAGAATAAAGACGGTTCACGTAACTCGCATACCGATCATGCCGAGGTGATGTTCTCCCTCAATGGCAAAGGCCAGGAGAATACAGGCGATGTCATCGGTGCGGCCCTCTGTTATTCAGGCAACTACCAATTGAAAGTGGAGACGGACGATACAGAATATCACTATTTCTTCGCTGGCATCAACCCCGACAACTCTGAGTATCATCTGAAAAAGGGCGAGACCTTCGTGACGCCGAAGGTGGCGCTCAGTTTCTCGCAACAGGGGCTCTCCGGTGTATCACGTAACTTCCACAAGTGGGGCCGAAAGTATATGCTGGCTCACGGCGACAAGGAACGAAAGATCCTGCTCAATTCCTGGGAGGGTGTCTACTTCGACATCAACCAGCAGGGTATGGATCAGATGATGGGTGACATCGCCTCGATGGGTGGTGAACTCTTCGTGATGGACGACGGTTGGTTTGGCGACAAGTATCCGCGTAAGACAGATAACTCTTCACTTGGCGACTGGGTGGTGGATAAGAACAAACTGCCTGAAGGTATCGAAGGTCTGTTGCGTGATGCCAAGAAGCATGGTATTAAGTTCGGTATCTGGATTGAGCCGGAGATGACCAACTCGGTCTCTGAACTTTATGAGGCTCATCCAGACTGGATCATCAAGGCCCCTAAGCGTGAGGCTGTGCAGGGTCGTGGCGGTACGCAGTTGATTCTCGATATGGGCAATCCCAAGGTGCAAGACTTCGTGTTCTCGGTTGTCGACAATCTGATGACGAAGTATCCTGAGATCGACTATATCAAGTGGGATGCCAACATGCCCATCCTGAATCACGGTTCCCAATATCTGACCATGAACGACCAGAGTCACCTCTATATCGAGTATCACCGTGGCTTGGAAAAGACCTGTCAGCGTGTTCGTGCAAAATATCCCGATCTCACCATCCAGGCCTGTGCCTCTGGCGGTGGACGTGCCAACTGGGGTGTGTTGCCTTACTTCGATGAGTTCTGGGTTTCAGACAATACCGATGCCCTCCAACGCATCTATATGCAGTGGGGAACTTCTTATTTCTTCCCTGCCATTGCAATGGCCTCGCATATCTCGGCTACGCCGAATCACACCGTTTTCCGTACCACAGCCATGAAGTATCGTATCGATGTGGCCATGAGCGGACGTCTGGGTATGGAGATACAACCCAAGAACATGACGGACGATGAGAAAGACCTTTGCCGTAAGGCGATTGCCGAATACAAGCAGATACGTCCAATTGTGCAGTTTGGTGACCTCTACCGCCTTGTTTCTCCTTACGATAAACTGGGCCTCGCTTCACTCATGTACGTCAACGAGGCAAAGTCGAAGAGTGTCTTCTTCTGGTGGAAGACCGAGTCGTTCCAGAACGAGCATCTGCCTCGTGTAAAGATGGCTGGCCTTGATGCCAATAAGAATTATAAGGTACACGAACTGAACCGCATCGACCTCAGGCCAATGGATATCGAAGGCAAGACCTTTAGTGGTGCCTACCTGATGAACCACGGTCTTGAGATGCCTTATCGCAACGAGCCCGAATGGTCGAAGAAAACCGACTGGTCCAGCCGTGTCCTCCTGTTAGAAGCAGAGTAAAAAGTAACATGAAGAAGATAATCCTATTAACGTTGGTTCTGGCGACGTCTGTCGTCTGTCAGGCGAAGGGAGAGGCTGGGCTGAAGCCCCGGTTGGTGGTGTGTACGGACATTGCGCCGGCTGATGTGGAACCGGATGATATGGAGTCGATGGTGCGCCTGATGGCATACGCCGACTGTTTCGAGATGGAGGCGCTGATCACATCGGTGGGTTGGAACTGTGACCCTTATCCGAAGGAGTGGGCAGAGTATCTCTTCCGTGTTGTTGAGGCCTACCGGAAGGATGTGCCGAACCTGATGAAGCGTTCTGGTCAACAGGG
>JAFZNI010000292.1 GCA_017551005.1 Prevotella sp.
GTAAGTTGGAGAATCATCAGATGGATCCTCCTCCAGGGCTGTGGGACGATATCTGCAAGCAGATGGGTCTCTCGCCAGAGCCTGTTCATAAGCCCGCTACCACCAAGCGTTTCTATTGGATAGCGGCAGCAGCCGTCTTGGCACTTGTGGGCTTCTTCGTC
Source organism: Prevotella sp. (assembly GCA_017551005.1). GTDB lineage: Bacteria > Bacteroidota > Bacteroidia > Bacteroidales > Bacteroidaceae > Prevotella. Next base: position 162 of record JAFZNI010000292.1, read on the forward strand.
TTTCAAAACATCAACGACAGCGAACAGCCTCAACAGGCCAATGCCGTCTCTCAGCAACCAACATTTGAGCAGCGCACATCCGAGCAGATCGTATCTGAGCAGACCGTACCAGAGCAACCAGCCTCCCAGCCATTAGCAGAAAAAGGTTCTGTAGCGCAGGAATCGCAGGCAAAAGCCCCTCTTCTCGCCCTTGTCCGTCATCAGTCACCTGTCGCTGAAAGTGAGACTGAAACAAAAGAGACTGAAACAAAAGAAGAAGTATTGCCCGAATCTGATTCTCCTGCAGAGCCCCAGCAGATGCCAGACGAGCCAAAGCAAACTGCCGATGATTCTCAACAGATGCCAAACGAACCCCAACAAGCATCTGTCGAGCCAAAGCAAACGACGAACTTAGCACAGAAAGTAGAATGGCCAGATGATCTGTTCATTGCAGAAAGTAATGATATGCAAACGCAAAACAAGTGGTCTTTGGGCCTGAATGCCTCCGGCGGACTGCTTGCTGCCAACAACTCCGTACAGATAGATGACTTTAATAAGTTACAAATACAGTATCCAGTGTCCGAATTTGGAAACAATGCATATTCAGATTATCAAGAGTCCGATCTTGGAAAAAATGTATATTCAGATTTTCACGCAAGATATGTTTCAAAGCATCACCTCCCCGTGCGCTTCGGACTGAGTGTACAGTATCAGTTGAATAACCGTCTGGCCCTGCATAGCGGCATCAACTATACCTATCTCTATTCAGAGTTCAGCGATGGTAATGATCAGAAACTACACTATCTGGGCATTCCCCTCGGTCTCGTCTGGCAACTGTGGGCGACGAATCATGTCCGTTTCTATCTCTCTGGTGGTGCGATGGTGGAGAAGTGTATACGTGCCGACTTCGAGGGAGGCAGTATAGGTAAGAAGCCTTGGCAGTGGTCAGTCAATGCGGCAGCAGGTGCAGAATATACCATCATCCGTCAACTTGGTGTTTACCTCGAACCCTCCCTTGGCTATTACTTCGACGATGGAACCTTCCTCGAGCATTATTACAAGGAGCATTCTCTGACCCCCTCCGTCGAGTTCGGCCTACGCCTGCATCTCAACAACGATTAGTCAATCTTTTCCTTGTTTTTCTTGGACGGTTGAATAATTCTTTGTACTTTTGCATCGATGGACAAAAGAATCACAGAACAATCGTCGCGCTACGACCATCTTGAACAGATGTCAGTAGGCGAACTTCTGCAGCACATCAACGACGAGGATACGCTGGTGTCTGAGGCTGTCCGGAAGGCTATCCCACAGATAGAGGCATTGGTAGAAGCCATCGAACCGAGAATGAGGCGGGGCGGCAGGCTCTTCTATGTCGGTGCAGGCACCAGCGGACGTTTGGGCGTTTTGGATGCCAGTGAACTCCCACCCACTTTCGGCGTGCCAGATTCTTGGGTAATAGGGATTATTGCTGGCGGTGAAAAAGCCCTGCGCCATGCTGTCGAAAAGGCAGAGGATATCACAGAGAAAGGCTGGGAGGATGTGCTGACCTATCATCCGACAGCAGATGATACGGTGATAGGCATAGCGGCCTCAGGCACAACGCCATACGTGATTGGTGCCGTCCGAGAAGCCCGTAAGAATGGCTTGCTGACGGGTTGCATCACCAGTAATCCAAATACGCCTCTGGCAGGGGCAGCAGCGTTTTCCATTGAGACCATCGTAGGCCCAGAGTTCGTGACGGGCTCCAGTCGTATGAAGAGTGGAACGGCTCAGAAGATGGTGCTGAATATGATTTCCACCTCGCTGATGATTCGTCTGGGTCGCGTCAAAGGCAACCGCATGGTAAAGATGCAGTTGACAAATGCCAAACTTGTGGATCGTGGCACGCGGATGCTTCAAGATTCCCTCGGACTGAGTTATGAGGAGGCTCAGCAGCGCCTCCTCGATGCAGGTAGTGTGGACAAGGCCCTATTTCAACCTGACGATGCCGACTGAGTTCTGCGGCATGACGATGGTGAAACGGTCTGATACCTTTCCGATAGGTTGTGTCTGTGGCGTGATGGCCTCGTGGTAACTGAACGAACTGTCAACATCAGGGTGGCTTGAATAGTAATTCGCGTCACCCTGATTTTTGATGCTAGTGTCGGCAGAGGTCATATATTCCATCTCGGCATCATACTGTCTGCCACCTGCGATGCTGATGGTAACGTTCTTTTCAGTGGCTTCTGCATTGACGAATTTCAGATAGAGACGTCCCGTCTTCGTATCGATGGTGGCAGAGGTATAGACCTTTGCGTCGGCTTCATCGCCTTTGAGTACATCGGCAGGGAGCAGGGCACGGTTGCCACCTTCTGAGAACAACTGCTGATAGTAGTAGTTGGTGGTGCGCCACAGTCCGCGGTTGTCAAACCAGATGAGGTTGGCCCCCCATTTGTTAAAGCCTTTCTTGCAGAATAGGGGGGCATAGGCCGCCATCACCACCATATCGGAGTTGCGTTCCAGACTCAGCCAGTAGGCCGCTTCAGCCAGTGTGGAGTGGTAGGCGTTGTTGGTGCCGTTATTGGCAAACTCGCCCACAAATACTCGGGTAGGACGGCTGCGGTCATACGTCAGTCCTGCACCTCCACGCTTGGCTCCTGGTGCATAGCGGTTGCCCTGACTGAAAAACCAGTCGTCGCCCTTGTAATAGTGCTCATCGACGTAGGTGTCTGGATATTTTGTGTCGATCTCAGCATAGTTAGCATCAAACTCACGTCCTGCATCACGTGCACCAGCCGTTGAGACGATGATGATGTCGGGATACTTCGCCTTGATGGCCTTGTACATGATATCGAACCGCTCCCAGAACTCCTTTCCCTGATTCTCGTTGCCCACACCGAGGTATTTCAGGTTGAACGGCGCAGGATGACCCATCTCTGCACGGAGTTTTCCCCATTTGCTACTCACTGGACCGTTACAAAACTCTATCAGGTCGAGGGCATCATTGACGAAGATGTCCTGGAAGCGCTTGCGGTCGGCTTCTGTTTCGAGCGGAGCAATATATGAATGTCCTACAAACTGGCAGGTCACACCATTATTCAATACAGGCAGCGGACTGGCACCCAGCGACTCTGCCATCAGGAAATACTCGTAGAATCCCACGTATTGTGAAGTCCAGTAGCCCCAGTGGTTACGGAAGCCGATACGCTCTTCGGGCTTACCTACTGAGTTTTTCCAGAACACCTGTCCGAAGTAATTAGGTCCCTCTGAGGCACATCCGCCAGGGAAACGCATAAACGTAGGATGGAGTTTGGCGAGTGCTTCCATCATGTCCTTACGGAAAGGCCCTGACTTCCCATTGTTCCACAGATGTGATGCCTCGGGCAGCATCGTCACGAAGTCAAGATAGAAGGTTCCTGCTGATTGTCCCGTAATCACCAGTCGGCTGTCAACCGTCCGCAGGGCTTTCAGTGTCCCAGTATATTTCTTCCAGTTGTCCGTCACCTTCTTGATAGTGATCACATTCGAGTTGATGGTGCCATTGATGTCTTCAAGCCACACACTGACCTTCCCTTTATAGTGATCGCCTTGCAGGTATAGTCCCACGTCATACTTCACCCCGCTCTCAACAGCCAGCGACGGACGTTGGGTGTTGTTCGAATAAATGGCCCCTCGTTCCCTGGTGCTGGATGTGATGCCATAGCCGTTGGCTGCGATACCGAAGCCCTTGCCAGCCTTCTGGATGTCAAACTTCACGCAGTACTGCACATATCGTTTTTCGTCATCGTACTTGTCGTTCGGGTCGTAGTCATACTTGCGTTCAAGTGTCACCAACGGACGGTTGCTGACGGCATGTGCCTCACCGATGGCTCCATCAGTCTGCACGATTGTCCAGCCGAAGAACACCGTGTCGCTCTGCGAAAACTCGTTGGCAGGCCCGTCGGGCACGTTATAGGCCTGGAAGGAGTTGTTCTGAATCATCTGCGCACAGATACCACCGTCGAGCGACTGGTTGATGTCCTCGAAGAAGATACCACTAAGGGTCGGACTGATTTCAATACCTAATTTGTTTACATCGATGGCCCATGTGCGCTGCTCCGTCTGGGCAAATGCTGAGGTGCAGAGAGATACGAGGCAGAGCACCGTTTTGATTATTCGTTTCATAACAGGTTCTTTTTAGTTTCAATTCCTGTGCAAAGTTACGAAAAAATCGATTAAGTGAGTAAAAAAATCAGAAAAAAAGTGCCGTCTCCTCAAAAAGCGACGGCACAAAACTATCTTATGGCAGTTTTTTGTAGTAACGGAGGGGAGCAAGTCCCTCGATTTCTGGGTGGAGGATGCGGATGAAGTCGTTGAGGAGCCAGTCGGGACGGAAAGGAGACTCCTCATAGAATTGTGAACGTTCGACATCGCAGCCATAAACATTCTGTTGGCGGAAGGCTCGGAACTGGTCGTAGCCGTGATGCTCTGTACTGAGTTCGGTATAGGTGATGTCGTGGTCACTGCTATAGCGGAAGAGCCAGACATCAGCCTCGCCAGCCTTCTCCAAAACAGCCTCGAAGGGGAGGGAGACGGAGCCGCTGTGGGCATCCTTCGCCCAAGGGTAGTTGCCACCTGCATCCTGAGTCATCTGGCCGATGGTGCTCTGGCCGCCTGGCACATACCATACGCTGCCCGTCACCTTGTCGAGTAACACAGAGGGTTTCGTCTGTGCCTTCTGAGCCAGTTGTTTCAGACGGTTGTAGTTCTGGTCGATGACCTGAAACAGACTGTCAGCCTTTTCCTCGCAGCCGAAGAGCATGCCATAGAAGCGTAGCCATTCAGCACGGCCTAAGGGTGTCTTTTCCATGTATTCAGCACACTCCACGAGGGGGATGTCTATCTCTTCGAGTTTACCATAGCCGCCGCTGTTTTCAAACGGGGAGAGGAAGATAGCGTCAGGCCGTTGGTCGATGATCTTCTCCACCACAGGACTGAGTCCGTCGCCCACATCGGCAATCTTGCCATTTCTCACTTGTTCCTGAATCCAGGGAATCTTAATGTATTTCAGGTCGGCTACGCCAGAGATGCAGTTTTCCTTGCCAAGCGACATCAGCATGGCACAGTGGACGGTGGTGAACATCATGGAGCGGTGCAAGGGAGTGCGGATGATGGTGCCGCTGGGGATATGCGGCGGAACCTCATGGTCGGAGGGGATGAGCACATACCGATGTAGTGTCATTCCCTCTTTCCACGGGTTTTGAAGTGACGCCACCACATAACCATCGTATCTCACGACACTAAGCAGGGTGGCGTACTTAAAGGTGACGGTGTCGCCCTCGGCCTGGACAGAGGAGGTCTGGCCTCCTCTGCAGGCAGAGAACAATGTCACCAGGAATAATAACTTAACGTATTTCAAGGTCTTTTACCTTTTTACTTTTTTACCTTTTTACTTTTCAATCACAATATCGTCGATACAGATATAAGCAGGTGTGGTCGGACCCCAGTCGTTCTTTTTTGTACTTTCAAAGGCGAAGGAGATGCTCTTGAGGTTCTTGAAGGCATCGACATCGCTGAGGTCGCAATACTTCCACTCCTTTACATAGTCACCATCCTTTGCAAGATAGATCTCATAGCGTGCACCACTTAAACCCTCAACTGGAGTGGGTCTGAGAATACACTTGAACCAGTCGTCTGCCTCGAACTTACCAGGAGTCATGCCGTCACCGTTAAGGTAAGCATCTTCTGTATAACTGCTGTTTGTATACCAGAATCCCTTTACGGTGGCTCCGTTCAGGTCGATGGTCTCACCATAGGGTTGAACGACACAGAAGTTATTTCCGCTATGAGCCTTTCCTGTAACGTTATTAAACTGATCTGGCATTCCTTCTGGTGAGTAGTCGCCAAAAGCAAAACTTGTAGCAGTACGGTTAGAGATAGCATAGCCAGACCAATAGAAAACGCTGAACGTGGTGTTTAGGGTAACACTACTCTCCTGATAGACACAAGGATAACTGGTACCATAGCCATTATCGTAGCCGTTGTCATTTACTTCACCACACCAGAAACCCTGATTGTTGAGGGTTGCGTTCTCGAAACCGATGGTAGCAGTTATTTTTTCACCGCCTACAGGATTGTCTTCCTCGCTACAAGAAGTGAATGACAGTGCAAAGCCACATGCGATGGCTGCGAATGCAAAAATACTTTTAGTTTTCATAATCATTTGTTTTAAAAGTGAAACATGTTTATTAAAAAAGTTGACTATTGATTATATTGACTACAATGATGATATCAGCCACTGTCACTTTACCGTCACCGTTGACATCGGCTGCTTTGGGAGTGATCCTGTCCGTCTTGCCGGATATGACATGCATGATGGCAGTGATGTCACTGGCTGTGATGTGTCCGTCTCCGTCAACATCGGCTCTGCGAGCCGTCTCCTGTGCCTGACGGATGGCTTCCAGGGAGGCTTCGAGATGGATATCCTCAGCACCCGCAAACTCCGTGGAGGTCTCACCCCACCATTCGGGCTGGGGACACTTCTGGTTCAAACCCGTATAGACCCGCACGAAGTCGATGAAGTCGAGATGGACAGGCTGGCGGTTCTCATCGACAGCCCAGGAGATGTCAATACCACAGCCCTCGTAATTAAATGAGGTAGCATCGGCATTATCAGTGAAGTTGGGCAAGTTGTCGGCATAGCCGTAACGGAAACCGACGAGCACATAGTAGTATGGACTCCAGGCATTATCCACCTTGTCGGAGAGGTTCTGCATATTGTCAGGCAGACGGGTACCTCGGAAGGTCAGTCCGTCTGGTAGCCACTGGGGATAGTATTCCTGCGTGTGGTAGTGGTTGCGGTCGATGGTGCCACTATTGCCATGGTTATCCGTCCAGGGGATGTCTCCCATCGGATTCTTATGGTAGGTGACCTCATAACCATAGATGACCTTTCCGACACTATCCACATCGCAACTGCCGCTGATCTCATACCATGGGTCGTCTGGCAGACCGTTGCCATTGACATCCTTCGACACCATCACAATGCCCGCCTCATTCATGCCGCCGAAGACGAGGTTCCGCATCTCCTGATAGGCATTGCCCCAGACGGCGAAGTCGCGCTGACCTGCGATATTGGCAATGGAGTGGTCGAAGTGGAAGGTGATATAGCCTCCCCAACCGCCGAGGGCAACGATATGGGCATCTTGGTCTGTAAGACTTTTGCCTGCAAGATTCTCATTGCATTTGCGGATCATGTCGGCCTCTGTGTCGCCCTCCTCATATTCAGGTACGTCGTTGACATACTGTCCGGGTGCTGGACGGTATTCATCCACCGCTTGGATATATTTCGAATGCTCTGCTACATCGTCCATCCGCTGCGCCCCTGCGGGGCTAATGGATAATGAATAAAGGATAAAGGACAAACCTATCATCCTTGTTTGTGGATGAGACCTTTGTATATTATTAGTTATTATATCTTTCAGCATAACTTTATTCATTATCTATTATCCATTATCATTTAGCGAAGCGCCAACATGCGTGGGCAGGAATATCACCGGTCTTTACCTTCCAGTCGAAGGTGCCGTCAGGGAGGAAATGCAGCAGTTCACCACTGGATACATAGTTCTTTGCATCCATCAGGTAGAAATCACGATGAATGGGATTCACGATGATGCCGTATGGCATACGGACCTTGCGAATCGCATCAGATTCCGACAGACTGTTACACACTATCTGGTGAGTGCGTATGTTGATGATGCCATAGGTGACGGTATTCGTCATCGAAACCTCACTCCACTGACTACCGTAGAAATAGAGTGAGTCGCCTACGATACACAGGTCACTGACGGCTTGGTCCAGATGTCCGCCTACCTGCATCTTGCCATTAACACCCTTCGTCAACCACCAGATACTACCTGTCTCATTGGTATAGTTGCCACGGGCTGTCACCCAGAGTTGATTGTATTTGTCGGCTTTCATGTGGTGCAAATTGGGAGCCACCTCAATCCTGTCTGTTTCCTGCATGGTTTTGAGATCCACTACACTGACGGTACTCTCATAACCCTGTCCCGTCATACCCTGATAACCGCCGCTATTAGCGACATAGAGAGCGTTATCAATGATGGCCATCTCCTCGGGCTGGTAACCAACACTACAAGAATCTACTTTCTCCAGACTGAGCGTATCTACTTTATAGACACTACCCAATGGACTGCTACTGCCGCTATATACAGAGCCTACATACGAAGAGACATAGGCAAAGCCATCCTTGAATGTCACATAACGACAGTTGGGAATGTCCACCTTACCAATCCTGACGGCATCCTCGGCATGAGCCACCTCCACCTTATTGGAGCAGTTGATGACGAGCCACAGACGAGAACCGTAGATTTGACAGTCGTTACCCACGTCGCCCAGCATCATCACCGTGGTGGGGTTGCGCTCGGAATAGATATTGCGATAGTAATGTACTGTGGAGTCTTTTCCTGATAGGTCGAGATAGTCGAGGGTTGACTTGTTGGAACCCATATTCCCTTCATTCAACAGGTACATCCCGACGATTTCACTCTTTACCGTTTTCCCGCCTGTGTTGATATCCTCCATCGGCACTACCATCACGTCGTCTCTGCAAGAGTATATCAATGCACAATGCACAATGCACAATTGGCTGCGCGCAGAAGTACGCTAGCAAACCATTTGTTTCTATTCTTTTTTTCTTTCATCTTATTGTGCATTATGAATTGTGCATTGTGCATTAAATATTAACGCTTAAAGTGACGGCATAGTTACGGCCCGGCATGGGGTAGTTGACGATGACCTCGTAGTCCTGATCCAAGATGTTGTTCACATCAAGCATAATGGTGCATTGAGCATTGAGCATTGTGCATTGATAGCGCAGCGATAAGTCGCTGGTGTACCAGGGTTCCATGTGATTGTAGAGGATATTCTCTTGTTCGTCGTAGCGCTCTCCGGCATAGATGAACGAGTAGTTCAGGTCCCAGTTCTTGTAACTGAGCCCGAGGATGGCAGAGCCGGAGTGCCAGGGGATATAGGGTATCTGGTCGTTATAGTAGGAGTCCTGTGGATCAGTCACATCACGTGCGTCTTGATAGGTATACTGGGCACGGAGGGTTGCGGTAACACCGCAACCTACTGAACAGTCGGCTTCTGCCTCCACGTCGATACCCTTGATATGCACCTTGCCGAGGTTGAGCATCGTCCAACGGAACTGCTGTCCTTTGGGGTAGGCCACGATCTTGTCGTGTACTGTATTATAATAAGCATCGAAATGCATTTCAGCATGTCGGATGATGCCATTCTCGAAGTGTTTGTTGAGAGCGAAACCTGCATCGTATTGCAAGGCACTCTCTGGCACCAGGTTGGCATTACCCATATCCGTGTAATAGAGGTCGTTGAAGGTAGGCATACGGAAACTCTTCTTCACATAGGCCCGCATCGAGAAGAATGTGCCTCGGAAGGGGTAGATATTCACGAAGAGGGCAGGGGTGAGTTTCGAGAGAGAATGACTTCCGTGATTTGTCTTATCGTGGATGAAGGTGGCGAGAACGGAGCCCTGTGCCTTCAGGTGTTTGTAGTCGACGGCAGTAGCGAGACTCACGAGGTTGGAGAGGCGTGTCGGGAAGGCGAAGTTGTAAGTGTCGGCATTGAGTTTGTTCCATTTGAAGTCGTAACTCAGCGAGGCACTCCAATTGGGCAACAGTTCTAGTACATTGGCGGTGGAGAGATAGAACTCCTGTTGTTTGTAACGGTTGTCAACGGGTAGTTGCGTGGAGTCCTTATTCACGTAGTGGGTGTTGTAGTAGGCATACTTCGCCAACCAACGGGTACTGAATCCATTGCCAATATTTTTGTCGAAGGCAGCCTGTACAAAGGTATTCAGATCCTGTTGCCGTTCGCCTCTTCGCCACACGTTGTTCACGATGGCACCAGGTATTCCTCGGGCAGAGTGATAGAGGTAACCCTTTACCTGCCAGCCACCCTGATCCAATCGTCCAAAGAGGTTTGCCTCGATGCGCTCGGCATGGATATCACCATTCTGACGGACGGCTGTCGTATCCCAGGCTGTCTCACCGTTCGGATAACGACGCTCGTAACGGAACTTATATTTTCCGCTGGCTGTCAGGAAACCTGCACTTACGGAAGAACTTACTGTTTCTGATAGTTTCTGCTCCCAAAGTGTTGAGAAACGGAACATATCGCTTGAACCATACTGCGCCTTGAACTTCAGATGATAATTGTGCATTGTGCATTGTGCATTATGCATTGTGCATTGTGCATTGTGCATTGAAAAATCCGGTGCTTTCGTCCTAATATAGATGGCTCCTGCATTCCCGAAGTCAGAGGCGGGTTGGAAGATCGCACTCTTCTGACCATTATAGAGGGTGATTTCCTCTACATTGTCAAGCGAGAACTGTCCCAGGTCTATCTGTCCGTTCTGGGCGTTACCCAACTGCACCCCGTCGTAAGAGATACCTAAGTGATGCGTACCCATCGAACGGATGTTCACCGTCTTGATACCTCCCACACCGCCATAGTCTTTCAACTGGATACCAGAGAAATAGCGCAGGGCATCAGCCACAGAGTGGGTGTTTAGTTTCTCAAGCATCTCGCCGTTGAGTTTCTGACTGGGCACCACCTCCCGCATGGCAGGTCTCGACACGACCACAATCTCCCGTACATGCTGTACAGAATCCAACTTGCTTTGCGCTGTAGCGATAAGACACAACACACAAGTCATAGCCAATGTGCCAAGTCGTTTCATCCTTTGTCTGTATCACCTGCACCGTCTATCCCCAGAGACCAGTGTATGGCATTGTCTTCATCGGCAGGTCTTCTGACTTGTCGTCAGGTCGCAAACGTCTTCCCAATAATCTCAGTGACTCTATGTTTGCGCCTCAAAGGACGACTCACAGCAGCGGGACTGTCCGGGAGTTCCACCCGATTCCCTTTTCATCACCCCAAAGGTGAACCGATTACAGAGTGCAAAGTTAGGGAATTTATTCGAATAAATGATAAAAACTGTATTTTTTTTATCATTTTCAGCATAAGTGCCTATTCCAGCATGTGAGAAAGCAGTACTTTCACACCAATCAGAATAAGGATCACTCCGCCTAAGAGTTCCGGTTTCAGGCGGCGGGTGATAGATTTGCCGAAACGACGGCCTAAGTGGTAGCCGATGATACTGAAAAGGAACGACACCACACCTATAATAATAAGAGGTAGGGTGAGTTGGCCAAGAGTGTTATAGCCTGTGCAGGCAAAGGAGATGCCGATGGCGAGTGCATCGATACTCGTGGCAATGGCTAAAAGCAATTGGGTGTGTAGGCGGCGAGGGTCGAAATGTTTCTCTTCTTCTTTACCGAAACTCTCTTTGATCATCTTACCTCCAATGAAAGCGAGCATGCCAAAGGCAACCCAGTGGTCGTAGGCTTCCATATACGACTTGAAATAACTGATACCCAGCCAACCTATCAGTGGCATCATCGCCTGGAAGAACCCAAAGAGGAAGGCCATCCTCAGATAACTTACTGTCTCCTGTCTCCTGACTCCTGTCTCCTTTAAACAAATCACCCCACTGACGATGGAAACCGTAAAACAATCCATAGCCAGAGCAATTGCCAAGAGGATGATATCGAGTAGACTCATGGTGGTATTTATTTGTCTGATTCTTGCATTTTGGCCGCAAAGGTACTAAATAATTCATAATTCATAATTCATAATTCAC
>JAFZNI010000293.1 GCA_017551005.1 Prevotella sp.
GGTAAACGCTTGTTCAGACCCCCATCCCCCTAACTTAGGGGGCTTGAATATGTTAGAAGTTCGGAATTTACATGCAAGAATAGGTGATAAGGAGATTCTGAAAGGAATCGACTTGACTATCAACGATGGTGAGACGCATGCCATCATGGGACCTAATGGCTCTGGAAAGTCTACCCTGAGTGCCGTACTTGTGGGCAATCCACTCTATGAGGTCACTGAGGGCGAGGCCTATTTCAATGGCAAGAACCTGTTGGAGATGAAGCCTGAGGATCGTGCCCACGAAGGGCTCTTTCTGAGTTTTCAGTACCCTGTGGAGATCCCAGGTGTGTCGATGACCAACTTCATGAAGGCCGCCATCAACGAGAAGCGCAAGTATCAGGGGTTGGAGCCGATGAATGCGGCTGAGTTCCTTAAACTGCAGCGTGAGAAGCGTAAGATTGTGGAACTCGACTCCAAACTGGCCAACCGCTCTGTTAACGAAGGTTTCAGTGGTGGTGAGAAGAAGCGTAACGAGATTTTCCAGATGGCGATGTTGGAGCCGAAACTCAGTATCCTCGACGAGACGGACTCTGGTCTCGATGTCGATGCTATGCGCATTGTGGCTGAAGGTGTGAACAAACTCCAGACACCAGAGACCTCCTGTATTGTGATTACCCACTATGATCGTCTGTTGGAGATGATCCGTCCACAATACGTTCATGTATTATATAAAGGTAGGATTGTGAAGACGGGTGGTCCTGAACTCGCCAAGCAGATTCAGGAGCATGGCTATGATTGGTTGAGACCTACCCCCAACCCCTCCCTGAATGGAGGGGAGTAGTTTCCTTTTGAATAGAAAAGACATGGACAGTCAAATACAGACAGCAGGAGTAACCATTCCCCTCCCTGGTAGGGAGGGGGCAGGGGTAGGTTTCCAATATATAGATCTCTACGAGCAGGCACGGCAGATGATCTTCGATCATGCGCCAGAGGCGATGAATGCCGTGCGTGATGAGGCCTTTGAGGACTTCCGCAAGCAGGGTTTCCCAAGCAAAAGGGTGGAGCGCTACAAATATACGGACCTGCAAAAACTCTTCGCCCCTGACTATGGTGTTAATCTCAACCGCCTCGAGATACCCGTCGATCCCTACCAGGCTTTCCGTTGTGATGTGCCCAACCTCTCTACAAGTCTCTATTTCGTTGTCAACGACGCATTTTATAAAGTAGCCAGGAGTCAGGAGTCAGGAGTTCTCCACGGCCAAGGTCATCTGCCTGAAGGTGTGATTGTTGGTTCACTGAGGGAACATCCCGATTTCATCGGGAAATACTATGCCAAACTCGCCAAAACCAGCGAGGATGCCGTGACGGCTCTGAATACAATGTTGGCACAGGATGGCCTGTTGGTGTATGTACCCAAGAACGTGAAGGTAGAACGTGCTATTCAGGTCATCAATATCCTGCGTGGCGATGTTGACCTGATGGTGAATCGTCGCGTACTCATCATCCTCGAAGAGGGTGCTGAGATCAAGATGCTCTTCTGCGACCATGCTGCCGACGACAGGAATTTCCTTGCTACTCAGGTCATCGAGGCCTATGTAGGCGATAATGCCTCGTTGGATCTGTATTGTCTCGAGGAAACCCACGCCAAGAATGTCCGCGTGAGCAATGTGTATATCGACCAGCAGCGCAACAGTCGTGTGAACCACAACGTCATCACACTGCATAATGGCATCACCCGCAACAAACTCGACCTCACCTTCTCTGGTGAAGGAGCAGAATGTGGCTGTTACGGTTGTGTGATTGCCGACAAGCAGCAGCACGTGGATAACAACACGCTCATCATCCACAAGGCTCCTCATTGTACCTCGAACGAACTCTATAAATATGTGCTTGATGATAAGGCCGTAGGTGCTTTTGCGGGAAAGGTATTAGTAGAACATGGTGCTCAGAAGACCGCCTCGCAGATGACCAACCAGAACCTCACTGCCACAAAGGAGGCCCGTATGTACACCCAACCGATGTTGGAAATCTATGCCGACGATGTGAAGTGTGCCCACGGATCGACGGTAGGACAACTCAATGATGCCGCCCTCTTCTATATGCGCCAGCGTGGCATCTCGCTCGAAGAGGCCAAACTCCTGTTGCAGAACGCCTTCATCAACGAGGTCATCGACCACATGGCACTCGAACCTCTCCGTGACCGCCTCCACTACCTCGTGGAGAAACGCTTCCGTGGTGAACTCAATAAATGCGCTGGCTGTCGTCTCTGTAAATAGATCTTATGAATAAGTACCATCTCAGGCTATTTGCCTTCACAACGGTTTTCTGCCTCCTCTACGCCTCATGTAGTGTGGAAGACAGTCCTGTGGTGCCACCACAGAAACAACATACCAAAGCGGTTCAGGAACTGATACGTATCTGTGACGAAAACACAGAAGTAAGACTATTGCTGGAACAGGCTATCAGTCAGGCTGCAACGATCAATCCCGACAGACGGTATAATCCAGCACAAAACCTGGACGAGTTCTATGAGTTTGTTGACCGCAACATCCGTTGCCTGCCCTGGGATGTGATGCTCTATCCAGCCCCTAACGACTATGGACAGTCGCTCTACGGAAGAGTGGATCAGGGTATTGGCTACTTCTGGTTTGTGGTTGACCAGCCACTGGAAGCATTAAAGGACCGTGGCTTCTACTATCCTACCGTGGAGTTTGTGGAACCCTTCGCCACCTGGCTCACCACCTATAGTCAGTCATGGGGAGACTTCCTGGATACGGAAGAGAGTTGGAATGATGACTACTATGAGATGGTGGCATCCGATCCGGACTGGGGAATGACGGAAGGCTGGTATGGAGAAGGAAACCAATGGAAGACATTCAACGAGTTTTTTGCCCGTAGCCTGGCATCACCTGATATGCGTCCTCTTGCTGATGTGGACGTGATAGCACCCGCTGACTCCTGGCCTAAGAAGACATGGGCTATTGATGACAACAATCAACTGGTATATGACGACTTGCAGATCAAGACCGCCAAGATCAGCGATATCTCTCAACTCATCGGTGATGATTCGGCCTATAAGGAAGCCTTTGCTGGAGGTACACTGACACATACGTTCCTGGATGTCAACTGTTACCATCGCTACCATGCACCTGTGGATGGCAAACTGGTGGAGTTACGTAAGATTCCCGGTGTTGCTGCTGGTGGCGGATATACCCTTTGGGACAACGAACAGAAATTGTACTATTATCAGAACAATATAGGATTCCAGATGGTGGAGACGCGTGCCTGTGCCATCATCGAGACGAAGGACTACGGACTTGTGGCGATGTTACCTGTAGGTATGTCGCAGATATGTAGTGTCAATTGGATTCCCTCTCTGCACGAAGGTCAGCAATTACAGCGTGGCGATGAGATGGGATTTTTCCAGTTTGGTGGTTCCGACATCGTACTGATTTTCCAGCGGGGTGTCGAGGTGACTCTTTTGCATCATGACGACTTCTTGCTGATGGGAGAAGGATATGCTGAACTGAATGTGAAATAAGGGAAACGGATTAAGAGGGAGAGAATGAGACTACCAAAACTGCTGGACAGATCTGTTGCGCTACGCACTACCATCCTGGTGTTGGGTATCGTGACTCTCATCATGTTTGTAGCGGGATTATGGCAAATAAACTATATGCGTGAGATTGTAACGGAAGAGACGCATCGTCAGGCCAGCCGTTCAATGGAGAGTGCCATCAAGGTCTTAGACAACCGCGTGTCGAATGTAGAGACTGCGGTTAATACGGCTGCCAGTTATGCCTATATGATGGCACCACACGAGGTGCTGGGGATCACACTGCTGCAACGACTCATAGAAGCCAACGAAGACATTGCTGCTGTGACGCTGATGTATAAAGCCGACTATTTCCCCAATCACGGACGCTACTACGCGCCAACCATCTCGCGCGACCCCATTACAGGGGCGCTGGAGGAGGATGAGATAGGCGGTCCGGAAAACGATTTCTGCTATCTGGAGACCGACAGCAACTGGGTATACAGCAACAAACTCGATGCAGGATATTGGTGTCTGCCCTATGTCGACTCTATGTCCACCAAGCGTGCTATGGTATCCTACTCTGTGCCGCTGCACGACGAGAAAGGTGAGACCTATGCCATTCTTTGTGCTGACGTAGACTTGCGCTGGGTGCAGCAGATTGTGGAGAGTGCCAAGCCCTACGACTATTCAGAGGTTTTTATCTTGGGACGCGACTCGCAGTTCGTATGCCATCCTGATATACAATGGATTCAGACACACAATGCCGTCACTCAACTCGAGAAGAGGAAAAGCGAAGAGGCATCAATACTGGCCAACAAGATGCTGAGAGGAGGAAAGGGTGTCGATACGGTCAGCGACCTCTCACTATTCACTTCAAGTGCAACCCAGAAGAACAATGAGGCATCACTGGTGTTCTATGCGCCTGTGTCTAGGGTGCAATGGTCTGTCTGTTTCACCATTCCTGAATCGAAAATCATGGAACACCCTAATCGTCTGCAGCACCACATGCTGTTCCTGCTCATAATTCTCCTATTGGTAATCGGTATTGTGCTGAGAAGGGTTATCCATTTACAACTCTTCCCACTAAAGACGCTGGCTCATTCTGCATCGGAAGTGGCAAAGGGAGATTTTCATGCCGAACTGCCTGCGATCAAGACACGAGACGAGATCCGTGAGTTGCGTGACTCGTTTGAGAACATGCAGATATCGCTGACGCAATATATCGACCAACTGCAAATGACCACCGCCTCGAAGGCTGCTATCGAGAATGAACTGAAGGTGGCCCACGACATCCAGATGTCGATGCTCCCCAAAACCTTCCCGCCCTATCCGGAGCGTGATGATGTGGATATTTACGGTAAGTTAACCCCTGCGAAGGATGTGGGCGGCGATTTGTTCGACTTCAATATCCGCGATGAGAAACTGTTCTTCTGTATTGGCGATGTCTCTGGCAAGGGTGTCCCCGCCTCCTTGGTGATGGCCGTGACGCGCTCGCTGTTCCGAAATATCTCGCTGCATGTGTCAGAGCCGAATGTGATTGTGGAGGCTCTCAACGCTTCAGTAGCCGAAGGGAATGAGCAAAGTATGTTCGTGACATTCTTCCTGGGTGTGCTCGACCTGCATACGGGAATACTCCAATACTGCAATGCAGGGCACAACTCTCCTTTGCTGATAGGCGGTGATGTCAGGACTTTGGATTGCGACCCAAACCTGCCTGTCGGAGTCTTTGACGGATGGGCATTTACGCTTCAGGAGATACAGTTGGAACCGCAGACCACCATCTTCCTTTATACCGATGGCCTCAATGAGGCCGAGGACAGTGCGCAAGCCCAGTTCGGTGATGAGCGTATGCTCCGCGTGGCAGAAAAGCAGATTGCTGATGGAACACTTGAACCTGTTGCCCTCGTCAGTCGGATGGAAGAGGCAGTTCATCGTTTTGTGGGCGATGCTGAGCAGAGTGATGACTTGACGATGCTCGCCATCCAATATCGTCATCCATAAGGCAGGAAATCTTTGGGATTCCCTGCCTATGACGGATATCTGTGGATTGATTATCTGACGATTGTCTTCTTGCCGTTTTGGATACGGATACCCTTGGCGTTCTTGGAAGTCTTGTGGCCCTGCAGGTCGTAGGAATCACCATCAGTGGTATTGTCCAGTTTAACGCCTAAGATAGCGGTTACCTCACCCTTGCTGGCAGCATGCTGGATCTTCAAGTCATTGGCTGATTCAGCCTGCTCTACCCAGGTGAAGCCACAGCGCGTAGGCAGGAAAGTCTTGTCTGCCTCAGTCCTCACCAGTACGCTTTCCAGTGGTGTCACGTTCTGTTTGGCAGGGATGCCATAGCGTCCCACCTTCTCCAGACTCTCCCAACTGCTGCCAAAGGTCACGATGTTTCCCTTGTCGTCAGTCATGCGGACGGACTTGAGTTCTGGGTCGAAGTTCAGGACATCGGTGTTCTTCACCCTCAGATACTGTGATGTAGGTGAGAATACCAGATAGGGAAGGCCGGCCTGAATACCTTCGTCAGTACAATCTACAAAATAGAGATTCAGCGTTGCTCCCTCCTGCTGGATGCCTGCCAGACGCTCCACCTTCAGGTCTTTGGCGGCAACTGCCACTTGTTCGGCTGTCAGGGAGAAAGGCAGACAGAGTGTATTGTAACCTGCAAAGAAATAGCGGTTCAACTGAACGGTCTGCTCGCTGCTCTGCATCATCTCTATGTCCAGTTTAGAGGAACTGGCGTAGATGTTCTTCACTCTCTTTTGCGCTAAGGCTGTTGTGCTCAGCCCCATCGCCACAATCATTAAAAGTACAAGTTGTTTCATACGCAATAAGTTTAAAAGTCAGGTTTGGGTGCAAAGATACAAAAAAGTTTTTAATGTAACCAAACTTTTGATATTATTTTTGTACCTTTGTCGCGCAATTATTAAATAGGTATGTTTGATATCAGTCAAATACGCGAGGATTTTCCGATATTATCCAGAGAGGTGTATGGCAAGCCGCTGGTGTATCTCGACAATGCAGCGACGACGCAGAAACCATTGTGTGTGCTGGATGCGATGAGGGATGAGTACCTCAATGTGAATGCCAACGTGCATCGTGGAGTGCATTACCTGAGTCAGCAGGCGACGGATCTGCATGAGGCGGCACGAGAGAAAGTACGTCAGTTTATCAATGCCTCAAAGACAGAGGAGATAGTATTTACCCGTGGCACGACGGAGGCCATTAATCTGGTTGCTTCGTCGTTCTGCGAGTCACAGATGCAGGCAGGCGATGAGGTGATTGTGACGGAGATGGAGCACCACTCGAACATCGTCAGTTGGCAACTCCAGGCGATGAAACGGGGGATTGTTGTGAAGCATCTGCCCATCACGGACGATGGTATACTCTGTCTGGATCAGTTGGAATCGTTGATTACATCTCGCACCAA
>JAFZNI010000294.1 GCA_017551005.1 Prevotella sp.
ACGATTTCAGGCAATCGGGAACAGGTGGCTATCAACTATATCTCGCACTGTCAGCGGGGGCCGCTATTAGAGGTGATACAGCGCGACAGAATGAAGGATCGTGCCGTGGGTTACTCGCTGCACGGCATCCACCGCGACGACCTGGAATTTATGATTGGCGACCATCTGATGAAGCGCGAAGGCAGTCAGGGACAAAACAAAACCTTTGTCATCTCGTTGAAGTTGGCGCAGTTCGATTTCCTGAAACGCACGAACTCGAAAACCACACCCCTGCTCCTGTTAGATGATATCTTCGACAAACTGGATGCCAAGCGTGTGGAGCAGATTGTCAGGCTGGTGGCAGGCGACGATTTCGGTCAGATCTTTATTACCGACACCAACCGAGACCATCTGGACCAGATACTCTCAGCCTCATCGCACGACTATAAAATATTCTATGTAGAGGAAGGCTATGTTCAAGAGAGACGTTAAGAGCATCAAGGAACTGATTCTGAAGAATCTACGGGAACAGGGACTGGAAACGCCTCTGTTGCAGAAGCGGTTGATAGAAGCCTGGCCCACGGTGGCGGGCGAGATGATTGCCAACTATACGGATGGGGTGACCATCCGCAATCAGACGCTCTATGTGCATCTGACGAATCCTGCCCTACGACAAGACCTCTCGATGCAACGCTCAGACTATGTAAGACGATTGAATGACTATGTGGGCAGTCAGGTGATTGCCGATATACGGTTTCGTTAAATCACCTCATCCACAGGAACATCATGCTCGTCTGTCGGGACTTCCGGTACTTTCTGGAAGTCGAAACAGACACCGATAATTTCACATGGATGTGAAATGAGGAAGCGGTCATAGTAGCCGCGACCTCGGCCTAAGCGGTGGCCACAAGAATCGAAAGCCATACCTGGCACGAGAATCACGGGGTCAGTCCCTATGATCTGCGCTACACTACTATCACCGAGAATATCCTCACCTACGGGTTCCATGATATGATAGGCACCTTCACGGAGATCCTGCTGCCCCGTATAGCGACGCAGTTCCATAGTGGTATCATCCGTCACTTTGGGAAGAAAGACAGTCTTACCTGCTGCCACAAGGTCATCGAGCAGTGGGCGGATATCAACCTCGTCAGGCAATGGATAATAGGCCACAACGGTCTGTGCATCCTTTATCCGATCTTTCAAACGGGCGACAATGGGAAGCGACAGTTCTTCCAGTTGTTGCTGGGTGAACTGTCGCTTGATCTGGCGCATCTGCTGCCGTAACTCATCCTTACGCATGAGCCACTAAGTTTGGCGAGATATGGGTACCACGATAGTCAAAGGCCATCGCCACCTTCTTGGGCTGCTCCGTATTCTCTGGCTGTGGGAAGGCCTTGCCTTCGTGGAACAGACGGAGCGTCTGGATAATGGCAGGATCGTCCTGATTCAGATATTCCGTCCAAGCCTGCTCGTCGAGCATATTATAGATGACACGGCTGTTAAGGTAACGTTCCAAGAGTTTATACGACTTCTGAATCATCAGGTTCCGACGTTTCAGACCATTCTTGTCTGCAAAGGTGGCAAACTTATCGACAATATTCTGTCGTTTCAGATAGGCCTCCAACTGCTTGCCATCCTTCAACTCTTTGAGTTTAGCACGGTTCTCATCGGTATACTGGTAGGCATACTGCACAATGAGTCCGCTCATCGATGCCTCCTTATAATAAGAGGTTATGCCCAACGTGTCTTCCGGAACGAAGATATCCGGAGTGATACCGCCACCGCCATAGACAATTCGTCCATTACTGGTGTGGTATTCAGGGCCCGTATGTTTGATGCTGTCCTGCGAGAAGAATTCACCGTGCTGATAACGACTGAGCAGGTCATCCTCATAATCGCGGTCTGCACCAGAAGTATAAGGTTTCTGGATGCAACGTCCCGAAGGACTGTAATAGCGGGCGATGGTCAGACGCATCATGGAATGGTCGGAAAACTCTATCGGCTGCTGCACCAAGCCCTTACCAAAAGAGCGACGCCCGATGATGGTACCACGGTCATTGTCCTGAATGGCACCGGCCAGAATCTCCGAAGCAGAGGCAGAGCCTTCATCAATCAGCACGACCAAGGGCAGGTTCTGATAAGAGCCACGTCCATCACTACGGTAGTCCTGACGGGGCGACTTACGTCCCTGTGTATAGACAATCAACTTACCCTTCGACAGGAACTCATTGGCAATCTGCACAGCCGAGGCCAGATAGCCGCCTGTATTACTGCGCAGGTCGATGACCAGACTGGAGAAATCCTGCTGGGAGAGTTTGGCAAGGGCTATCAGCAACTCCGGGTAGGTGTTCTCGCCGAAGTTCTTGATCTTGATATAACCAGTTTCCTTGTCGAGCATATAACAGGCCGTCACACTCTTGGTAGGAATCTCGCCACGGGTCACAGTCACATGGCGTACTTTCTTCTCACCATAGCGTATGATACCCAATTTCACCTTGGTATCCTTAGGTCCTTTCAGACGGTGCATGGCCTCCTCGTTAGTCACCTTCTTGCCAACGAAGACAGAATCGTCTACCTCCACAATCTTGTCGCCTGCCACCAATCCTGCACGTTCGGCAGGACCGTTGCTGATCACATTCTGCACACGGATAGTATCCTGACGGATGGTAAACTCAATGCCTACCCCCGAGAAAGAGCCTTTCAGGTCGTCGTTGGCTATCTGCACATCCTTTGCAGCAATATAGGTAGAGTGCGGATCGAGTTCAGAGAGGATTTGCGGCATCGCCTTCTCCACCAAGTCATTCACGTCGACGGTATCCACATACATATCACTGACATAATGGAGCAGGTTGTTGAGTTTACTGCCGTTGGAATTGATGATGCTCAACCGGTTGCCAGAGAAATGATTGGCATAGAATGTTCCCACCAGTATGCCAAGTACGACACACAGGGCCATCCAGAGCGGAGCAAAACGGTTTGACTTATTATTCATATTTACTACTAAACTTCTAAATAGACTACTTCGATTCCGGCCCGTTTCAAGAGATCAATGCCGTCGGTAAGACGGTATTTCTCACCATACACCACCCGTTTGAAACCAGCCTGGATGATCAGTTTGGCACACTCGATACAGGGCGAGGCGGTAATGTAGATGGTGGCACCATCGCTGTTGTTATTGCTGCGGGCCAGTTTGGTAATGGCATTCGCCTCAGCATGAAGCACGTAAGGCTTGGTCACGTTGTTCTCATCCTCGCAGATATTCTCAAACCCGCTGGGCGTACCATTATAGCCGTCGCTGATGATCATCTTGTCCTTGACCACCAGGGCACCCACCTGCCGACGCTGACAATAGGAGTTCTCTGCCCATATCCGCGCCATCCTCAGATAGCGTTCATCCAGTTTTCTTTGTTTTGATTCCATTGCGTTTCAATAATGCATCAATCGTGGGTTCACCACCCTTGAATCGTTTATAGAGTACCATCGGGTTCTCCGTGCCACCCTTCGAGAGGATATTGTCACGGAAGCGCTGGGCCGTCTCCTGATTGAAGATACCATGTTTCTTGAACACGGCAAAGGCATCGGCTTCAAGCACCTCTGCCCACTTGTAACTATAATAGCCTGCCGCGTAGCCGCCAGCCATGATATGCGAGAACTGCACGGTCATACAGGTGTCTGGCAACTGTTCCGTCACCATTGCCTTCTGCCAGGCTTTCTTCTCAAAGGGGATGATATCATCGGTAAACTCATCCTTCTTGGTATAATAAGCCATATCGAGCAGTCCGAAACTGACCTGACGCAGACAGGCGTAGGCCACATTGTAGTTACGGCTCTTGCGGATACGGGCAATGAGTTCATCAGGAATGGGCTCATTCGTCTGGTAATGGAAAGCAAAGGTACGGAGGAACTCTTTTTCGATGGCGAAGTTCTCCATGAACTGCGAGGGCAGTTCCACAAAGTCCCACCAGACATTCGTACCACTGAGACTCTCAAAACGGGTGTTGGCAAACATGCCGTGCAGGGAGTGACCGAACTCGTGCAGGAAGGTCTCCACCTCACCGAGTGTCAACAAGGCGGGCTTCTCTTCTGTCGGCTTGGTGAGGTTCATCACCACACTGACATGGGGCCTGATATTCTTGCAATTGTCTGGACCGAAGGGTTTCTTCGTGTCGATACGTTCCTTCCACTGACTCTGGTATTCCGTCATCCATGCTCCACCCTGCTTACCCTTACGAGGGTGGAAGTCGGCATAGAAGACGGCGAGATACGCACCATCCTTGTCGAACACCTCGTAGGCCTTCACATCAGGATGATAGACGGGAATGTCCTTGTTCTCCTTGAAGGTGATGCCGTACAAGCGGTTGGCCAGTCCGAACACGCCGTCGATGACCTTCGACAGTTCGAAATAGGGTCTCAGCATCTCTGCGTCGAGGTTGTATTTCTGTAACTGGAGTTTGTGTGAATAGAAGCCGAAGTCCCAAGGCTTCAGTTTGAAGTCCTTGCCTTCTGTCTTCCTTGCCATCTTCTCAATAGCCTCCACCTCCTTGATGGCTGTCGGCTTGTAGGCCGCAATCAGGTCATTGAGGAGTTTATAGACATTGCGCACATTCCCTGCCATACGATGCTTCAGCACATAGTCAGCGTATGTCTTATGACCCAACAACTGTGCCAGTTCACGACGCAGATTGATCAGTCGCTTACAGATTTCCAGATTATTCTCCTCGTTGTCGTGGATACACTCCGTATTCTTCGCCATATACATCTGCCGACGGAGTTCACGCTGGGTGGAATAGGTCATGAAAGGCGAATACGACGGGGAGTCAAGAGTAAACACCCAACCATCCTTTTCCTGTTCCTTCGCTGCCAGTGCTGCTGCCTCACGCGCCGTCTCAGGCAGTCCGTCCAGTTGTGCCTCATCCGTGATATGCAGGGTAAAAGCCTTGTTCTCCTTCAGCAGATTC
The DNA here is from genome assembly GCA_017551005.1 of Prevotella sp. GTDB lineage: Bacteria > Bacteroidota > Bacteroidia > Bacteroidales > Bacteroidaceae > Prevotella. Next base: position 4,941 of record JAFZNI010000294.1, read on the forward strand.
TGCGAGAACTGCAACCCGAGAATCGATGCTTCCTCCGTCAACTGGCGCAGGCGCTCCTTACCGGCAGCATCGAGCAGGGCGCCACTACGTACAAAACCATCGTAGCAATTGTCGAGCAGCATCTTTTCTTCTGGCGACAACTTACGGTGGTGCAGATGCACATACTTGATACGCTCAAACAGTTTTTCGTTGAGTCGGATATCATTGGCGTGCTTCGTCAGGATCGGACTCATCTTCTGGGCCAGTGCATCCATCTCGTCGTTGGTCTCTGCCGACAACAGATTGAAGAACACGGTACTGACGCGATCCAACAGGTCATAATAGCCCTCACCATCCTTCTCGTCATCCACACTGATAATGGTATTGTCGAAGGTCGGCTTCTCGGGATTGTTGATAATCTTCTCTATCTGTTCATCGTCACGACGGATGCCCTCCATAAATGCCTCTTCATAGTCTTCTAAGCGAATACGGTCAAAGGGCACCGTGTCATGCGGTGTATTGTATTTCTCGAAAAAGGGGTTGAGTCTTTTCTCTTCACTCATAACATACTTCACTTTTCAGCGTGCAAAAATACAAATAATTTCTGATTTCCAAAAGGATTACGCATTAAAAAAGTTGAAAGTGGCCCTCTACGACATCAAAACACGCTCCAACAAAGGAATCTCAATACGTCCTCTGTGCAAAATAATCAGATGCTCCCTCTCCATCTCATTCAACACTTTACTGACATTCAAACGACTGTCGTTCAATTCGCCGGCCAACTGGTTCATCAGAATATAAAATGTCTTGGGACCGGCAGGATAGACACAATGTTGGACAAAAAACCTGATGACTCGTTCACGGAGCGACTGCGGATAACGACGCCAAGGCTGACGGGAGAGTTTCTGGGTCTGGGTGGCAAAGATATTCAGGAGGTTCAGACGGAACACCAAGAAATCCTCAGAGAGACGCACCACCTCATCTTTCTGTATGGTAATGAAGTTGGTATCCGTCTGAGCCACAATGGTCTGGGTATATACCTGCTGATAGCCAAAGATGGACTCAGGCTGTAGGATAAAAGGTGCCTGCATCTGTTCAATGACCGCATAGGAGTGGTCATCAGAACGGCTCTCCACGCGGATGGTTCCATTGATCAGGAAATAGAGATGTGTGCAGGCAGCACCCTCCTTGACAACGGTCTTTCCCTGAGGCACCTTAACGAACCCGAAGCGGGTATGTCCGGCCACCAGTTCCAGATCATCACGACTCATACCCTGAAACAGGGGAAACTGGAGCAGTTTGTCGAATATTTGCAGGGTGGCCATCGTCTCTCTCTCCTACTCTACGATCTTATCCTTCAACGAAGGCGAGAACCAAACAGCCAAGTCGCCCTTCTCGTCACTGTAAATGAAATACGCCATCAGTTCGGGATGCCGCTCCAACAGTTTCTGGGCCCGTTCGATACCCATCACCATAAACGAGGTGGCATAGGCATCGGCAGTGGTACAGTCCTTGGCAAGGACCGTTGCCGACAACAGACCGTGCTGTACTGGATAACCTGTCTTGGGGTCGATGGTATGGGCAAACTTTTGACCGCCCTTATAATAGAATCTGCGATAGTTGCCGCTGGTAGCCATCGCCTTGTCTGTGACATTAAGAATCGTCTGCATCTCCTGACTTACAGAAAGAGAGTCGTCCGTAGGCTTCGTCACACCGATCTTCCACGGCAGACGCTGGGTATTCACGCCACTGGTCACAATCTCACCGCCGATCTCCACCATAAAATTCTTCACGCCACGACTACGGAGATAGTTGGCTATCACATCTGTGCCATAACCCTTGGCGATTGCCGAACAGTCGAGCATCATCCTGGGATCCTGTTTGATGACCTTTCCATCGACAAGCGAAACCTTTTTGTAGCCCACTATCTGGCGCAGGCTGTCCACCTGATGACGGGTAGGCTCAATGCCATTCTTAAACCCGAATCCCCAGGCATTCACCAGCGGAGCCACCGTAATATCAAAGGCTCCTTCCGTCTCCTCTGATACTGCCACCGCCTTTTTGAATACTGTCAGGAACATCTCGTCGAGTCTGACATCTTTGTTCTGGTTGACGGCAGTAATAATACTCTTCTCATTGAATGGCGACAGGGAATTGTCCACCTTCTGCAACTCGGCCTTGATACTTTCGTTCAAGTCGGAATCACACTGGTAGGTCAGATTATAAACCGTTCCGAACACCAGACCAGAATTCTTCTGATAAGGCATATTCCGCTGCTGACGGATAATCAACACCGTACCCATTATCAGAAGCAACAGGAAAGGCAGTTGCCAGATCAGTTTCTTCTTGTTCATATATCAATAATTACATTGAATGTGCCACCAAGGCGGGTGTCTTCTTCAAGACCATAACCCGGTACATACCAAGTGCGCCCTATGACACCGTCTTTATGGGCGATACGGCGTTTATACCTGACGCTCCACCCTAAGTGTAACGGACCGAAGATCTTCGCATCGACACCCAGTACGGCCTCTAACCAATGATAACTGCATTGCTCATCCTTCACGCCAAAGTCCGCCCTTCGGATCCATACCGGATCAACAAGGTCCTGACAGTCCAAATCCACTTTGTAGGAAGTGAAAGCATAACGCAGTCCGCCATACAGGCGATAGGGTCCATGCTTCTCCTTCAACAGGTTCTTGTCGATACCGATGCGGAAATACGGAGCCTGCGTCTTATAGGAGATGCGCGTCACCTCGTCAGTCTCGTGGTCAGCCTTGCCATAGCCGATCTCCACAATCGGGAACCACTCGTCGTGGATGTTCAGTCGGAAGGCACCTTCATACTCCCCATGATCAGACAACTGCATCGACGCAAATCCCACCAGGTCGAAAGAGACGGCAAATCCACGGAACATCGGAACAGAGTCCTTCTGCAACGTGAAGAACTTCCACTGTGCCGAGGCACCTGTTGCCGACATCAGCAACAACAGACTAATCGTTACTCTTCGGAACAAGACGGAAATGGACGGTCGTCTGATCATAAGTCACTGATTTGTTAAGAAGCACGAGCGAATCGATATAATGCCGGGTATGCTGCACACCGGTTATTTCGTGGAAAAAAGAGGCATTACAGTCGACTGACTCAAAATGGGGAAAATCATCCTTCTGGATACACACGGTATCTACCACTATTGAATCATTATCAATATTCTTAAAGCAGAAAAAGAGGACATCCTCCGGATAAGAATAACTGATGGGAATACTAAACGAAGACTTGTTGCTCAACCTATTAAGGACTACGTAATCTCCATCTTGACGCGTGGATATGACTGACAGGGAATCCGTGATAGACAATTCCTTTCCTGCCTTATCGCGGATTTCATACTGCACAGACACCGTATTCTCCACTGGACAATCAATGGTAGAACAGGCTGTCAGCCATACGACAACGACGAAGGACAGCAGTTTCCTCATATCGTCTCTTCTATCTGATAGTCATTGCGACCACTTGACGAACGACTCACCAAGTCGGCCACGAAACCTGTCAAGAACAACTGGGTACCGATAATCATCATCGTCAGGGCGATATAGAAATACGGCGAGTCTGTCACCAACCGCTGCGGGATATGGTTGTAGAGGCACCAGAGTTTGTCAGCACCAATGACAACGGCAGCCACAAAGCCCACGAAGAACATCAGCGTGCCTAAGAACCCAAATACGTGCATCGGTTTCTTGCCAAAGGTGCTCAGGAACCAAAGTGTCAACAGGTCGAGATAGCCGTTCACAAAACGGTTTAAACCCATGAACTTCGATGAGCCGTACTTACGCGCCTGATGCTGTACCACCTTCTCGCCAATCTTGTTGAAGCCGGCATTCTTGGCCAGATAGGGAATGTAACGGTGCATCTCACCATACACCTCGATATTCTTCACCACCGCCTGGCGATAGGCCTTCAGACCACAGTTGAAGTCATGCAGGTTCTTGATGCCGCTCACCTTACGGGCTGTGGCATTGAAGAGTTTCGTGGGCAGGGTCTTCGACAGCGGGTCGTAACGCTTCTGCTTATAGCCGCTCACGAGGTCATAACCCTCTTCCTTGATCATCTTATAGAGTCCGGGAATCTCGTCGGGCGAGTCCTGCAGGTCGGCATCCATCGTGATGACCACATCACCCTGTGCCTGCTCGAAGCCACAATAGAGCGCAGGACTCTTGCCATAGTTCCTACGGAACTTGATACCCTTCACCACATCGGGATGTTTCTGGTTCAATTCACTGATAATCTCCCACGAACGATCCGTAGAACCGTCATTGATGAAGATGACCTCATAGGTGAAGTCATTCTCCTTCATCACCCGCTCTATCCACTCGTATAGTTCTGGTATCGACTCCTCTTCATTATAAAGAGGTATAACTACTGAAATATCCACTATATTTGACAATTTGACGATTTACAATTTACAATTCTACTTTTTTGCCGTGCTGCGCTGCATGATCAGGCTGATAGGAATGCCCAGGATAAAACCCATGCAGATATTGATGGTCAGCATGTTCAGCGCATAGTCTATCGGACGGATATTGGCCATCTCGTGAAGACTCTCGTCAATCATCTGCTGCATGCCATACTGCTGCAACATCGCCTTACCTTCCTCGGAGGTGACCATCTTCGAAAACTGACTCAGCAGGAACCCGTTGTCCATAAATGCGAAGTAGAGATACTGTGCCACAGCAAAGAGGATACCACCATAGAAGAACACCAGTATGGTATAGGCATAGCCACGACGGAACGAGATCAGCCCCTCGCGCCCATAGTCACGGAACTTACCCAGACGCTTACCGACAAAGAAGGGGACATAGAACAACAGCAAGACTGCCGCCATACCCAACATCTGGTTCGATACACCTATTATATATAATAAGAAGACCGCCACCAAGAGCAGGGCCAACAAAGCCCCGTCCTGACGGGCAAAAGCCTTCAACTGTATATATTCAGCAGGAGTCATCATTTAACAATTAACGCTTATCGGGTGCAAAATTACACTTTTTCCTGCACATAACGCGTGCTTTGACTCAAAAAATCGTTAAAATCACAAAAATTCTCAATTCTCAATTCTCAATTCTCAATTAATTGTCGTACCTTTGCAGCCGATTTCAGAAAATCGCTCTTTTACACATGGGTAAGTCCTGTACGGCCAGCTCCCTTTGAATCCCCCAGGGTGGGAACGCAGCAAGGGTATTAGGTTGTAGCGGCGCGATGCAGATCGCTTACCCACCCGCCTCTTTAGCTCAGTTGGCCAGAGCACGTGATTTGTA
>JAFZNI010000295.1 GCA_017551005.1 Prevotella sp.
CTATATCGTATCAACGAACATTACTGTGGCAACGAACAAGGTGACAGAAGTGAACAAAGCCATCTTCAAGCAGGCAGAACTGCTGAAGCAGGGCGTAGCCATCGACAGCAGCAACCCTCAATACGAGTATGCCTCGTTCCAACAGATGAAGCCTGAGATGATGGCTGAGGCTATTAAGAACGCGCAGAAGACAGCAGAGCAGTTTGCTGAGGCCAGCAAGTCGGACTTAGGCCCTATTCAGACAGCCGGGCAGGGACAGTTCGAAATCGAGGATCGCGACCAAAACACGCCTTACATCAAGAAACTGCGCGTCGTAACCACCATCACCTATTCCCTGAAAGACTGACCATAATACATCACAGACCACACACCACTGGGGTTTTTCATGCCTGAGATTCAGGGCAAGTCATACCCCGGTGGGATTTTTATGCCCCAGAATCCGTTTAGACTTTACCCCGGTGGCAGAAATATGCCTGAGATTCAGTTTGCATTTTTGCATGGGTGGCAAAACCTTCCCTGAGATTCCGTTTGGATTTTTGCAGGGTGGGGTAAATCGTCCCCTGAATTCTGGCAGACTTTTCCCAGGTCGGAATTTCTTCCCTAAGTTTCAGTTCGCACTTTTGCCAGGTATGCAATGAGGCAAACCGGATTCAGTTTGGATTTAAACAGGGTATGCAAAACCTTCTCCGCAATTCGGTTTGGGTTTCTGCAAGTTTAGATATTTAGATATTTAGTTTTTATAGAATAGTATAAATTAAAATTTTAATTTTTTATATTTATACCCTCAAATCCTAAACTTCTAAACATCTAAACATGCTAAACACGACCACTACCACCCTGCAAAACTCCCATCCGAATCGCGGGCTCATCATTCTAACTGCCATCTGCCATCCGCCAGATTTGGGGGAATCATTTTACTTCTCTCTTTTTCTGAAGGATGGCAGTTCTGACAGATGGCAATTAGTTTTTATAACACCATGCCTGGCATCATGTTTGTCTGATTGCGAGTATTAATAGTAGCAATTGCTAGTATTAATAGTAACAATAATTCTCTGCTTAGGGAATTTTTGCGGCCTAGGCAGGGAACAAATTATTCATAGTATAGTAGCAAAACGGGGGATGGTACAACTAACGTTGCCACGTTGCCAACGTTGCGTAAGTACCCTCCATACATTCTAAAAATACCTACTGGATAGTATGAACATTATGATAAATAAGATTGCTTATTTCTACTATTATACACCTTACGCAACGCAGGCAACGGCGCAACGCGCAACGCTCGCGTATTTCACAAAACTTCGTGACACTAAAACCTAAGACTGCAATGATTCGAATGTGAGGGTTGTAGGGAGAGACCTGTAAGGGTTATGGGAGAGATGACGGGAGAGATTATCTCACATCGTGCCTGTGAAGTGAACCCCAAAGTCTGGGTGCGTAGCAAATCATATTAAAAATCTCGATATTCATCAAATATATTACACAGCATCTGAATATCAATTAAGTCGGCTATTTCGTTTGCTGCTTGCTCGAAGGCTGTAAATATTTCTTCTCGTTCCTCCGTCTCTATGAAATCATTACGACGGTTCAGTTGGTTAAACGCTTCCGTATAGCATCGTACAGCATCCTCTGCCGCTTGGATCTGTTGCTCTGTAGGCAACAAGCGCACGGCTGCAAGTGACTGACGGAGTTGTTTCCAAAGTGCCGTTGCCTTACGAAATACAGTTGCGGATATCTGCTCGCGCCCATCCCAATTGCGGAAAGGATTATCCAAGTTTTCTGCCAGCCATCCTGACGAGCGCAGTTTATAAATATTTAAATCAGCCACCTTATTTTTATAGAGTCGACGTAGCGCCTGTCCTGTATCTTTAGGAATGCTTGACATACTAAGAACATAGAGCGACTGCCATTCTTCTGGCTGGGGGAAATCGTTAGCCATAAAGCCAAACATGTCTCTAATAAATAATTTCTGCAAGTCTTCTAATTGGGCTAAAGAGCGCATCGAGCCTTCAACGACAGTACCCGGATTGCCTGCAATAACCAGTTCTGACAAATGGGGATAGCAGGCCGTTATCTGGCCAACATTTATTGCAGAAACCTTAAACAGCCTCAGCACATGTAGGCGAGGCAGGGGAAAATGAGGCAAAGGATGGTCGTGAAGGTCGAGCCAAATCTCTAAATCAAAGCCCTCGCCACGGCACTCTATCTGCAAGTCTGGATGAAGTGGCCATTCAAATTTAAGGATTCCGCAAGAATCAGGAAGCAACAGACGTTTCAGCGAAGCACCTCCAGTCTTTAGTTCCACCAAATTTGTCTGTCTTAAATCCATTTCTTCATGATGATGGTTCGTCCATTCCAAATACTCTATCAGTGGGCGACGCTCCAAGAACGGTATAAGTTGCTGATAATCTCTATTAGCCACGACACGCTGAGCCCAAGGCAACTGGTCAAGTTCGCTGAAATCGCTAGCAGCCGCAAGCACATCATCCATAATACTCCATACGGCTCTGCGAGTCGTCAGCGTTCCTATCTTTACCTGTGTCTGGTCTAACAAGTCAAAACTGCGATAAAGCCGTCTTAAGCCTTCTGGCAGTTGGTTCCACCGTTCCAGCCAACGGAACACGTTACCATCTGGCCATTGTCCCCATCCGTGACATTCCTCGTTGACCATAATCTCGTATTGTCCAAGACTTATGGCAGAAACAGGAAACCAGTTAGTGAGCGCATAATAATACTCCAGTTCTCCTCTTATATTCCACATATCCTTAAGCAAAGGACGCATTGAATGCTTCCATGGGCATTTACTATGCACGTCGTCACACGTTGGCCGTTGCTCACCGAAGTAGTCTAGCACAACATAACTCGTCCACTCTATCCCAACCTGTACAATCTGAAAGGCAAACCACTTCCCCGTGACTCGCTCTTGTAGGCAAAAGATCTCACCTGTCTGCAACTGACGTTTAGCGTAATTCATATCCCTGATCCCTGCTTAATTATATGAGTTTGTCGCGAAAGCCATATTTACTACATTTCTGACGGCAAAAATACGAATTTTATCTGAAATAACGAATAACGTTTCGAAAAAAGTTGTATCTTTGCACCGTAAAACTATGATTAAGCATGGATAGAAAAACATTTGAAAGCCAAAAGGCATTTGCTGGAAAGAAGAAGCCCTCGATGCAACGGCGCTGTGTGGATAATGACTACACGGAACGAAGGATGTATATGATCACGATGGTGACGGAGGAGCGTAAGGCGCTCTTTGGCAAAGTAGTTGGGCGTAGCGAGGCTGTAGAGCCATCGCTAGAGGCGCCTCGTATTGAACTGTCGCCATTGGGAGAGAGTGTGGAAAAGATATGGCTGACGATAGGTGATTATCATCCAGAGGTGAAGGTGGTGGCGCTACAGATGATGCCAGATCATCTGCA
>JAFZNI010000296.1 GCA_017551005.1 Prevotella sp.
ACCAGCGCTGGCAGGATACAAAGAAGCACCCGCCACAAGGGCGAGTGCCAGTATAATCACTTTCTTCATTACTTCTTAGGATTAACCTCGAGGAGTTCAATCTTGAAAATCAGCATGGAGAAGGGCTTGATGATACCCTGCTCACGCTCACCGTAAGCAAGATCCTGAGGAATGTAAACCTCCCAGATAGAACCGGCAGGCATGTGAACCATTGCGTCGGTCCAACCCTTGATGGTCTGGTTACAACGTAGGTTGATGGGCTCGCCGCGCTTGTAAGAACTGTCGAAGACAGAGTCGTTCAGCAGACGACCCTCGTAGTGAACCTTCACGAGTGAGGTGTCGGCAGGGATGGCACCAGTACCTTCCTTGATCACCTTGTACTGCACACCGCTGGGCAGAGTCTTCACACCGTCCTTCTTGGCGTTGGCAGCGAGGAACTTCTCACCGGCCTCCTTGTTCGGACCGTAGGTCTTCTCCATCTCACGGGCCTTGATAGCCTGCATCAGTGCCTGAGCCACGTTCTGGGCAGAGTCAACTGTCATCAGGGCTCCCTTGCCAGTAGTACCGGCCACAAAACCTGCCATGAAGTTCTTCATGGAGATGGTCTTGGTGGAATCGTCACCAAACACCTCGTGGTTGATACCCTTGATCATACGGGTAGAGATCTGCTGACCAATCTGGATACCAGCATAATAGGCGGCCTTCTTCTTGTTGTCGCCAGCGTTGGCACCCTCGTTCAGACCCTTGATGAACTCAGCCATATAGGCCGTGTCAACGCCCAGGCTACCAACGAGGTATTCCTTCAGACCCTGAGTCTGTGCCAGACCAATGGCATAACTCATCGTATCCACATCACTCTTCAGGCTGGCCTTTGGAGTAGAATTGCCGCAACCTGTAAATGCAGCGGCAGCAATAGCCATAACGGCTACAAACATTAATTTTTTCATTGTTTAAAATTTTTAAATATATACCTTTTTACTTTTCTATACGACTTGTATTAACTCCACATCGAAAATCAGGGCTGCAAAGGGCGGAATCGAACTGCCTGCACCACCCTCGCCATAACCCAGACGGTAAGGGATGAAGAAACGGTACTTGGCACCCTCCTGCATCAACTGCAGACCTTCCGTCCAACCGGCAATCACCTGCTGCAAGGGGAAGGTGGCGGGCTCGCCGCGCTGGATGCTGCTGTCGAACACGGTTCCGTCGATAAGGAAGCCCTCATAGTGGCACATCACCGTGTCCTTCGCCGTCGGCTTCTTACCGTTACCCTCCTTCAGCACCTGATACTGCAGGCCGCTGGGCAGGGTGATCACACCATCCTTCTTGGCATTCTCTGCCAGATACTTCTCACCAGCCTCTTTGTGGGCCCTGCCTTTCTTGGCACGCTCAGCCGAAAGTTTCTGTTCCTGCTTCTGGAAATAGTCCTGTACGATGGCCTGAGCCTCACGGTGCGACACCTTCAGTTCCTTGCCCTCCAACACATCCTTGATGGCGGCGGCAAAGTCCTCGGCACTGATGTCCTGGGCACCCATCTGTGCCAACTGCTGTCCGATACCCAGACCCAAAGCGTAACTTACTTTATCCATTCTTTCTCTATTATAAATAATGTGTAACTTCTAAAATCGGCTGCAAAGGTAATACTTTTTAGTTACAGATTGCACAGATTAACACAGATTAATACAAAAAAGTAGTGAATTTATGTAAAATCTGTAGCACTTTTTGTAAATTTGCAGGCGAATATAATCATTTTGCTTATGAAAAAGATTGTTGTATTGACTGGTGCAGGCATGTCGGTGGAGAGCGGACTCAAGACTTTCCGTGATGCTGACGGCCTCTGGGAGAACTATCCCGTACAGAAAGTCGCCACCCACGAAGGTTGGGAGGCCGACCCCACACTCGTAACCAACTTCTATAATATGCTCCGCAAGAAATGCTGGGGCGTACAGCCCAACGAAGGCCACAAACTCGTCGCCAAACTCGAAGAAAAGTACGATGTTACCGTCGTCACACAGAATGTCGACAACCTCCACGAGATGGCTGGTTCCTCGAAGGTCATCCACCTGCACGGCGAACTGATGAAGGTCTGCTCCAGCAGAGATGTTGATGATCCCCGTTATCAGATCACGCTCACGCCTGAGAACTGCGAGGTGGAGCCAGGCACGAAGGCTGGCGACGGTTCGCTGCTCCGCCCCTTCATCGTGTTCTTTGGCGAGGCTGTCCCCATGATTGGAGTTGCTGCCGACGCCGTGTCAGAAGCCGACATCCTCATCATCATCGGCACCTCCCTCGTGGTCTATCCGGCTGCCGGCCTACTCCACTATGCCCGTCCCGGCATTCCCGTCTATCTGATAGACCCCAATCCCGTCAATGCAGGGGGACGTGTCCAGCAGATCCAGAAAGGCGCCTCCGAGGGCATGAAGGAACTCTCCCAGATCCTGATGAAATAACAAATCCCGCCGCGGCGGGATTTGTTTATGCTCTGTCCTTACGAATCAACTCCAGCAGTTTTTCCACGGCCTCTGACTCTGGAATGTTCTTCTCGACACACTCCTTGGCGCGATAGAGGGATATCTTACCTCTGCCTGCACCCACGTAGCCATAGTCGGCATCAGCCATCTCACCTGGGCCGTTGACAATACAACCCATGATACCAATCTTCAGACCCACAAACTCTTTGGTGGCAGATTTTATCTTGGCAATGGTCTCCTGAAGATTGTAGAGCGTACGCCCACAACCCGGGCAGGAGATATATTCCGTCTTGGTGAACTTGATGCGGGCAGCCTGCAAAATGGCATCAGCCAATTCAATAAGACTAGATTTACTAGATATCCTAGGATCCCTAGGATTGCTAGGTTCCCTAGGATTAATCACAAGTTTCGTGGCCTTCTTGTCGATAAGGAGGGCGCCCACAGCCATGGCGGCCTTGAGTTGCAGCGTTTCCCAATCGGTAGCATCTACGTTCAGGGTGATGGTGTCGTCCTTGATGGAAGCCTCGGCCTGAGCACGCAGGGCGGCACACTCATCAATCATATCCACTAATTTACGGGCGACGGGAATCTCACACTCAGGCTCTTCGCTCAAAGACACACGGATCGTGTCGCCAATGCCCTCTGTCAACAAGGCACCAATACCTACGGCACTCTTGATGCGTCCGTCTTCGCCCTCACCAGCCTCAGTCACTCCGAGGTGCAGCGGATAGTGCATATCCTCCTTGTCCATCGTCTTGACAAGCAGGCGGACGGTAGTCACCATCACAACAGTATTCGAAGCCTTGATGGAGATGACGACATCGTCGAAGTGCTCACGCTTGAAGATACGCAGGAACTCCATGCAACTCTCCACGATACCCTCCGGGGTGTCGCCATAGCGCGACATGATGCGATCAGAGAGCGAACCGTGGTTCACGCCGATGCGCACAGCCGTATGGTGCTCCTTACAGATGTTCAGGAACGGCACCAACTGACGCTCAATCTTCTGCAACTCGGCGGCATATTCCTCATCAGTATATTCCAGATGCTTGAACGTACGACCAGGATCGACATAGTTGCCTGGGTTGATGCGCACCTTCTCGCAATAGAGGGCAGCCACATCGGCCGTATGAGCCGTGAAATGCACATCAGCCACAAGAGGCGTCTGATAACCATCGGCCTTCAACCGGGCTGAGATATGCTTCATGTTCTCTGCCTCACGGGTACCCTGTGTGGTGAAGCGTACCAGTTCACCACCAGCGTCGATGATACGCTTGGCCTGGGCCACACAGCCCTCTGTGTCGTTAGTATCCACCGTAGCCATCGACTGGATACGGATGGGATTGGAGCCGCCAATGCCGATACTTCCGACACGGGCCTCCGTAGAAAGTCTTCTCTGATACATTTAGTTCGTCTTAAACTGATACTTGATTCCTGCTAATTCCTCGTTGGCCTTCTCAATCTTGATCCGCAGATTGCCTTTGTAGACTGCCAACCGCTGCGCCAGCGAAGGATCGCTGAGTGCCATCATCTCGACAGCAAGGATGGCGGCGTTCTGGGCTCCATTCACGCTGACGGTAGCCACAGGGATACCTGGGGGCATCTGGACAATGGAGAGGAGGGCATCGAGACCATCGAGCATACCCTTGATGGGGACACCGATGACCGGCAACGTGGTGGAGGCGGCAATGACTCCTGGCAGGGCGGCTGCCATACCGGCACCTGCGATAATCACCTTCACGCCACGTTCCTGAGCCGTACGGGCAAACTCTTCCACAGCATCAGGCGTACGATGGGCGGAAAGGGCATTCACTTCAAAAGGCACCTGCATCTCGTCGAGCAACTTACAGGCTTTCTCCATAACGGGCAGGTCGCTCGTGCTACCCATGATGATACTTACTAAAGGAGACATGTTATTTACTATTTGACAATTTACTATTTGACAATTTACTATTTTACAATTTATTTTGAAGATTTACTATTTTACAGGAAGATGAGACCGGTGATGGAACAGACAATACCGACGAGGAAACCTGCGACAACCTGCGCTAACGTGTGCTGACGGAGGATCATACGACTGGTGCCGAGGATACCCGCCACGACAAAGACGAGACAATGCCACCAGATGGGATTGAAGGCAAACACCTCGGCGAAGACGAACAATGCACCTGCCACACCACCAATGGCTGCCATGTGGGCAGAGATCTTCCACCACACATTGATCAGGGCACAGACAATCTGGATAAACAGCGCCGCCGTCACGATATTGCTCATGAAATGGGGGATGTGCAGATAGTCCATCCAATAGGCACAAGCGAAATAACAGAGGATACTGATGACGTATGGCACCATACGACGCTCCTTATTGCCCAACTGGATCAGTGTCCAACCCTGATAACGGCGATAGAGGTGAATCAGCACGGTAGGCAACAGGATAGTGAACATGTAGACCATGATCAGTACCTGCAACTTATAGGGCCACGGCATCTGACGGAGATAACTCAACGTGAACAGGGCTATCAGTCCTACGATGGGCAGGTAGAACGGTGTGAACACCAGGCTCACCACCCTTGCGGTCAATATGATGGTCTTCTCCCTTCTCATTTCCTCAGTCTTGCAATGGGGATTCCTAACTGTTCACGGTACTTGGCCACCGTACGACGGGCTATCGGATAACCCTTACCGGCCAGTGCCTCCTTGATGGCATCATCACTCAACGGCTTCTGCCTATCCTCCGCCTCCACGATGTCGCGCAGGGCAGCCTTGATCTGACGGGTTGAGAGTTCCTCGCCGCTCTCCGTCACGTAACTGTCGCTGAAGAAATGGCGCAGGGGGAAGGTGCCCCAGCGCGTCTGGGCATACTTTGAATTGCTGACACGCGAGATGGTACTCAGGTCAAGACCCGTCTTCTCTGCCACATCCTTCAAGATCATGGGGCGCAATGAGGCCTCATCACCGTCGAGGAAGAACTGGCGCTGCAGACTGATGATGGCCTGCATGGTGATGGTCAGCGTGTGGCGACGCACCTTGACGGCCTCGATGAAACCCTGTGCCGCATCAACCTTCTTCTTGATATAGAGCAGTGCCTCCTTGGTCTGACGACTCAGGTGATCCTTGTTGTCCTGATACTCCTTCATCGAGTCGACAAACGACTGCGAGACCTTCAGTTCAGGCACCTCCCCATTGTTGAGGGTGAAGGTGATGGTCCCGTCGTCCTGCGTGTCGATGATGAAGTCGGGCGTGATCTGCTGGATGCTGCGCCCCATCATCTCCCCCATCGAGGCACCAGGACGGGGATTCAACTTACGCAGTTCCTTGAACAGCGCCTCGGCCTGGATATCGGTCAACGAGAGGGCAGCCTGTATCTTGTCCCAGTGTTTCTTGGTGAAAGGTTCGAAATAGTCGGAAATGACCTGCTGCATCAGCGTCTTCACCTTCGAGTCGTCACGACGGCTGATCTGTATGAGCAGGCACTCCTGCAACGAACGGGCACCGATGCCCGCTGGGTCGAAGTCCTGTAGCACTTTCAGCACATGTTCTATCTCCTGATGGGAGGCGTCGATATTGTGATAGATGGCGAGTTCGTCACTGATGACATCCGAGGGCTTGCGCAACAGTCCGTCATCATCCAGCGAACCAATCAGATACTCCATGATATCCCGCTGACGGTCGGTCAGTTCTGTCTCGCCCACCTGTTCCATCAACTGGTCATAGAACGACTCACTCTGTCCGTACACCATCTCCTCACGGTCTTCAGCCACATTGCTGCCACCATGATACACAGGCAGATCCTCATCGTCGCGCCCGATACCGGCAAGAGCCTCATCCAAAGCCGACTGCCGTTCCTCGCGCTCGCTGCTGGCAGTGAAGTCATCAGAGACATCCGGATTATCCGGGTTTTCCAGATTTTCCGGATACTCCATATAATCCGGCATATCATAGCCTGCATCCACCTCCAAGGCGGGATTGTCGTTCATCTCCGTATTGATACGGTCTACCAGTTGGGTGATGGGCAGTTCCACGAGCGTGGCCTGCAACAACTGCTGGTGGGAGATGGACTGTGCCAGTTTCTGCCCCTGCGTCTGCCTCTGTTCCTGTATCTGACTCTGCGCCATTATTTAAAATATTCCTTCAACTGTGTCGCATACGAGGCCAGTTCCTCGGTATTGGCATTGCCGAAACGACGCCACACCTCCGTACACGGCAGGAGCAGCGGACTGAACGTCACATCCTTCCTGTTCAGGTAGGGGTCGCAATGCTGAAACACCTCCATCGTATCGGCCACATCCAACGGACGGATCTTGATGAGCCGTGCCAGTTCCTGTATCTCCGGAGTCTCAACAACCATCGTATTAGGCGTCAGACGGAAATAGAGGTCGAGGATGAGGATGAGCATGACGGGGGTCATACTGCGCTTGCCGGCTATCGGACGGAAGTCGCGCTCAAAAGTCTCGTTGACCTCCACACCTTCGAAGAAGGCGTTTGCCGTGCCATAGCCCCGCATCTCACGCCATAGTTTGACGGCCCGCGAGAGTTTCTTGGGGTTGTTGCCGTAGGTCTCCCAGATATGCTCGATGCGCGGCGTCTCCAAATTGGCAATCTGACACATCCGGGCAAAAAGGATGTTGGGCGCGATGTGCAGTTCCAGACTCAGATTCACCATCTTACGGCTATACATCGGCTTGATACCCACCGGTTTCTGCAGGTAGATCTGCATTAGCAGAAGCCAATAATCATCCGACCATTTTACGTTCTTAGCCATTATGTTCTCATTTTTTTTGCAAAAATACATTTTTTTTCGTAACTTTGCAACCGAAACGCAAAAAACTTATGAGAAAAATGTAATTATTGCCTTTATGGCTGTCATCTCATCTGCAATTTGGGCACAACAGAACATCAAAAGACAAGAACAATGACGATTAACGAGATTCAAGACGAGATCATCGAGGAGTTCTCCGGTTTTGACGACTGGATGGACAAATATCAGTTGCTCATCGACCTGGGCAACGAACAGGAGCCGCTTGAAGACAAATATAAGACGGAACAGAACCTGATTGACGGTTGCCAGAGCCGGGTATGGCTGGTAGCGGATTATGTAAAGGAGTCAGGAGTCAGGAGACAGGAGACAGGAGACAGGAGTCAGGAGTCAGGAGTTATTCACTTCCGGGCGGAGAGCGACGCACTGATCGTGAAAGGCATTGTGAGCCTGCTCATCCGGGTGTTGAACGATCACACGCCACAGGAGATACTCGACGCCGACCTCTATTTCATCGACGAGATCGGCCTGAAGGAACATCTGTCGCCTACCCGCAGCAACGGCCTCCTGGCGATGGTGAAGCAGATGCGGATGTATGCGCTGGCTTTCAGCGCAAAGGCGGAGACAGACAAATAAACATTATACTCAACAAAACAATACGATTATGAAAAAGGGTTTAGTATTCATTGCTATGATGGTTTCCATGACAAGTTTCGCCCAAAAGAAACTGGTGCTTTATTTTTCAGAGTCTGGTACGACCAAGACTGTGGCAGAGGAGTTGCAGAAACAACTCGGTGCCGACATAGAGAGCATCCTCCCCGAAGAGCCTTATTCCGGCAATTTCCAGGAGACGATGCAGCGTGTACAAAGGGAGAATCAGAGCGGTACGCTACCCAAGATCAAAGCCCTCAAGGCGAAGATTGCCGACTATGATATCATCTTCCTGGGTTATCCCATCTGGGGTGGCACTTATGCCTCACCCGTGGCATCGCTCCTCAAAGAACAGGACTTTGCCGGTAAGAAGATCGTGCCTTTCTGCACGTTCGGTAGTGGTGGTTTGAACACGTCGTCCGACGCACTTGTGAAGGCACTGCCCAAGGCCAAGATTCTGGCTGGCTATGGTGTCCGTGCGGCCAGAGTGACAGCAGCAGCCAAGGAACTCGACAGGTTCCTGAAGGAAAATGGCTATAAGAAAGGTAACGTCGCCAAACTGCCAGCCTATTCCGAGCAGAAGCCAGTGACGGATGCTGAGAAGGCCATCTTTGATGCTGCCTGTTCCAGTTACCAGTTCCCCCTCGGCACCCCTGAGACCTACGGCAAGCGTATCACCGACGACAGCATCGACTATGAGTTCAAGGTGAAGAGTCAAGGCTTCGGCGGTGGTGGTGCACAGACCTCTACCATCTACGTGACGATGGGTAAGGAAGCAGGCGCCAAGCCTGAGTTTACGCAAGTCGTGCGTTGATGTCAATTCATGAAAGAAAGAAAATAATTACCAATATCTATAAACAATGAAGAAAAAACTATTTATAGCATTTGCACTCCTAACGCTGAGTCTCGTTGTGATGGCAGTACCTGCCAAGAAAGGAGTGTACAAGACATTGACACTGAGTGACGGAACTACAGTAAGAGCCATGCTTGTTGGTGATGAGCACGGACATTTTTGGCGAACTGACAATGGTCAGACGTATGTCCAGAAAAACGGCATATACCAAACTGTTGACACGAAGGACGTCGTTGAGAAGGCCAAGGCCAGACGACTACAATCTAACGCCCTATTCAGCAGACGTCTGTCCCGCACCCGAGGTCTTTCCGACTTCAATCATTACTTAGACACGAAGAAGAAGGAGAAGAAAGGAATCATCATCCTGGTGAACTATGCCGACGTACAGTTCAAGGACGAAAACGACAATGCCTTATTCCAGCGCATAGTCAACGAGCCAGGCTTTAGCGAAGGTGACTTTAAGGGCTCGATGGCCGACTATTTTAGAGACCAGAGTCGTGGTAAGTTCGAACTGGAATTCGATGTGGTAGGCCCTGTCACCGTTAGCAAGGAGGCTGCATACTACGGCAGCAACGATGAAGACGGTAACGACCTGCATGCTGCCGAAATGGTTTGCGAAGCGGTGACGCTGGCAATGGATCAGGTGAAAGACTGGAAGCAGTACGACTGGAACGGCGACGGCTATGTGGATCAGGTGTATGTCATCTATGCAGGATTAGGCACGGCTGATGGCGGTGCCGAGGATACAATATGGCCGCACGCCTATGACTTGTATTCCTCCCATTATTATGGTGACGGTACAGGTCCTGTGGAAGTGGACGTTAACCTGAAAGTGAACACCTACGCCTGCGGGCCAGAACTGAATGGAGGAGGTCAAATATCTGGTATCGGTACGATGTGCCATGAGTTCAGCCATTGTCTGGGCTATCCTGACTTTTACGACATCGACTACAGTGGCGGTCAGGGCATGTTGGACTGGGATTTGATGTGTGGCGGGAGTTACAATGGCGACGGTTACCAGCCTGCAGGCTTTACCAGTTATGAACGCTGGGTGGCCGGATGGATGGATCCTATCGAACTGTCAGATGAGGACAAAACGATAGAGGACATGAAATCCCTACAGAATGGAGGCGAGAGTTACATTATATATAATAAAGGTAATCCGAATGAATACTACCTTCTGGAAAACCGTCAACTGGAAGGCTGGGATGCCTCACTGCCCAGTGCAGGCTTGTTGATTATCCATGTGGACTATGATAAAGACGTATGGTACCTTAACCAGCCCAACGACGATATAGCCCATCAGCGCATGACCGTGGTTCCTGCCGACGGCGATTACAAGTCGCAGTATTACGATGATTATGGTCTTTATTATTTCCCCGAAAACGTTGTAACAGACCCGTTCCCACAGGGCGATGTCACGGCTTTCAACAAGCGTTTCAAAACCTATGATCCTCAGGCTAAAAGAGCCGCAAAACTGTTTAACCCGAATGAGAATGGCAAATTCTGGATTGACTCGTCGGTAGAGAATATCACACAGAATGGAGACAAAACCATCTCGTTCAACTTTGTGGCCAACGATACCGGCAAAGAGCCGGAAGACGACAACTTCAGTATCATGGCAGCAGGCAAAGTAAACGACATTAAGCCACAGGGATGGCTGCAGACACTGCTCCAACGCCAGCACAACGGACTGACGGGACACCCCGAGGCACTGTCGTATCCCTATAACTCCTGCCTCTGGGCTGGCGAGATCTCACGACCCGACGAGACATACGGTGACAACTGGTGGCGCTACGAGCAGACGGCCTACTATACCGATGGACTGCTCCGTTTAGGCTATGAACTGGGCGATGAGGAGATGGTGGCTAAGGCCATGGAAGGCATCGAGTACACATTGGCACATTCTGATGAGAACGGTATCTTAGGCAATGCCACACTGATGGATAACACCTGGCCCATGTCTGTGTTCTTCCGCGTGCTTCAGGCCAAGTATGAGCACGACGGTGATGAGCGCATCCCCCAAGCGCTGGAAAAATACTACCTGAACTTCACACCCGAGGACTTGGCGGGCGGTGTCGTGGGTGGACGTAATATCATGTCGTTAGAGGGTATCCTATGGACCTACGGCAAAACAGGTAATGCGAAATTGTTACAGTTGGCTGAGGATGCCTGGGCCATACAGGACAAGTTTGCCCTCGACGAAACGGCTATCACAGGCAATGAGCCATTCTACATGCACAGCGTGACGTTCTGCGAGATGCTGAAACTGCCCCTGTTACTTTATGCCTATACAGGCAATGAACGCTACTACGAACTCGCCCAAACGGCTATCTATTACTTAGAAGAGGAATCGATGCTGCCAGACGGTGTGCCATCGAGTGCGGAGTTCCTGTTGGGCAACGACGTTGACACCAGCCATGAGACCTGCGTCATCGTCGATTACACATGGACGCTAAGTCAATTTTTGAGTGTGCTTGGCGAGGCAGAATGGGCAGACAAGATGGAGTTGGCGGTTTATAATGCAGGACTCGGTGCCATCACCAAGGACTTCCGTTCACTGCAGTATTTCTCATCATTGAACCAGTTTATCGCCACAGGCACGTCAAACCATAACATCTATAAACACGGATCCACGTGGATGGCCTACCGTCCGACACACGAGACGGAGTGCTGTTCGGGCAATGTGAACCGTATGCTGCCCAACTTTGTGAGTCGTATGTGGCTAACCGACGTCTATGGCGGTGCGGTGGCTGCCTTATACGGCCCGAGCACGGCTACCTTCAAGACGGACAAGGGTGACATCACCATCACCTGTGAAACGGATTATCCTTTCGATGACAAACTGACCTTTACTGTGACTAGTGCCGAGGATGCCAGTATCCCACTGACGCTGCGCATACCATCGTGGTGTGCTGACGCTACGCTGACAGTAAACGACAATGACGTAGATATAGATCTTAATGCCGGCACTTTCGTTAATCTGCCTGACAAGGTGAAGAACGGTGACATCATCGTACTGACGCTTCCCATGACGGTGGAAAAGAAGACCATCGAGGGACAGGGTGTTTGCTTCCAGCGTGGTCCGCTGCTCTATGCATACGCCATTCCACAGCAGAAGACCGAGGACACTGAGGAATATGCGAACATGCACGGCAAGAAACCAGAGAATCCCGATTTCAAATGCTGGAACATCACGCCTACAGGCGACTTCAACTATGCGTTTGCCGATGACGGTACACCACTGGAGGCCAACTATCCTGCCATTGAGGAAATCGGTGGCACCATCCCCTTCGACCTGAACTATACCCCCGTAAAGGTATGCATTCCTGTGAAGCAGATAGAGTGGAACCTGGTGGATGACCGTTACACCCCGGAGATGCCCGAACAGGGTCATCTGACCCTACTGAGTGACGAGACGAAATACATCGACCTCGTACCCTATGGGTGTACCGAGTTGCGACTCACGGTATTTCCAGATGCCAATGCGGAACCGATGGAAGAACCCGAGGAACCTGACTACACGCGACCTGACGATGCGCCAGACTGCGTAGAGGTCTTGGATGGGTGCTACTATGCGTATTTTGAGGAACCCCGTTTCTGTTGGGACGAGCCGATCTATTGTAAGGTACGCACGACTGATGATACCGTCACCGACCTGCATAGTAGCCAAGAGGGCGACCTCTGTGAGATTGTAGGGAAAACGGATATCGGTCGTATCATCTGGCGATGGACAGGCCCCGCTGTCAGTGAGGCAACGCCAGTGGAGATTATCTTCACTAACCACGATTTGCTGACTGGCATCATGCCATTTGTCAACGGTGGATACTATGATTATGGAAGCCTACTCTACAAGGCCGAACAGTCAGAGATCACAGCCATTACCCAGCCCACTGCTACTGACGCGTCATCCACGCAATGGTTCAGTCTCGATGGCCGTCGTCTGACGAAACGTCCCACAGCAAAGGGCGTTTATATTCTGGGTCGGAAAAAAGTCGTCATCAAGTAAGAAGGAGAAAGATCAGGCTTTAATCAGTTTGAAGAGTTTGTCGCTGGGACGAACCTTGGCGGGGACGGCAATGCTGACCTTCGTGCCTTGCTGCGCCACTTCTACAGGACCGTTGTCGTCGTGAATCTCATCGGCAGTGACGTAGATAACACCAGTGGTAGGGCCGGTGATCAGCATCTGGTCGCCGACCTGAAACGTGGTGGCTTCAACACTAAACTCCGCCACGCCGAGTTTGGAGTAATACTTCGTACCTTTACCCACATAGACTTTGCGCTCTGTGGCATTGGAACCGTAGTTCTTGTTCCACTCACCCATGAGTTGCCCCTGATAGTAGCCGTCCCAGAAGCCGCGGTTGAAGACGGTGGCGAGCCGTTCGTCCCACTCGTCCTTCTTTGCGTCCGTGAAGGTGCCGTCGAGCACGGCCTGGATCGCTTCCTTATAGCACTTCACGACGGTATAGACATACTCAGGCCCTCTGGCACGCCCCTCAATCTTAAACACCCGTACACCGGCATGCATCATCTTGTCGATGAAGCGGACGGTCTTCAGGTCCTTGGGCGACATGATATATTTGTTGTCGATATCTAATTGATAGCCCGTCTCATTGTCGGTAGCCGTATAACTGCGACGACACACCTGGATGCACTCCCCACGGTTGGCAGAGCGGTTGGCAGCATGGAGACTCATATAGCACTTGCCACTGATAGCCATGCAGAGGGCCCCATGACAGAACATCTCGATACGGATCTGTTCACCACTTGGGCCACAGATATGCTCGGTCTCCACCTGACGGTAGATATCCGCTACCTGTTCCATATTCAGTTCACGGGCCAGCACCACCACATCGGCAAACTGGGCATAGAAGCGCAGGGCCTCGATATTCGAGATATTCAGTTGTGTGGAGAGATGCACCTCCTGTCCCACCCGATTACAATAGGTCATCACCGCCACATCGGAGGCGATAACGGCAGAGATGCCAGCCTCCTTGGCGGCATCGATGATCTCATGCATCAAGGGGATGTCCTCGCCGTAGATGATGGTGTTGACGGTGAGGTAACTCTTGATGCCATGTTCGTCGCACTGACGGGCAATATCGCGCAGGTCGTCGATGGTGAACGTAGAGGCAGAGTGCGCCCGCATGTTCAGTTTCTCGATACCGAAATAGATGCTGTCAGCCCCTGCCTGGATGGCAGCAGCCAACGACTCGCGCGAGCCCACAGGCGCCATAATTTCAAAGTCTTCGATCTTCATTCGGCCGCAAAATTACAAAAAAATTGTGAATTGTGCATTGTGCATTGTGCATTTTTTAGTATTTTTGCACCCAATGAAAAGGATTTTTTATCTCGCTGCCATCATCCTTCTATTGGGATGCACCCAGAAAGAACCTCAGCACTTTACCAACGAAGTGCTGAACCGCATGACGCCCGTCAAGGATCAGGGCGATAGCCAGACATGCTGGATTTACGCCATGTTGGCAACGATAGAAACGGAACATCTGGCGTGGGGCGACTCGGTGAACCTCTCACCTTATTATATAGAGAAGATGATGGAACAGGAGCCTGAAGCACCCAAGAGCAAACGGGGCGAGGCAGCCACCCTGCTCCGACTGATGGAGAAATACGGTATCGTGGGCTACGATGCCATGCGCTCAGTAGACGCCCCTGCCCCCAGATTTGTTTTCATGTTGGGGGCCGAATATACGCCACAGGAGTTTGCCCGTAGTGTCTGTGCACCTGGGGAGTATCTGCAACTAATGTGCGACAAGGACAAACCCTATGATGAGGTATCGGAACTGGATACGCCCGACAACTGGTTGCACGACCGCTACCTGAACATCCCCATGGACTCACTGTTTGTAAAGACGGAACGGGCCGTACGCCAGCATCACGGGGTGTGCTGGTGCAATGAAAGTCACGGTATGGCTATCGTCGGCATAGCCCATGATGATGAGGGCAGGAAGTATTTCATCATGAAAAACTCATGGGGCACAGACCGTCCCAACAAAGGACTGGAATATGTGTCTTATGAGCATTTTAAGAAGCACACAGTATCAGTAGTCATGACAAAAAAAGCCTACGGTCTCCCGTAGGCTTATTTATCACTCATCATTTATCACTTGTTTAGTTTCCAAGTGACACCATCTTTGGTGTCCTTCACTTCGAAACCGGCAGCAGCGAGTTCGTCGCGAATCTTATCACTGGTGGCCCAGTCCTTGTCAGCCTTAGCCTTGGCACGTAGTTCAAGTACCATATCCACCACCTTACCAAAGGCCTCCTCACGCTCCTGACTCCTGTCTCCTGACTCCTGACTCCTTAACCCAAGGATGTCAAAGGTGAAGAGATGCATCACCTCCTTCAGTTCCTTCAGGCAGTCAGCACAGATGGTAGCCTTGTGGTCAACGAGTTTGTTGATGGTGGTACAAGCCTCGAAGAGATAACTGATCACCTGAGGTGTGGCGAAATCATCGTTCATGGCATCATAGCAGCGCTGGCGGAGGGTCTTCACGACCTTCTCTGTCTCGGGGTCGCACTGCTGTTTGTCGTCGTGACACGACGACGCACTCG
Organism: Prevotella sp.; assembly: GCA_017551005.1. GTDB lineage: Bacteria > Bacteroidota > Bacteroidia > Bacteroidales > Bacteroidaceae > Prevotella. The sequence continues at coordinate 15,305 of JAFZNI010000296.1, forward strand.
ACAGTCGCTCCAAGTCGCTGATGGCGTTCATCAGTTTCTCCAGACCTTTCTCAGCAGCGACAAGGGCCTCGTTCGAGAAATCAACGGTGCCACGATAGTGGGCTGAGAGCACGAAGAAACGGATGGTCATCGGTGCGTAGGCCTTCTCCAGCAACGGATGGTTGCCCGTGAAGAACTGCTCCAGCGTGATAAAGTTATTGTACGACTTACCCATCTTCTGGCCATTGATGGTCAGCATATTGTTGTGCATCCAGTACTTCACCGCGGGATGGCCCATCGCGGCCTGTGCCTGGGCTATCTCACACTCATGGTGAGGGAACACCAAGTCCATACCACCTCCGTGAATATCAAACTCCTCGCCCAGATACTTGCGACCCATCGCCGTACACTCACAGTGCCAGCCAGGGAAACCGTCGCTCCAGGGTGAGGGCCAGCGCATGATATGTTCGGGCTGCGCCTTCTTCCACAGAGCGAAGTCGGCCTGATTACGCTTCTCACCTACCCCGTCGAGTTCACGGGAAGCATCCTTGATATTCTCAAGGCTTCGACCAGAAAGAACACCATACGCAGGCCATGCCTTCTCTCCTTCTCTCCTTCTCTCCTTACTCCTCTTATTATACGCCTCGATATCGAAATAGATTGAGCCATTGCTCTCGTAGGCAAAGCCGTTGTCAAGAATCTGCTGCACCAGTTGCTGTTGTTCGATGATATGACCTGTGGCATGAGGCTCAATAGAGGGTCGGAGTACATTCAGCGCATCCATCGCCTGATGGTAGCGGTTGGTATAGTACTGCGCAATCTCCATCGGCTCCAACTGTTCCAGACGGGCTTTCTTGGCAATCTTGTCCTCGCCCTCGTCGGCATCATGCTCCAGATGACCTACATCGGTGATGTTACGCACGTACCTTACTTTATATCCTAAATGCTTCAGATAGCGGAACACCAGGTCGAAGGTGATGGCAGGACGGGCATGCCCCAGATGGGGATCACCATAGACGGTCGGACCACACACATACATACCCACATTCGGGGCGTGCAACGGCTCAAAACGCTCCTTCTGTCGCGTCAACGTATTGTAAATAACTAATCTTGATTCCATAATCTAAACGTTTAGCGGGTGCAAAGGTAGTGCAAACCGAACGAAAAACCAAATATTTTTAAGTTTTTCTGAACTATTTATGCCTTGGCAAATCATATCAAACGGTGAAATAATCAAAGCCAACAATCGTATCAATGAAACGGTGGACATAGTCGGCGGCAGTGGTGGGCCATTGGAAACCGAGGCGATACAGTACCTGCGTGGTATAATCGTTAGTGGATTCTATGGGAGAAACCTTCTGGTTGCCTCCTACATTGTAAGCCATCAGCGGACGTAGGAGGGTGACGAGGTCGGAATTGTCCATCATTTTCTCCAAAGCATGCTGGTATTCTTCTGCCTCTACACGTTTCAGCGTGATGCCTGCTTCGGCAAAACCGTTGAGAACATCGCTCAGGAACTGGCGGTGGGTATTGTATGGATGGAACACCATGCAGTCCTTGGGAGTCTGTGCGAGCATCATGATGGCATGCGCCACCTCGTCGATGGGTGAAAACTCAAAGCGCCTGTCCAACAAATCGTAGGGCACCATGCCGATGACCACAAAGGCACGCAGGAGAGCCAGGAAGTTGTTGGTGTTGAAGTTAATTTGGAACTCACCGTCCTTCTGTCGGGCAGAGAGGTTACCCACACGCATGATCTTTGCGTTCAGGCCGTGGTGAGCGATGGCGTCAAGGACCAATTCCTCGGCTTTGAACTTGGAGTAGATATACTTTCTGTGTTCGACATGTTGTCCGATGTAGAAGTCCCTTTCTGTCAGACGAACATCCGGTCCTGGTACACCGTCGATACTTAGTCCGGCAATGCTGTTGGTAGATATGTGTATGAGCCGAGAACCTGTGCGCAGACAGAAATTGATGAGGTGGCGTACCGACTCGATATTCACCATCTCGATGTCGTTGCCTGCAGAGAAGTGTTTCACGTTGGCCACACAGTTGACAACGGTGAGTCCTTGTTGGGAAATACTTTCTAAGCCACTCGGCTGAGTCACCTCAGCGGCAAAGGCGGTCACCCGTTCGTCGATGTGGAGGAAAGTCTCGGTATTGCCAAAATAATAGAAATATATGGTCTTAAGACGACTCATGGCTTCCTCATCGCCCTTGGCACGGACGGGACAAAGGATGTGACCCTCGTAGTTGGTCAACAATTCATGGAGAATGTGTATGCCTAAGTAGCCTGTGACACCTGTTAACAATACGTCGCCAATAGGCTGTCGCTCACCGTTGCGTAATGCATCGAGCGTATTGCTATGTAGAATAGCGTTGAGTGGAGCATAGACGCTGTTGTCAGTAGGAACAACCTCCGTAGAAACTACAATGTCTGTCTTGACTTCTGTCTCCGTCTTACTTCCATGCACAAACGCAGCCAGTGCTCTCGGTGTTTTTTGGTTGAACAGGTCATTGAACACAATCTGTACACCGTGCTTGCCGGCCTCGACAATTACCCTGATGGCATTGATACTGGTGCCACCAATCTCGAAGAAGTTATCCGTAGCACCTACCTTCTCCATCTTAAGTACCTCAGAGAAGATGCCGCAGAAGAGCACTTCCATCTCGTCCTCAGGGGCCTCGTATGCGTTGGTGCGCTGGAGTTGAGGAGCCGGCAATGCCTTGCGGCTAATTTTGCCGTTTGGCGTCATCGGCATGGTGTCAAGACGCATGTAGGCATCGGGCACCATGTAGTCGGCCAGGGATGAACCCTTGAGAGCAGAGAGGATGGTGGCCTCGTCGATGGTTGAACCTTCGACAATTGTGTAATAGAGTACCAGATGCTCGTTGCCCTGCACCTTACGTACCTCGGCAGCGGCCTGACGGATGCCTTCGATATTCAAGGCTTTGCTCTCAATCTCGCCGAGTTCGATGCGGAAGCCGCGTAGTTTTACCTGTGTGTCTATACGTCCCAGATACTCTATTTGCCCATCCTCATTCCAACGGCAGAGGTCGCCTGTGTGGTACATACGAACAGGACGACCCCAGCGGTCTTGTTTCACAAACGGACAATCGACAAACGACTTAGCCGTGCGCTCTGGCAGTCGCCAATAGCCGCGTCCCACCTGAACACCAGCAAAGCACAACTCGCCAGCCACGCCCTGCGGCACGAGGTTGCCTGCCGTATCGACGATGAAGTTCCAGTTGTTGGCTACACTTTGACCGATAGGAATATTTTCTACTCTGCGACCTGGTGCGATGCTATAATAAGAAGTATCATCAGTACACTCCGTCGGACCATATACATTGATAATCTCGATATGGTTACTGAACACACCGTCCATCTTCTCGCCGCCACCTGTGGTAAAGCGGATAGGCAGGTCGTCGAAAGTGTTCAAGAGCAGACATGTCATTGCAGTTGAGTAGCCGCCGCCCGTAATCTGGTGGTCAAACAGGAATTGGCGGATTTGGGCAAGGTCCTTGCGAATCTCCGTCGGCATGATGTGGAACGATCCACCCAAAGTCAATACAGGATACATATCCTCAATATGCGCATCGAACGAGAACGAGCGGTGTCCGCTGATACGGTCGTTGGACGTTAACTTCTCCATATCTATGACCACAGCGATGAAGTTGCGCAGGCCAGCCTGATGGAGCATGGCACCTTTGGGCTTGCCAGTAGAACCAGAGGTGTAAATCATATAAGCGAGGCCGTCAGGACAAGACAAATCAATTGGAGCCATGTTATCACTCCCCTCGCCCTCTGGAGAGGGGCTGGGGGTGAGGCTCATGAAGTCATCGATAAAGAAGGTCTTGGCGGCTGCTGTGCTGAAGTCGCCCTCGGCCTGCTTGGCCTCCAGCACATCGTGAGAGGTGATCAGCACCTTCGACTCAGAATTCTCCAGCATATAGTTTAGTCGCTCGTTGGGATATTCGAAATCCAACGGGGTGTATGCCGCACCAGCCTTATGGATAGCCAGTACGGAGAGCGGGAACTCCTTCCTGCGGTCAAGCATCACGCAGACGAAGTCATCAGGCTGCACACCGAAATCTATCAACTGACGTGCCAGCGCATTCGAATAGCAATCCATCTCGCCATAGGTCAGTTGACTGTCCTTATCCACCACAGCAGGGGCATCGGGTATACGCTTAGCCTGTTCAGTGAAGAGGTTAGAAAACGTCTTACTCAGATCTACGTCAATCTCTTTGCCCGTACCTATTTTAATAATATGCTCGGCCTCCTTGTCGCTGACGATGCTGATACTTGTGAGGGCATCGTCGGGTTTTGCCATCATCCGTTCAACCGTCACCTTGACGGCATCAGCGAGGCTCTGCATCAGTCTGGCAGAGTATTTGCCATCGTCGTAGGCCACGCATACGCTGGGGCATCCATTATTCTCTGCAATAAAGAAGGTGATGGGGAACTTAGGAACATTAATTTCCAATGCCTCCATTTCCAATGGAGTACCACCGACGATATATTCGCTGACGACGCCCAACTCATACACGAACTGTATCTCGGCTGTCAAACCGTAGTCGGCAGCAATCTGTGCAAACGGATAGTTCTCATGAAGTAGCGTCTCGTCGAAATTATCGCTCACCTCCTTCACAAACTCCTGCACGGTCTGCTTACCTATCGTAGCACTCAGTATGAGGGTGTTTACAAACATACCTATCGTATTGCGGGTGCGAAGGTCGGAGCGGCCGTTGGAGACGGTGGTGATGCACACTTGCTCATTATTGACAAAACGCGACAATGCATAATAGACAGCCGCGATGATAAGATGAGCAGGAGTGATATTGTGGTCTCTGCAGAAAGCATTGATGCTCTCCATGTCGAGAGCGCTGACTACTTGGCCGACCATACCCTTGACAGGATTCGGCAGGTCGGGACGTACCTCAGTGGCTGCCTCGCAGTTTTCCAGACGGCTCTTGAAGAACGCCTTGGCGGCCTGATATTCCTTTGAAGTTTCGGTATCCTTTTCCTCCATGACGTAGACTGTGTAAGATAATGTCTCATCCTCAATGGGAGAACCGTTGAGTACATTGCACAGTTGTCGGAAGAAAATGTCGGTGGAGCCACCATCGAAGACGAGATGGTGGACATCAAACAACAGATAGAGATTCTGTTCGGTGGTCACAATCTCGAAGCGGTAAAGCGGACCTGTAGCGAGATTGAAAGGACGCACGAAATCGTGTTTATACTGCAGCAAATGCTTCTCGCTCATCTGCTTAATGGGAATGTCTATGGACTGGTCAGGTTCAATGGTCTGAATGATGCCTGTATTGTCCTGCGAGAAGTGGGCTGTCATCAGTGGATGCTTCCTAACAAGCGTCTTAACGGCTTCAGCCAAAGTCTCCGTATTGGTCTCTTTGGGGAACATGATCTTGCGGGGGACATTGTATTGTATCGCCGTAGGATTCTTCAGACATTCGAAATAGACACCCGTCTGGGCGTAACTTAATGGGATATGGCTGGCTTCCGCCTTCACGTCTTCATCAGTCTTGGTCTTTGAATCCTGAACCATTAACCCTTCAATTATTTCGTCCTCGATACTCATGATGGAACTGTTCTTCACCATCTGCTTGATCTTTATCGTGACTCCATAGCGCTTCTGTACCAAAATCGCCAGACGGATGGCTGACAACGAAGTTAGCCCCACCCTGCTTAGGGGGATTTCCACATCGACATCCTCCGTTCCCAACACTTCGGCCACCATACCCTGTAACTCCTTTTCCATTTTGGTAAGGCGCCGGGGGGTGGGGAGAGGTGAGAGGTCAGAGGCGAGAGGTGAAAGTTGGGGTTGCGGTTCCGGCAAAGCCTTGATGTCGGTCTTGCCATTGGGAGTCATGGGGAAAGCATCCAACTGTAGGTACACAGTGGGTACCATATATTCGGTCAGATGGTTACTGATTTCTGCCTTCATTTTGGCGGTGTCTATCTCATGATCGGCGGTGAAGTAGGCGCAGAGATGCTCCATGCCTCCTATCTGCCGAATGATAACCACCACCTGCTTCACACCCTCTATCTGTAGGATGACGTTCTCAATCTCGCCGAGTTCGATACGCAATCCACGTAACTTGATTTGGTGGTCTTTGCGTCCAAGTATGAAGACATCACCGTCAGGCGCCCACATAGCATAGTCGCCGCTCTTGTAAATACGTGTACCGTGATAGTCTATGAAACGCTCACGGGTCATGTCATCGAGATTGTTATAACCTCGTCCTACACCCTTGCCTCCGATATACAACTCACCCACGACACCCACAGGCAACTCGTTGCCGTCACTATCGACGACGAACTCCTTGACGTTGAGTTGCGGACGACCAACAGTGACGCGCTTGGCGTGAGTCAACTCCTGAATGTTCGACGACACGGTGGTTTCTGTAGGACCGTATGTATTTAGGATGCGCGAAGGTGTCAGTTGCTGCATCTGATGAAGCAGGCTCTCTGGCAGTTTCTCACCACCGAAGCGGATGATAGGAACGGTGCGGATGGCCTCCACAAACTCATCACTGTAAATCCACGTCTGCCACTGAGAAGGTGTGGCAGAGACGTAGCCGATATGGTGTTGATGGATGAGGGTTGCCATGTCAAGTGGATTCTTGGTCTGTTCCTCATTGGCCAATACCAGGGTGAGGCCGTTGAACAGTGAGATGGCAATCTCGTGGAGCGAGGCATCGAATGAAATGGTGGTAACGGCCAATATGCTCTTAGCAGTGTTTGCAACGGCAAAGGCCTCGACATTGGCAGGTAGTGCTGTGGCATAGTTGCACATGCCTTCATGACGTAGCATGACACCTTTCGGACGACCTGTGGAACCGCTAGTATAGATAAGGTAAGACAAATCGTCAGGTGTAAGTGCTATTTGGGGGTGAGTCATATCTTCGCATTGCAGTAGTTCCTCAGCCACTTCGGGCGTGATAATCAATTTGGCACCACTGTCCTCCAGAATCAGTTTTACACGGTCGGCAGGATATTCTGGATCGCAGGGGATATAGGCAGCCCCTGCTTTCTGAATACCGAACATGGAGAGGATGAGTCGGCTGGTACGTGGCAGTAATATGGCCACACGGTCGCCCTCATGAACGCCACGCTGACGGAGGGCATTGGCAATGCGATTGGTTTCTCCATCCAGTTCGCGATAGGTATATGTGGCGTCGCAGGCTATCAGAGCCTTCACCTCCGGCTGTGTCTTGGCAAAATGAGTGATGCACTCGGGGAAGGTCTTGAAAGGAGAGACACCCGTGTCCACTTGGCGCAGATGGGAGAGGTCCTCTTCTTGGTTCTTGCTAACGATGGAGAGTTGGCGCACCTTGCCATGAGGTTGTGCCATGATATGCTCTGCAACAGCCACGATACTCTCTGCCAGAGCGTTGCCTAAGCGGACGGAATAGAGCGAGTCGTCATATTGAACAACGACACCTCTATGTTCTATCTTGATATTGATCTTGAACTTCGGCACGTTCAGTTCAAGCGGTTCCTGTCTGACAGGCTGACCGCCAACGGTGTACTCCGACAGCACACCTACTTGATAGGCATAGGCGATGGCAGGTAGGAAACCGTAGTCGGCAGCGATACGTGCGAAGGGATAGTCCTCATGGCGCAGTGTCTCGTCAAAGGTGTCGCTCACCTGATGCAGATAGTCTGCAACAGTTACATCGTCTATTTTTAGGCCAAGGGCGAGGGTGTTGACGAACATACCGACAGTCTCGGCAATCTTCAGGTTCGAGCGTCCACTACTGATGGTACTGAGATAAACCTCGCGGCTATTGGTATAACGCGAGACAACGTAACTTGTGGCAGCGAGGAAGAGATGAGCAGGCGTAATCTCTTGTTGACGACAGAAAATAGCGACTTTATCGTGATCCGTCGGACAAACAGCCTCACCGATATAACCCTGCTGATCCGTCTTAGGCAGGTCGGCCGGTATCTCACTCGCGCCTTCGCAGGTCTGCAACTTCTCGGCGAAGAACTGTTTGGCAGCCTTAAAGGAGTCGCTGTCTTCGGCTTTCTGCTGGTCAGCCACAAAGTCAAAATAGGTGTAACTCTCACTCTCGACGTTTTCCCCATCGAGCACACAACCTATCTGACGAATGAGCAAGTCGGCCGAACCGCCGTCGAACACGAGGTGGTGTACATCCATCAGGAGATGAACTCCGCTTTCGGTCTTTACCACCTCAAAGCGATAGAGCGGTGCTTTCTGAAGATTGAACGGGCGTACAAACTCTTCCTTATAGGCAGTCAGTTCCTTCTCGTTCATCTCAGTGACAGGAACCTCTACAGGCACGCTGTCTGCTAAGGTCTGTACGATGGTATCGTCTTTTGTGGTGAAATGAATGCTCAGTTCTGGGTGAGCCTCCGCAACCCTCTTCACGGCATCAGCCAACTTATCTGCTTCGACGCCGGCAGGATAACTGAGTAGTCCGGGAATGTTATAGATGGTAGATTCAGGATTGTTGACGCATTCAACATATACGCCCATCTGAGTGTAGGACAAAGGCACTGGGCTCCCTAAGTTCTTGGACGAGCCAAGCGGCAAATCCGAGCGAGGGGACATCAGCGTACCAAGTATTTCATTCTCAATACTCTGTATGGTACCAGTCTTAACCAGCGACTTTGAATCGAGGGCAACGCCATAGCGCTTATTCACCTGCACGGCTAACTTGATGGCGGAAATAGAAGTAAGACCAGCATACCCCAAAACGGTAGTGATGCCGAAATCCGTGTTGTTTACGATAGATGCTATCATCTTGTGCAGTTCCTGCTCCAGCACGTTGAGCGGAGCCTGTATGGCTTGTTGCTGTGCCCCAGCAGACTTAACGGGTTTCGGCAGGGCACGCTTATTCACCTTCTGGTTCTGGTTCAAGGGGATGGCATCAATCTGCATCGTGACGGCAGGTACCATATAAGGAGGCTTTCGGTCGAGGATGTAATTATTTAGTGCCTCGATGTCGATTTGTTGATCACTGACGATGTAAGCAGCGATATATTTCCCTCCGCTACCGCTATCCTCCTCAAAGGCCTGCACCGTAGCGTCCTTGATACCAGGGAACTCACGGATGATGGCCTCCACCTCTTTCAGTTCGATGCGGAAGCCACGGATCTTCACCTGTCCGTCGCGACGCCCCACAAACTGGATATTGCCGTCAGGCAGGTAACGCACGATGTCGCCAGAGCGATACACTCGTGCATACTTGTCATCATCCGTAAATGGATTGCTGATATACACCTCTGCGGTCTTTTCAGGACGGTTCAGATAGCCTCGGCTCACCTGCGGACCACTGATCCACAGTTCTCCTGCTGCGCCCACGGGCAGACGATGACCCTGCGGGTCGACAATATATAAATGTATGTTGTCGATGGCTTTGCCGATAGGGATGTCCTTCTGTTTCTGTCCCACCTCGTAAGCCGTCACGAGTACTGTCGCCTCTGTCGGACCATAGAGATTGATTAAATGAAGACCTTTGGGCGGTGTAATGGATGCCAGTTTCTCACCACCTGTGGAGAGATAGTTTAGCGAATGGTTTTCGATACTGGTAGCAAACTGATAGGCCACCTGTGTAGTCATAAACGAGTGGGTTATGTGCTCGCGCTCAAAGTATTCATTCAGTGCAACAAGGTCAAGACGTATTTCCTCTGGAATGATATGCAACGTAGCACCGCATGTCAATGCGGGATAAGTCTCCATCATGTTGGCATCAAAACCATAACTGGCGTATGCCGTCACATTGTGCTCGGGCTTCAGGCCGTAATAACGCTGGTACCAATGACAGAAGGCCACAATGTTGCCATGCGTTAGTTGGCAACCCTTGGGCACACCTGTGGAACCGCTGGTATAGAGCAGGATAAACAGGCTTTCAGTTTTTGGCCCCTCAGGCAACGTCTCGACAGCAGACAATTGCATAAGGTCTTTCGTAAAGATGACATCGCCCTGATATTCGTCGATGATGGGATATAGTTCCTCGTCGGCAATCAGCAGTTTGGCGCTGGCATCCTGCATCATGAAGTTCAGGCGCTCCTTCGGATAAGTCGGGTCTAAAGGCTGATAGGCACAGCCGGCCTTCAACACACCGAGTGAGGCAATAGGCATCCATTCGCAACGGGGAATCAAGACAGAGACCACATCCTCCAATCCTAATCCTTTCGACGCGATGTAACCAGCGATGCGATTACTCATCTCATCCACTTCAGCATAGGTGTATTTCCGATCCTTATAAACTACAGCGATATTATTGGGCGTAGTCTTAGCCTGCTGACGGAACAACGAGACGACGGTTTGCGTATTATCATAATCCACATCGGTCTGATTGAATCTGTCGAGGATGGCTATCTGATTATCATTCAAGAGCGATATGCTTTGCAGGGTTGCTTCTGGATCATGTATGAAGGCGGCGATAGCCTGACACACGCTTTCGGCCATGCTCTGCATCATGCCCTGAGAATAGCGTCCGTTGTCGTATTCCAGACAGACGCTGGGTGTTCCCTCATGCTCACGGATAAAGATGGCGATGGGGAACTTGGGTACATTGTTCTGTTCCAGATTCTCCAATTCCAGTTCCGTACCCTGATACCGATAATAGTTAAGCACGCCCATTTGGTAGGCAAACATAATTTCGGCAGAGAGGCCGTAGTCGCTGGCAATCTGGGCAAAGGGATAATGCTCGTGGAGCAACGTCTCGCGGAAATTCTTACTGGTCTCACGGATGAAGTCAATGACACGCTGCTCCCCTATCTGGCTACTGATCACAAGGGTGTTGACAAACATACCCATCGTGTCGGCGATTCGTAAGTTGCTACGTCCGTTACTAACCGTCGTGATACAAAGTCTGTCATTGTTGGCGAATCGTGAAAGGGTGTAGAAGACACCAGCCAGTGTAAGATGAGCGGGAGATATGACATCATTCATTAATTGCTGACGACAGAATGCATAGATGCTTTCCATGTCCAAAGGGGCTGTGACCACGCTGACGCTGCCCTGCTCGATGGGGTTTGTGAGGTCTGGGTGGATTTCTGTCATACCTTCCACACCGTCTAAACGCTTCGCAAAGAATGCTTTGGCAGCGGCATTGTCTTCCCCTTCAGCAGCCTCTTTCTCGGCAGCGACATAACCGGCATAACTGAGGTCTTCTTCTTCAACGGGAGAACCATTGAGCACGCTACATAACTGACGATAGAACAAATCGTAGGAACCTCCATCGGCCACAAGGTGATGGAAATCGGTGAGCAGATATACATTTTGTGGGGTCTTTACGATTTCAATCCTAAATAAAGGACCTTTTTCCAGATTGAATGGCCTTACGAAGGCATGTTTGTAGATTGACAGTTTTTCTTCGCTCATCGTGGTGACGGGAATGTCGACTATCTGCTCAGGATCGGTAACCTGTATAGTTTCGGCACCGTCATTTTCAAAATGCACGCTCAGTTCTGGGTGTGACTTGATAATGGCGGTGACAGCCTGGACAAGTGCCTCTGTGTCAGTTGACACAGGCAACCCTGCCTTCATCGGAATGTTATAGATAGTAGATCCAGAATTGTTGATGCAGTCCACATAGACGCCCGTCTGGGGATAACTTAATGGAGCACGGGTAATGGTTAATGGTGCATGGTTAGTTTCTTGAACCACGAATCCTTTCTGTATCTCATTCTCTATGCTCAACAGCGAAAAGTCCTTGGTGATGCCCTGTGCATTGATGCTCACACCATACCGTTTGTGTACCAGACTACACACCTTGATGGCCGATACCGAGGTCATGCCAGCCAATAGCAACGGCGTGTCAATGCCGAAGTCCTCTGTTCCTATCTCGTCGGCTATCAGATGGTGAAGTTCACGCTGCAGGTCATTCTCCGGTTGTCGGGTGTCGTCTGTTGTCTGCCCGGAGACACCACGAATAGGCAGAGGAAGTTGCTTGCGGTCAACCTTGCCATTGTGATTACGAGGGATTTCATCTATCTGCATCACCACCTCTGGCACCATATACACGGGTTTCTGCCGTGCCACATATTGCTTGATGGCCTCACTGTCAAGTTCGCCCTCTCCAGTGACATACGCAACGATATACGTGCCGTTCAGTGCGTCGCTGGCCGATTGTACCGTCACGCCCGTCACATCAGGGAATGTCTGTATAACGGCCTCCACTTCACGCAATTCCACACGGAAGCCGCGAATCTTGACTAGTCCGTCGCGACGTCCGGCAAACAGCAGATTGCCGTCTGCACCTCGGCGCACGAAGTCACCTGTACGGAAGACACGCTCGTAGCCCTGCTCATGGGCATCATTGAAGGAGTTGTCAGTAAAGGCATTGGCAGTCAAATCGGGATGGTTCAGATAACCTCGGCACAACTGCGGACCGCTCACCCATAGTTCACCGGCCTCGCCGTCGGCTACTTGTTGTCCATCCTCGCCCACGATATATAAGCGGTAGGTGCCTGGTGCCTGACCGATAGGCACGTTGTCTTCGTCACCTCTCACGTCGTGGCACGTTACCATGCCACAGCACTCCGATGACCCGTAGACATTCAGGAAACGTAGTCCTGGCGGAGGTGTCACTGGTGCCAGTTTCTCACCGCCTGCCGAGACGCAAAACAACGATTTGCAGTTGTACATCATCACGAACTGACGAGCCGTCATAGTGCTCATGATGATATGGGTGATGGCATTGTCGTCGATGAACTGTGCCAGACGGACGAAGTCGAACCTCACGTCATCGGACAGGATATACAATTTGCCACCTGTGGAGAACGTGGCAAAGATGTCCTGCACCGCAGGAATGAACGAGAAACTGGCGTATGTCGCCACTCGGCTGCTGCTGTCGAGCACCATCGTTGTCTCAGCCTCCTCCACCAAACAGGCAATGTTGCGCTGCTCTATCATGCAGCCCTTGGGTTGACCCGTCGAGCCGCTGGTGTAGATGAGCAGGGCAAGAGTATCACTCCCGAATTCCTTCCCTAAAGAGAGAGACGTAATCACTTCCGTCTGTAATTCGTCGGTATACAGTACAGGTATTTTCTCCTCATCAATAAACACATCCCCGTTATTTATAGTCAGTCCGCTGTCAGAGAGCACCTCCCTATCGGCTATCAGCAGTTTCGCATGGCTGTCGCGCAGCATGAAGTTTAGCCGCTCTGTGGGATATGATGGATCTAAGGGCATGTAGGCGCAACCTGCCGCCAAAACACCAACGGGAGTTATGGCCATCCACTGGTTGCGTGGTATCAGTATACCTACCACATCCTCGGTGGTCAATCCCGCTTGATCGATTTGTTGAGCAATACCACCGGCCTGAGCAGCCACCTCACGATAGGTGTAACTCGTCTTATCAAATACCAAGGCGATATTGTCTGGCGTAAGGGATGCCTGACGTTGTATCTTGTTGATAACGGGTTCGATATTCATATTATATTTGTTTATAGGTCGTTATTCATTTTACGCAACGCTTTCAGATGGAGTATGGTGCCCACCAGCATAGCGACGGTAGCCACAGCCATCAGCGTCTGGAAGATGCTCACAGAACTGAAGTTCGCCATATATAAACCCTGTATTGTCAGTACACCCAAGAGGGCCGCGATGCTATAGATGCTGTTGAATAGGCTGGTATAGACACTCTTCTTCTCTGGCTCAATCACCATACTATTGCGCAGGCAGTAAATATACATGCCGCTGGCTCCGAAACCGAATACAGCCATCACGACTGCTATTTCCCAAATGTCGTGATGTCCCGTTACCAAACGGTATCCCAGTGCGCCGAATGTTGCTATCAGTACCACCGCCTGATGGTAAAGGAAAGTGATTCGCGCCCCATGGCGTTTCTGGATATACATGACGGGGAACCGGCCGGCAAAGGCTCCGACCACATAAAACATGATGATGCCGCCCAGTTCAGCAGCATTCAGTCCCAACTCGTCGACAAACAAGAACGAAGTAATGGCCATGTACCCACCCTCAAACCATGCCATCCATCCCAATGAGAAACTTAGCGGTACCAGGGGCGAATGTAATATCACCCGCCGATACTCCCGCAGTGTCTCCATGGGCGAGAACTTGACTTTTGGTCGAGCCTGTTCGGTCTGTTCCTGGATGCGGAATACGCTCATTCCTCCTAGCATGGCGAGACTCAGCACAGCCAAGACGATGAAGCAGTACTGCCAGGACGCCGACTCAGCAATCACACCTCCTGCCGACGGAGCCAAGATGGGTGAAATAGTAATCAGGATGGAGTACCAACTCAGGCGACCTGCTAGGTTGTCCTTGTTTGAGATACCCGCTATCCACAACTGCATGGTCAGCATAATAGTGGCGCGCGACACAGCCTCGATGACCTGTGCCAGGTCGAACACATAGATGTTCCTCGCCGCTGCACTCAGCACACAACTCACCACACAGACGACCAGTCCCGTCTGCATGAGCCGCCGCTGCGAGAATAAGTCGGCAAATGCTCCGAAACTGAACATGCACACAATCATGCTGATGCGGCTGAATACCATGTTAGATGACATAGCAGCCTCGTCGACACATAAGTCTTTGGCTATATATGACGTGGCAGGAATAAATATGGTGTTCGCCGAGATGACTATGATAGCCGCTGCGACCATCACCGTCCAACTAAGGCAAAAACGTTTTTTCTCTGTCATCATCTTCTCTTTTTTTTATTCAAAGAAACCGAAGCCGCCGATAGTGGTGAGCATGCGCTCGACATAATCCCATGAAGTGGACGACCACCTGAAGCCCAGGCGGTAGAGCACCTGAGAGGTGTACTGATTGACAGGTTCAATGGTTCTTACTTGCTGACCGTGGGCCATATCCTGATATGCCACTAGACTCTGTAAGACCTTTGCACGCTCTGGATCGGCTTTCGCCTCTTCCATCTTGCGAGCGAACTCCTCTACCTCAACCTGAACAGGTGCACCGCCTACCTTTGCCAAACCAGCCAGAACATCACCAAAGAGTATAGGATGGTTGTTATATGGGTGGAACACCGTGCAACTGTCGGGTGTCTGCGAGAGCAGTACGATAGCCTGTGCCACCTCATTAATGGGCGAGAACTCCATCGCACTGTCTGTCATATCATACGGATAGCACCCCAGCATCTTAAACACACGGATACGACCCATAGAACTGTTGGTAGAGAAATTGATCTGGAACTCACCATCGGTGCTACGTGGTGCCAGATTACCCAATCGCATGATCTTTGCCTTCAACCCGTGATGGGCGATGCCGTCGAGTACCGTACGCTCAGCCACAAACTTGGAGTGGATATACTGGTTGTCGAGATATTGTCCGAAGTAGAGATCACGTTCTGAGAGCACTGTATCAGCAGCCAGACTACCTTCTACCGACATACCCCCGATGCTGTATGTTGAGGTATGGATGAGACGGGCACCTGTTTTCAGACAGAATTTCATACAGTTCACAGCACCACCTATATTGACGTCTTCGATATCTGTACCACTGGAGAAATGTTTAACCACTGCAGCACAGTTGAACACAGTGTCAACTGGTTCATCCACCTGGATTTCCTTCGTCACATCGCCTAAGACTATACGGATGCGCGTGCCAAACAACTCTTTGTAGTTCTTTGCGAAATAGTAGTACAACAGACTCTTCAGACGGTTTTGCGCCTTCTCTTCCGACTCAGCACGTACCATGCACCAGATGACCGGCACATCATGGCGGTCAATCAGTTCCTTGAGGATATGTATACCAAGATAACCCGTAGAACCCGTCAGCAGCGCACTGCCTATCTGATAGAGACAGCCCTCGCGGAACGCATCAAGGGTATTCTGCTTCAGGAGGGTATCAATCGGGATGTAGTTGAAATTGCGGTCGGCTAAAGCCTCATCACTTTCCGAAGCCCCATCTGCGCCAGAGATGAAAGCAGCCAGTTTCCTTGGTGTCGGGTTGGTGAAGACATCACCATAAGCCACATGAGCGCCCCGTTTATCGGCCTCGATGATGACACGCGTCACATTCAGCGATGTGCCACCAAGGTCGAAGAAACTATCTGTGGCACCCACCCTCTCGACTTGCAGCACCTCGGCAAAGATGTCGCAGAAGGTCTGTTCCGTCTCGTTCTGCGGAGCCACATACTCGCCTACAACCGCCATCTGAGGTTCAGGCAAAACCTTCGTGTTGATCTTGCCGTTAGGTGTAACAGGCATCTCGGACAATTGCAGATAGGCCGTCGGAACCATATAGGTGGTCAGGCTTTTACTGATTTCCGCCTTGATCTGTTCAATTGGAATCTCATGGTCGGCCACGAAGTAGGCACAGAGA
>JAFZNI010000297.1 GCA_017551005.1 Prevotella sp.
AACTCAAAAACTGAAATACAATGAAAAGATTATTTTTATCCACAGTCCTAGTCGCATGGTGTATATGCAATTGTGGCCAAAATTATGCAGATTATTATGTCTATCCCTTTGGTGCAAAAGATGAACAATGGCAAAAATACGAGAACAACAAAGAGCGTATAGATGCCTTACAAATTCCAGAGGTTAAACTATACGGAATTCCTACAATACATCTACTTGAAATATGTTTGGACTATCCATTCTTGTTAGAGTTCACTTTTTACGATGATTTTCAGGAAGGAGTGAATACCCTTATTCATGAATTCAATGGGTTTAAGGAACTGGTTAGCAGAAAAGATCTTCCTGATGTTTTATTGGCCAAAGAAATCGGATTAGCAAAAGAAGTCGAATCCGTTTTGTCTGAGGATGACCTTTCGAAAGGAGGCCTTGGCTTCAAAAATCTAGTTGTAGATTTGCTACTTCTTCAAGAAGATGTATTTCCGCATTTAGCTCAAGACCAAAAGAATGAACTTTTGAAAGTCTTTGCTAAGAATAATAAAATCAAAAGGAATCATCCAGACATTTTTGGAGGTGTCAATTATATTTCAGAGGGTATTCTTTCTAATACGAAACAATCGTCAAAACCATTTAGGTCATATCCTGATTATGATCCAGTAAACATCTATACCCCAAAAGGGTCATTAGTTCCAGATGCATGGGTGTTAACAAGTGGCGATGTCTCGTATAGTAGCACTGAGATTACAAATATGGCTAACACTATATACAACATTTATAATGGTGCACAACTAATAGAGGCACCGACTTATAAATATAATGATAAAGGTTATGCATGGTATAAGTCTGAGACATCACAAAATGTGGCTATAGGTTATTCTAATGCTTTTGCCGACACCATATACTGGGCGGATAAAAGTTATATCGAAATTCCTGCATCAATATCATCACTTGCAACAAAAGTCAAATATATAAGTAGTACTTTCACTGCTGTAAAAGAGGATAATTCATGGTATGTCTCTAAATGGGGATTTGAAGGCCCACTCGTCAGACATCATCCAACAGATATTCCTAATGGATACAATCCTTCATCAACGCAAAAATACTATATGCGCAATCCCAATTGTTATATATCAGGGCCATTATTAATCGTTTCAAATCCAGGAGTATATTCTGTTGGAAATCTGCCAGCGGGTTTTACCGTCTCATGGTCTCTATCTGATAATTATTACAATCTGAATTGTTTGCAACAGAACTATCCGTCAACTAATCAGTGCACGATAACTTGCGCTCAATATCACAATATGATGGATGCGACTCTTACAGCCACCATCAAATATAATGGCGTTACAGTTTTGACAGAAACAAAGAGTGTGAATGCATATACAGACTTTTATGGTCAATACAATTCGGGGGGATTAACTGGTACTATCAATTATCAGCATATTCTATATGCGAGACCAGGGTGTTCCACCTGTGTTACTTCTCCAAACTTTGAAGGGGCGACGGTGTCATATTCTAACTCAGGAACGATACCCTCTTCTTTCTATTTTGATACTACTCAGTGGAAACTCTTTTTTGTCATGCCTGCCAACAACAATGGTATTCCTATCTTGATTAATGTAAATGATGGTTGTGGAAATTACTATCAATTGTATGCTATGCCTGTGAATTCTAAGAACTTGAATGTTTCCTCTGATGACAACGGTATCACCATTACTTTGAACGAGGATGGCGGCTCAGAAAGAGGATTGAGTCTTGATCGGGATTGGATAGTTGAGATACGTAATACAACAACAGGAGCACTGATGGCTACCCAGTCTTTATCAAGTCATTCGGCAACAATCTCCACCACAGGATGGGCTAACGGCATCTACGTAGTAAAGGCAACAATCGGCAAGGAAGTTCTGACGGAAAAGATAATAGTAAAATAGAATATCAACTATATGTTTTGAAAATTGTGAAAATTCATGCTATCCCCACTTATCGGGAGATGGCACGTTTATCTCACATCATCTGGCAAATGCTACATTCGTTCATTAATAGTTGGTCGTTTCGTTCTTTATTCGTAACTTTGCAAATAGAAGAGTATATTTTATGTTTGTTATCTTATAAGAATGGATGTTGAAAAAGGAGAATTAGAACACATTTTTAAAGATTGTCATCAGCGAATGCTCACCATTGCGGGGCAGATGTTGAAGGATGAGGATGAAGCGGACGATGTTGTGAGCGACGTATTCGCCAGACTTGCTGACGGTTCACTGGTGTTGCCAAAAGAGAATCCAGAACGCTATCTGATGGTGACGATTCGTAATCTTTGCATTTCCTGCATCCGCCGAATGTCGCTACGTGAACGGATAGAGCGCAGAATGTCGCTCTCTGAGCCGAGTCACACATCAATGGAGAGTACACAGGAGATGGCCAAAGAGATGATTGACTACGCAGAAAAGACCTTCACCAAGCAGACTTGGGCGGTATTCCAACTACGGTTCGACGAGGGGCTGAAATATAAGGAGATTGCTGAACAATTACATATTAGCGAGGTAGCCGTCTATAAGCATCTCGCTGAGGGACTTAAGAAACTGAAAGAGAAATTTAATCCGACAAAACAATGAAAGATATCGAACAACTGCTCAGAATGACAGAGCATCTGCAAGACTATACAGACGAGGAGTTGCAACAGATGATGAGCGACCCCGACATGCGGGCATATTACGAGTTGATGGTCAGTGCCGAGGCGGGGTTTGCCTTGAAGAAGGGGGAGAATCATGGAGGCAGGACCATGATTCTGACAAGTAGAATCACGCGACCTGTCCCCGTGATTCTCCGGATTGCCGCCATATTCATCGGCATCCTGATACTGTCGGGCATTGCATACGCTGCTTATTATTTTTCGGTTGGCAAGGATTACAAATCCCCGGCTCTGGAAGTGCGAATGGCCAATTCGCAACAACAGGAAGGATTACACCAACAGGAAAAAAATGTCACAGACGCTATCCGCACTTTTGAAAACATAGAACTTCAGCAGATACTTCAGGAATTGTCAACCCATTATCACGTCGGCGTGGAATTCCGCAACGAACAGGCCCGCCACATCCGTCTCTATACAAAATGGGACCCCACAGCGCCACTGAGTCAGATGATAGAGCGACTGAACAACTTCGAGAAGGTCAGCATCCGTCTGACCAATAATCAAATCATTGCAGAGTAACTATGAAACGCATCCTATACCTCATTATATTATGTGCCCTCAATACGTTGGCACAGGCACAGCACACCTTCCAGAACACCTCGCTCTCGGAAGCACTCATCGAACTCGACAAGTCGTCAATGCGTTACAGCATCTCTTTCGTCTATGACGAACTGGAGGATTTCACTGTCACCAAGACGATCAGACGAGGGCGCTCCCTGCCTGATGCTGTACGTGATGTATGCGGTTTCTACCCCATCCGAGTATCGACCAAAGGCAGTGAGATATTCGTGGAGTGTATGCAAAAAGAGCGCACGAAACTTATAGGGCGACTCATAGGCCCAGACCGCCAGCCCATTGCTTACGCCAACATCACCCTCTTTTCCCCTGTAGATTCCACATACATGGGTGGCGGTGTGAGCAATGAGGCGGGCGACTTCGTGATACCATGCAATGCAGTTCTGGCAAGGGTGCGCATTAGTTGTGTCGGCTTTAAGACTATTGAGCGGCAGATGTCTATCGACAACGTCGGCAACATCCGCATGCAGATGGAGAACAACTATTTGAGTGGCGTATCCGTCAGCGGACGGATGCCCATTATCCGTAGTGAGGCAGACAGGCTACAATATATCGTCGGCAACGATGAGTTTGCCAAGGGTCATAATGCCTTCGAACTGCTCAACCGCGTGCCGATGGTGAGTCTGGCGGGAGGTCACGCTATGATTCTGGGCAAAGGCCCAGCCCGCTTTATGCTTAACGGACGGATCACTGAGATGGGCGACGAGGCCATCCTGCAGAGACTCTGGACGATGCACTCGGAAGATATCGACAGGATAGAAGTCATCTCCATCCCCTCAGGGCGTGATGTGATGGAGATGGGAGGAGGCTATATCAACATCGTCATGCGTCGCGACCAGACCCTTGGCTGGCGGGGCGACATCAGCGCAGAGACTGGCATAAACGACGATTGGAACGGACGCGGCAGCGGCTCCGTGAGTTATGCCTCGGAAAAGTTCGATATGACAATAGATGCCCACGGCGGGCACACCACACAAACGACAGACGGCCTAACGGATTATCACGTCGCAGATGGTTATCGTATGCTATCAGACACCCACACCAAACAGACAGACAAAGAGGTGGCGGCCAACCTAACCCTCCGTTATCTTCCCACGAAGAATCTGGAACTGGGAGGCCTGGTGTCGTGGCAGATGCTCTGGCCTGATAATGCAACCGATGGCTTAACAAACTATCCTACCCTTTCTTTTCCTTCTGAAGCGAAACATTCACCCAACGACAACACCAGTGCCAATAGCCTGACAGTCTACTGTGACTGGCATCTCGACACAAAAGGCAGATTGATCAGTCTTACCTATAAT
>JAFZNI010000298.1 GCA_017551005.1 Prevotella sp.
CGGGTCATAACCTGAGAGGTGCAGTTCCCGTTCAAAGGCTTTCCAGTAGGGTCCGAAACCGGGTTGCATGAACAGGTCGTGCATGCGGTAGATAAACAGCGCATTGAGGATGACAATCACCGTCAGTACCACCACAGCCTGGATACACTCCTCGGGTTTGACTTTGAAAAGTTTAAATGGTGTCATGACTGTCGGAAGGGTTTAAAATAGGATTCATCGGCGAAAGCAAGCAGTTCCTTGTCACCCCGACTGTCGCCGTAGGCCGTCAGGTGATACTCATTGCGATGGGGATAGAGTTCAAGGATACGGTTGACCTTCTCCTGACCATAACAGTTGTTCGTCAGGAAACGGCCCGTCAGAAGTCCGTCCTTCACCTCAACCTGCGTACCAATCACCCGTATGCTCCTGTCTCTTGACGCCTGACTCCAGGCTCCTTCAAAAAACGGCTGTACCCAATTATCTATCGAGGCACTGACGATAAGTATCTCAGCACCATCTGCCTGAGCCTGTTGCAAGACCTTGATGCCCTCTGGCCTCAGCAGATGACGGTTGTCTTTGGCAAATCGCTGACATAATCCGTTGAATTCCTCAATCCTCATCCTCTTGAAGAAATGTGCAAAGACTTTTTCTTTCGCCCTGTAATTCGGATAGAGATGCAGTTTCATCAGCACCAACAACGGCGCATACCTGAGAAACCCAAAGAGGAAGGCCCTCGTACCACAGGCATGACGGATAAACGCCAGGAGCGTATCCTTCGTGGTCAGTGTTCCGTCAAAATCAAAGGCTACTATCTGCTTCATAAAGTCGGTTTGGGGATACGGTCAATGATCTGTTTCACAGCCCATGAGAGGGCGATTGTCACAATGACATAGAGCATCAGTCCGTCGTAGATGTCCTGTTTCCATGCGACGGTGATGAAGAGTTTACGAGCTATCGGATGTGCCACGAACATCGCCGCAGAGATACTGCCGAACCAGACGAACACCTTCAGCACGCACTTAGGCATCAGTTTCACCAGCGCCACACAGCCGATGATGATAAAGACGGGAATCCACAGCCAACTATGGTACCAAAAACACATCACAACGACTAAAGCCGATGCGAGCAATAAGGCCATAAAATATTCCCAACGTGGGAATGTTTGATTCCCAATGAGGGAATATTTTGTTCCCAACGTGGGAATTCTGGCTACTATTATTCCTAATCCGAAGGGCAGCATACCCCCGATGAAATTATAGCGCAGGCGATTGAGTGTTTCGCGGTCTGGATCGCAGAAGGCTTGGAGGAGCCAACAGACTACAACGAGTGCCACCACCCACCACGAACTGCGCCGATAGAACAGGAGGCGATAGATGATGTAGAGTTCCATCATCAGGCCAAAGAACCAGTAGATGCCCGGCCAGATGATCTTATCTGGTTCTGGCAGTATATTGATATACATGAGCAACTGTGCCAGTACGTTGTCCCAATGGAAGGAGAAACGTCCAGGTGTCACCATATCGACACAGACAAACAGCACGAACCCCACTATCAACATCCTGAGCAGTTTCAGATAACTATAGCGCACAAATCTCACAGGGGGACAGGAACCGTGTGCAGTTTCCTCGTACTTCTTCACCAGTCCGAAGCCGCTGAGGAA
Organism: Prevotella sp.; assembly: GCA_017551005.1. Lineage (GTDB taxonomy): Bacteria > Bacteroidota > Bacteroidia > Bacteroidales > Bacteroidaceae > Prevotella. The sequence continues at coordinate 1,640 of JAFZNI010000298.1, forward strand.
AAGGAATACTGGTACGCCGTAATGTCCGAAATACGACAACAGATGTACGGGCAACAGCGCATCCGGATGCGTCAGCACCTGCCACAGACGGTCGTTGTTAAAAGAAAGATACTGGTACTCGTTCTCCTGCACAATCTTGCCGATGAAATGGCAATAGTTGTGAAGCACGATGGCCAGGATGGCAATCCCTCGCATCGCCGTACATTCCTTCCGTGTCAACAGTTCTTTCATGGGCGCTTCAATTGGTTATAGTCCGTAACACCCTTCAGTATTCTTGGGCGCTTCTGGTCGTACTTCGGACTGATCACATTCAGTTCCTCGCGATAGAGGGGTGTGGAGATGCCTCCGAGGTAGAGCAACAGATGGGGCAGGGCATCAACCATCAACGGACGATCCTTGGCATTCTGTATCGCCAACCAACCATAAGGATGCTTTTCCCGATATATCGGCGAACCCCATATCCAGAAAGGAATCTCCATCTCGTTGCGGGCCAGGCGGTAGTCGATATTCGCCCCGTGCATCCTGCCATACATATATGGAGAACCGTCGAAGATCTCCTCGCCGTGATCCGGCACATAGATGACAACAGCGTCCTTGTCGATAAACTTTTGGGTGATACAGGCTACGATGGAGTCATTATAGCGCAGCGAATTGTCATAATGCGCCAGAATCTGTTTCTGCTTGTCATTCAGTTCAGGTCTGTCGTACATCTCTGGGGTGAAATAGGTCTGTGTCTTCTGCGGATAACGGGCCCGATAGTCGACATGCGACCCCATCAGATGCAGAATCACCAAATCTCCAGTCTCCAGACTCCTGACTCCTGACTCCAGACTCACCTTCTCATATTCCTTTATCACCCCGTCGTCAAAGCGGTGGGTACGAGTGCTCCGACTATCAAACTGCAACTTGCTCAGTTCTGGGTCATTGAGGAAGAACCCTCCGCTGAAATCGTAGATGGCCTCTTTCGCCTTTGACTCGAACTGGTTGGTGATAAACGTCACATGGTAGCCGGCCTTGCGAAACACCTCTGGGAAGAGCGGCTCGTCGCACCAGTCGCCAGAGTCGCCAACGGCATAGAGCGACAGCATGTGTTTGAAGACGAAACTGGTGAGGTTCCATGTTGAGACAACATCCGTAAACGCCACCAGACCGCCTTCCTCCTGCAACGCCATCTGTCGTGGGGTGGTGGGTTTGTCATAGCCATAGAGTTGCGAATGGTGCTTGTTATAACTCTCTCCTATCACCAGCACGATGTTCGGCACACGGAAACTACAACTGTCCACCTGTATCTTCTCACTCGCAGCCTTCAACTGCACCAGTTGATGACTCGCCAGACGGTTGGCGTAAATACCGAAGGCCAGACGATAGACGGGCAGGTAAAGGTTCGCCTGCTCTTTCTTCGTCTGTTCATGTTCCACCTGTCCGATGGTATCATAGGAGAAAAGCCTGTGCATGGCAACCTTATTGTCCCACGTCTGACTGATGCTACTATATAACAACCAGGCCACCACACATCCCAACACAGCCTTAAAACCCTTGAAGAATAGCGGATTTACCTTTGGCAGGATCAGCCGTTGGCGCATCCGGGAGAAGAATTTGCGGAGGAAAGTCCAGAGAAAATGCACAACTATTAGCAGCAGTATCCAACCCACGCCCGACTTTACTGTCTCCCAACTGAGATAGCCAGAGAGAAACTCCTTTGCCTCTTGTCCTGTCGTCTCCATCGCCAGCATGAGCATCGTCGGCGTAAGAGTGGACTCAAACCGTTCGTAGCAGAACATATCCACCAGAGCCACGCCATATAGAACAATGTAGAGCAAGGCCTTCACCCAGATACGGATCTTGCGTGGAATCAGTGTCAGGACGACACAGACCACATAGACATCAAGAAACAACTCTGGGGCAGACAGTTCGTATGGCTCGGCACCCTTGTTCCTGAGATAGTAAGGCATTATTTCGAGTTGTGTGCAGATCCATCCCAGCGCAAACATA
>JAFZNI010000299.1 GCA_017551005.1 Prevotella sp.
ATTAGCAATTTTATTCGAAGGAGAGTTTCGCTAATTTGCTCCGAAGACGCTCGGCTTCACTCTTGCGGATGCTGAGTTTGATCTCGCAAGTATTGTCGTAGGTCTGCGAGATGATGCGGGGTTGCATCTCCTTGACGATGCGCATCACATCGTTCATCATGGGGTAGGCGAAGGAATAGGTGATGATCTCCTCTACCTGTCGCGTCTCGATTTCTGAGTGGGCAATAGCATCGGAGGCGGCCTCACGATAGGCGACGATGAGTCCGCTGGTGCCGAGATTCACGCCACCGTAGTAGCGAACGACCACGATGAGGATATCCGTGAGTTCGTTGCTGTTGATTTGTCCAAGGATGGGTTTCCCTGCTGTGCTGGATGGCTCGCCGTCATCGTTGGCCCTGAATTCAAGTCTCTCAGGCCCCAGCATATAGGCATAGCAGACATGACGGGCATCGAAGTATTTCTTACGGTATCCGGCAAGGATCTCCTTGATTTCTTCCACTGACGATACATGATGAGCGAAGGCGAGGAACTTGCTACGCTTATCGGTGTAGTAGCCCTCGCCTCCGTTCTTTATCGTGCGAAATTCGTCAGTCATCAATTATTATATTCCTGCCAGGACTTGATCTTCACATCCTCGAGGTTCATGGCGGTGAAGGCCTCGATGAAGGCCTTTGCCAATCGGACATTTGTCATCAGAGGAATGTTGTGGTCGATGGCACCACGACGGATCTTGTAGCCGTTGGTCAACTCACGAGAACTGTGGTTCTTCGGTACGTTGATCACGAGACCAACCTTGTGCTGACTGATGAGATCCATGACATTGTTCTCTTCGCCTTCCTCATCAGGCCATGCGACGGCAATTGCCTTCACACCGTTGTCGTTGAAGAACTTCGCCGTTCCGGCGGTAGCGTAGATGGTGTAACCCTTCTTTGCCAATTGCTGAGCGGGCTCAAGCAGGCTTACCTTACCCTTGGCACCACCAGAGGAGATCAGCACGGCATCCTTCGGAATCGAATAGCCCGTAGCGATCAGTGAGTTGAGCATAGCCTCGTTGAGGTCATCACCCAAGCAGCCAACCTCACCCGTAGAACTCATATCCACGCCGAGCACTGGGTCGGCATTCTGCAGACGGGCGAATGAGAACTGGCTGGCCTTCACACCGATGCGGTCGATATCGAACTCGCTCTTCTCAGGCTTCTGATACGGTGCGTCGAGCATGATCTTCGTAGCGGTCTCGATGAAGTTGCGCTTCAGGATCTTCGACACGAACGGGAACGAACGCGAGGCACGGAGGTTACACTCGATGACCTTCACCTCACGGTTCTTAGCCAGGAACTGGATATTGAAAGGACCGCTGATGTTGAGTTCACCGGCAATCTTACGGGCGATCTTCTTGATCTGACGGATGGTAGAGAAGTAGATGTGCTGGGCAGGGAACACCATCGTGGCATCACCAGAGTGCACACCAGCATACTCGACGTGCTCGGAGATGGCATACTCAATCACCTCACCCTTATCGGCTACGGCGTCGAACTCAATCTCCTTCGTCTCCGTCATGAACTTAGAAACCACCACTGGGAACTCCTTCGACACCTCGGTAGCCATATTCAGGAAACGATGCAACTCCTCTTCGTCGTAGCAGACGTTCATTGCAGCACCAGAGAGCACATACGAAGGACGCACCAGTACGGGATAGCCCACCTTGGCCACGAACTCCTTCACATCCTCGAAACTTGTCAGTGCCTGCCATGAAGGCTGGTCGATACCCAGTTTGTCGAGCATGGCGGAGAACTTGTCGCGGTTCTCTGCGCGGTCGATATTGACAGGACTTGTACCAAGCACGGGCACACCCTGACGGTAGAGTTTCATAGCGAGGTTGTTAGGAATCTGACCACCCACGCTGACGATGACACCACGTGGCTGTTCAAGGTCGATGACATCGAGCACACGCTCTAATGAGAGTTCATCGAAGTAGAGGCGGTCGCACATATCGTAGTCGGTAGATACGGTCTCTGGGTTGTAGTTGATCATGATTGACTTATAACCCAGTTTGCGGGCGGTGTTGATGGCGTTCACAGAGCACCAGTCAAACTCCACACTCGAACCGATGCGGTAGGCACCAGAGCCGAGCACCACCACCGATTTCTCATTATTATAATAATTGATGTCGTGAGCAGCAACATATTGTTCACCCTTCGGATTGCCAAAGGCTGGCGTGTGCGTGTAGGTGAAATAGAGGTAGTTGGTCAGTTCCGGATTCTCTGAGGCCACCGTCGGGATACGCTTCACAGACGGCAGGATACCCTTCTGCTTGCGATACTTACGCACGGCCAGATTCTCCTTCTCCATATTACCGCCCTCTGGCTTCAGCACGAAACGGGCAATCTGGAAATCGCTGAATCCGCAACGCTTCACCTCCAACAGCAACTCGTCGGGCAGTTCCTCAAGGGTATTGTATGTCTGAAGTTCGTGCTTCAGGTCAACGATATGCTTCAGTCTTTCGAGGAACCAGACATCGATCTTCGTGAGTTGCTCGATGCGCTCGATGGTGTAGCCCTCTTCGAGAGCCTGGGCGATGGCGAAGATACGGAGGTCGGTGGGGTTGGCCAACTCCTCGTCGAGGTTGTCAAACTTCGTGTGGTCGTTGCCCACGAAGCCGTGCATGCCCTGACCAATCATTCGGAGACCTTTCTGCATCATCTCCTCAAACGAGCGTCCGATACTCATGATCTCACCCACGGACTTCATTGAAGAACCGATCTGTCTTGATACGCCTGCGAACTTGGTCAAGTCCCAACGGGGAATCTTACAGATCATATAGTCGAGGCTCGGAGCGACGTAGGCTGATGAGGTTGTACCCATCTCACCGATCTGGTCGAGCGTGTAGCCAAGGGCAATCTTGGCGGCAACGAAGGCGAGGGGATAGCCAGTGGCCTTGGAAGCCAGAGCCGAAGAACGACTCAGACGGGCGTTGATCTCGATGATACGGTAGTCGTTGGTCTCGGCGTTGAATGCGAACTGAATATTACACTCACCGACGATACCAAGGTGCTTCACGCACTTGATGGTCAGTTCCTGCAGCATCTTCACCTGATCCTCACGGAGCGAACAGGTAGGAGCCACCACGATCGACTCACCGGTATGGATGCCGAGGGGGTCGAAGTTCTCCATCGAGGCTACCGTGAAGCAACGGTCGTTGGCATCGCGGATGCACTCGAACTCAATCTCCTTCCATCCCTTCAGGCTCTCCTCAACGAGAATCTGCGGAGCGAAGGTGAAGGCCGACTCAGCCAGTTCAATGAACTTCTTCTCATCGGGACAGATACCTGAACCGAGACCACCGAGGGCGTAGGCCGAACGGATCATGATGGGGAAACCGATCTCGTGGGCTGCCTTCAGCGCATCTTCCATCGACTCCACAGCGTGGCTCACGGGCACCTTCAAGTCTACCTCTGCCAGTTTTTTAACAAAAAGGTCGCGGTCTTCTGTATTCATAATGGCCTCGACACTTGTTCCTAAAACTTCAACTCCGTATTCTTTCAATGTACCGTTCAGATAGAGTTCAGTACCGCAGTTCAGGGCGGTTTGTCCTCCGAACGCCAACAGAATACCGTCGGGCCGTTCTTTCTTAATGATTTCTGTTACGAAATGTGTATTTACCGGCTGGAAATACACTTTGTCTGCAATACCTTCACTGGTCTGG
>JAFZNI010000300.1 GCA_017551005.1 Prevotella sp.
CATCATTGTCTTCGGCAATATGGAACAAAGACATCTTAGCCAGTTAAAATGGAATCCACGCATAGAGATAATCCGCAACACACTGATAACCAACAGTATCACTCCGCAGGAGATGTGCTCACAGACTTTTGCCATCTATCAAAAGACACTCGACTCGAATGTACTGGAACAGATGGACGAAACGACACAACGGCTACTGGAATGCATCATCAAAGCGGGTATCACCGGCGACAAGCGATGGGTTCAGGAGCCAGTAGTCTGTGGTCCAGAAACAGATTGGCGCAGGCTGCTGATTTATGCCGAACACGAAAAAATCCGTAACTACGTAGACTACGGCATCAGTGTCCTCGGTCTGGATACGCCCAGCCTCGACACCTCCAAGATTACCGCCTACTTCCCCGACAATTGGCAGCCGCCTTTACCCTTGAAGGAAATCATCGGCGAATACAAGGGCGATGAGACAGACTACTTGGTACGTATGATTCGTCAGATAGAGAAGCAACCTTTATTGCTCCACCTTATTGAACTAGCCCGTGAACTAAGACGCGATGCTGTGGATGATGACCAGTTGCAGCATACCCTTGAAGAAAAGAAACTGCTAAAGTACGCCTCATGCCTCATGCAGATCCTCCAAGAACAGACGCTCTTGGATGAAGGCTATATGCCACTCCCACCAAGCAACAACCACGAAACACGGCGCATTCGAAAACAGATAATGAATCATCTGAGAATATGACATCATCAAATCCATACAACAAGGCAGACAGACACTATCTACAACTGCTTTCGCAATCGTTTCCCACCATCGCTGATGCCGCCAAAGAAATAATCAATTTGGAGGCCATCATGAATCTGCCCAAAGGTACAGAGCATTTCCTGGCCGACATACACGGCGAGAGTGAGGCTTTCCAGCATGTGCTCAAAAATGCTTCTGGCAACATCAAGCGCAAGGTGAACGAACTCTTCGGCAACACCATCCGTGAGTCGGAAAAGAAAGAACTCTGCACCCTGATTTACTACCCAGAGCAGAAACTAGAACTCATCAAGGCACAGGAAACCGACCTAAACGACTGGTATCGTATCACTATCCACCAACTCGTCCGCGTGTGCCGTGACGTCAGCAGTAAATACACTCGCAGCAAGGTTCGTAAGTCACTACCTGACGATTTCTCCTACATTATCGAAGAACTGCTGCATGAGCGTACCGACGACCAAGATAAGGCTGCCTATGTGGCTGTCATCGTTGATACTATCATCTCTACAGGACGTGCAGATGCTTTTATCGAGGCTATCTGCAACGTGATACAACGTCTCGCCATCGACCAGTTGCATATCCTTGGTGACATCTACGATCGTGGTCCTGGGGCCCATAAGATCATGGAGACCCTGCGGCAGTATCACTCATGGGACATCCAATGGGGCAATCACGATATTCTCTGGATGGGAGCCTCGGCAGGCAATAATGCCTGTATCTGTAATGTACTACGTCTCAGCCTGCGCTACGCCAATCTCGCCACCATCGAGGAATACGGCATTAACCTTGTACCACTGGCCACCTTCGCTTTGGAGGTCTATGGCGATGACCCTTGCGAGGAGTTTATGCCAATCCTGTTGCATGACAATGAGATTGACGAGAAGACCCGTCTGTTGACGGCAAAGATGCACAAGGCCATCACCATCATCCAACTCAAAGAGGAGGCCAAGATCTTCGGACGTCATCCCGAATGGCAGATGCAGGATCGCAGTCTCTTCGACCACATCGACTACCAACGTGGCATCTGCACGATAGACGGGAAAACATACGAGATGTGTTCCTGCAACTTCCCCACAATCGACCCGTCTAATCCCAATGCCTTTACGGAAGAGGAATGGCAATTGATGGAAAAACTCCACCACTCGTTCCGTATCAGTGAAAAATTACAGAAACATATCCGCACCATCCTCTCGCATGGGTGTATGTTTGCCATCAGTAATTCCAACCTGCTCTTCCACGCCAGTATTCCGCTCAATGACGACGGCTCGCTGAAAGAGGTAGAGATTTATCCTGGAAAGAAATACAGCGGCAAAGAACTGATGCAGAATATCGGCATGATGGTTCGCGCAGCCTTCAACTCAAATACAAGTCCATCGGATGAATATCCACGTAACTATGCCCGTGACTATTTCCTCTACCTCTGGTGTGGCAAGGACTCCCCTCTCTTTGACAAGTCAAAGATGGCCACCTTTGAGCGCTACTTCCTTAAAGACAAGGATACCTATAAAGAGGAAAAAGGCAACTATTTCAGACTCCGTGACTCCGAAGAAGTCTGCGACCGTATCCTCGACGCCTTTGAGGTAAAGGGCGAGAACCGACATATCATCAACGGCCACGTACCCGTCCATGCCTCGAAGGGCGAAAACCCCATCAAAGCAGGTGGTAAACTGATGGTTATTGACGGCGGTTTCTCCGAGGCCTACCACTCTGAGACTGGTATTGCAGGCTATACGCTCGTCTATCACTCACGCGGTTTCCAACTGGTTCAACATGCACCATTCACGTCTGCCCGTGATGCTATCGTCAAAGGGACAGACATTAAATCAACGACACAGATTGTAGAGATGTCTGCTCACCGCATGCTCGTAGCAGATACAGACAAAGGCGAGGAACTGCGCGCCCAGATTGCAGACCTGAAGGAACTGCTCTATGCCTACCGTCACGGTATCATCACCGAAAAAAGAAACTAAGAATGAAAAGGCTGCTCATCATCATGCTGCTGATACCGCTGATGGTTTCCGCCAAAAGCAGGATTCACAACCCGCAGATCAGGTCGTTGCAGGTTGTAGTGAACCAAGACTGGCTCTCGCCCGCTGTTATGCGCCTTGGTACTGATGATGTACTGAATATCTCCTTCGACGAACTCTCGCACAATTACCATAGATATATATATAAGGTGGAGCACTGTGAGGCCGACTGGACAACTTCCGGAGATATCTTTGAGAGCGATTGGTTGGAGGGATTCAGCGCTAACCCTATTGACAACTATGAGAATTCCGTAAACACAACGGTGGCCTATACCCATTACCGTCTGCAAATACCCAATGAGAACTGTCGCTTGAAGATGAGTGGTAATTATCGTCTGCATATACTCGACGAGGATAATGACAACGAAGAGGTGCTGACAGTGGAATTCATGGTAACCGAGCAGAAAATGAACCTATCCCTCAGCGTGACCACCAATACGGACATCGATTTGAACGATCATCATCAGCAGGTGTCGATGAAACTGAACTATGGCGGCATGCTCGTAACCAACCCAGAAGACCAGATTAGGATCGTCATCATGCAGAATGGCAGAAATGTCCGACATAACATTAAGCCCAACTTCCAAAATGCCAATGGACTGGAATGGACGCACAACAAAGCCCTCATCTTTGATGCAGGGAATGAGTACCACAAGTTTGAGGTACTCGATGTGAGTCACCCTACTATGGGCATAGACTTCATCCGTTGGGACGGCACCTACTACCAGGCCTTCCCGTTTATGAACGAGCCAAGACCTAACTACATATACGACGAGGATGCCGATGGTGCCTTCTACATCCGCAACAGTGACAATCGCGAAAACGACATTATCAGCGACTATGTATGGGTAAACTATCGTCTGAAAGCCCCAATGCTTCCTGAAGGCAAGGTGATCATCGACGGCCAGTGGACCACCGATGATAACATCTACAACTATGTGATGGAATACGACGAAGAAGAGGGTTTATATCATACCCGCATCCTGCAAAAGCAAGGCTACTACAACTACCAATATCTGTGGTTGAAGGACGATGGTGGCACCACCATCCTACCCTCGGAAGGGAGTTTCTTCCAGACAGAGAACCGCTATCAGGCCTATGCCTATTATAAAGGAATGGGAGAAAGAACCTGGCGACTGGTCTGTTATCGGCAGATAGAATTAAGATAGCCTACTTTTGGTAGCGATATTGCTCTGGTGTCTTCTTATACTTATGATAGAAGGAGGCTATGAAAAAGTTGGGTGAAACAAAGCCACACTCGTCTGAAATCTTCGCAATATCTTTCTGACGATTCCTCAATAGCATGTCTGCTGCACGATTCAACATCATTTGCATGGCTATCGGACGCGGGTTTTTATAGATGTTCGATGCAATCAGTTTGCAGAATTCATCCAACTTCAATCCTGCAACGTTACTCAACTCACGCATGGAGAGAGGCTTCTCGCTCTTTTGGGCAACCGTAGGCATAATGGCTATCATGGCCTCAATGAACTCCGGACTGAAATCGCCAGAGATTTCAAATGTACCTGCGACCATCTCAGGCTGAGGCTCCAAGATAGATCCGTTCTTGGCATCACAACGCTCCACAAATGTCCTGATACGCCTGATAACTCCCATCTCCTCACTGATACGGCGAGCCTTCAAATTGGCATTTCTCAGATAGAGAAAGACATAGGCCATCAAAAGTAACAAAAGTACAAGACCAAGAAGCACCAACATACCCGTAGTGCGCCACCAAGGCTCATGGACATTGATTATCCACTCATAGGGTGTCGTATCCCATACATCGGGTAACATAGAGGCCTGTACCTCAACCGTATAATGACCTGGCTGCAGGGAGGCCATCGGCAGGTGCAGGAGTCCGTTCCTGTCAACCAAGCCCTGTGAATTATATGGTGTGAACAACTCCCATCTTCCATCTCTGCCAGGCCCTGTCTGTCGTACACGGTAGTATGTCTGCTGTGGGCGGAAGAAGTTCAAGCCCGAGAACGTCAGCGAGATACTATTCTGGTCATAGTTCAGATTGATTTCCTTCGTACGGGTCAGAGCGCGTTCAAGGATCACATTCCCTCCCAATTTCTGGTCCGTTCCGATATCGTTTCCATTCACCAAGAGACGTATGAGTTTAGGATAGATTTGAAACTTGACGGAATCATTGAGTGTCTTCATCTTGCTGGGATTGAATGCAATCACGTGGTCAAGTGCCTGCATCACGATCTCACCATCAGGCAGAATCATCGAACGCCCATTGACAAACGACTCATTAGGTATGCCATCCCACTGGTTATACCTGTTGATGTATCTCACCTTGTCGTTCTCTATCACCAAACAACAGACACCATAACTGGTTCCCACCCAAATATGATGCTCGTGGTCTTCCACGATACAGTGAACCACATTGTTCAGCAATCCCTCGTTGCGTGTGAAGAGTTGTGGCAGATGGTTGCTTCTGTTCTGATAAAGTTGCAGCCCCACAGACGTACCGACCCAGTCCCATCCACGTGAATCGCGAAGCACGCAATTCACCGACATACCGCGATACTTTGTTGCTGGCGCCGGCTGGCGATCTAATAAATCAGAGATATCCAATGCCCGTTTGTCTGTCCAACCATACGACTTGAAAGGTGCCGGGAATGGACGTGCATAGAGCAGTCCGCGCTTCTCCGTACCGACCCAAAGGCCTCCCTGGCGGTCAAACTCCATACAATTGATATCTGTCAGCAGCATCCCTCCGGTGGACATCTTCAGTTGTTCAATATGTTCCAATTTCCCCGTTGGGATATCGTATGTCCAATAGCCGTATGCAGATGGCACATACAGCAGCGAGTCACGTTCCACCGTATTACTAAGATAATAAGGTGTCTCCAATATGGTGTCAAATACCCATTTCTCCATATCGAAGCGAAGCAGGATACCCACCTGGTTACTGTTCACAGACCCATTACGTATCTGATAATAGAAATTCCCAACCCTGCGGACAATAGTTGTTTGATTATATTTCCTCGCCTTCTGGTCATCGTATGCCCTTACGGAATTTACCACCTCCCCCGTACCTAAGTCCAGAGCATCCAACTGTCCGTTGTCATAGAAAAGAAGGAGATATTTGTTGTCGTAAGTATCCATATCTTGCAAATTCCGCTTCGGTTGCACCTGATAGTATTTATTGCCCTCACTATGGAAGAGTCCCTTCTCCGTCAGCAGCCATACATCGTTGTTGCTATCTACGAAGAGATCCTCCACCTTGTCGGTCATCCCCAGTTCCTTGAACTCGTCGACAATATTATGTACAAACATCTCTTTGGTCAGATTCACACAGGTCAGGCTGTTACGCTTCTTCAGCCAGAGGTGGTGGTGTTTGTCAAAATAAAGATGGGCATGGCCATTGTATTTGGATAGCGGATACGTATTTTCCGTCGTAGGGTCAATGAAACTGAACTTCTGTCCGTCATAGAAGTTGATCTGTCCCATCGTCGTGATGACCAGACGTCCTGTCTTGGTACAGTTCACGGTCTGCGCACTGTTGTCTGCCAGACCGTTGGCGGCATTATAGACATAAAAAGACTTATCGCTGTCAGCCACGGAAACGACCGTTGTCAACAGCAGCCAAAGCGACATCATCAATCTACAATTCTTCCGAATAACCATACAAAGGTCTTAGTTGTTGCTGCAAAGGTAAGAAAAAAGAATAAAACCACCAAACATATCGCCAAAAACTTTCAAAAGACGATTTACTTTCTTCTATAAAAAAAGTAAAATGCTTGGGTGTTTCAGTTTTTTTGTTTATTTTTGCATCCCATCAAACGAATCAAATAGAAACATTCACTAAAAAAAGATTATTATGACTACAAGTAACGTACGTCCAGCCTCGATGGAGCGCATCACCACTCCAGCCCTGGCCCAGAAATTCATCGACGAACAGATCAAGGAGTTGCGTACTCAGATTGGTGACAAGAAAGTGCTTTTGGCCCTCTCCGGTGGTGTTGACTCATCGGTTGTGGCAGCCCTGCTTATCAAGGCAGTAGGCAAGCAGTTGGTATCCGTTCATGTTAACCACGGTCTGCTGCGCAAAGGCGAGGCCGAGCAAGTGATACGCGTTTTCCGCGACGAACTGAATGCCAATCTGGTATATGTTGATGCCACCGACCGTTTCCTCGACAAATTGGCAGGTGTGGCCGATCCTGAACAGAAGCGCAAGATCATTGGTGCTGAGTTCATCCGTGTCTTCGAGGAAGAGGCTCGCAAACTGGAAGGCATCAGTTTTCTGGCTCAGGGCACTATCTATCCCGATATTGTGGAGTCAGGACCTGTCAAGTCACATCACAATGTAGGCGGTCTGCCTGAAGACCTGCAATTCGAATTGGTCGAGCCCATCAAGTTACTGTTCAAGGACGAGGTTCGCGTAGTTGGTAAAGAACTCGGTCTGCCCGACAATATGGTCTATCGCCAGCCGTTCCCTGGTCCTGGCCTGGGTGTTCGCTGTACGGGTGCCATCACCCGCGATCGTCTGGAAGCCCTGCGCGAGAGCGATGCTATCCTACGTGAGGAGTTTGCCAAGAACGGGCTGGAAGGCAAGGTCTGGCAGTATTTCACCATTGTACCCGACTACAAGTCCACTGGCGTCAAGGACAACAAGCGCAGTTGGGACTGGCCCGTCATCATTCGTGCCGTGAACACACGCGATGCTATGACCGCCACTATCGAGGAGATTCCCTATACGCTTCTCCACCATATCACCCAACGCATCATCACCGAGGTTCCTGGCGTGAATCGTGTACTCTACGACCTCACTCCGAAACCCACTGGTACGATTGAGTGGGAGTAGTTACAGCATGCCTATGGTGTAACGAATCCCTTGGCCTTCAGCCATTGAATCATCTGAGTGCTCCACATCTCAGTTGTGGTCTCGCCTGTCTGCGACATTAGTTCGTAGGGGCCTTTGCCATCCCCATACATGTGCAGTTCGGCATTCGCTCCAGCCTTTTTCCACTCCATGAACAGGGCGACGAGGCCTGCTGCCACATTGGGATGGTCGACACGTGTCATAATCAGCAAGGGAGGTGCATCCTGCGGGACAGTGACAGGCATCAGCGATGGACCGAAATTGGTGCAGAGGAAATTGGGACGCTCCATGTTGTCAGCGGACATTGTGGCTGCAATAGCCACACCGCCACCAGCCGAGAAGCCGAGGAAGCCGATCTTATCCTTGCTGATATGCCATTCGTCGGCATGTTCCCTCACCATGCGAATGGCAGCCTTTGCATCCTGTGCAGCAAGCCGGATGACAGAGTCACCACTGGCGTTATGCATAGGATTGGCATCGGCCTGCGGGAAAGCGTCAGGATGCGTCACATCCACCATCGGCGGCATCTTCATACCCTGTGGCATCTGCTCCTTATTCAAATGATAACGCAGTCCGATGGCTGTAATGCCATGCTCGTTCAGGAACGAGGCCATCTTCACCACGTCGCTCTCCCACGACAGCCACCGCATGGCTCCGCCAGGACAGAGCACGATGGCACAACCGTTATGTTCTTTGGGCAGATAGACCTCAATCATCGGTCTGTCCTTCTCATTATCCGAGGCTCCTGCCGTGGGCAAGAAATACTGCTTTTGTGCCAATGCAGCCATAGGCAGGAAAAGCATACAAAGTAAAGCGATTCTTTTCATAAACTATCCTAAAAGTGGGTACAAAGATACATATTTTTATGTAATAATCACTAAATTTGCAATTATAATTTCGAAAAAAGAGAAGATGCGTACAATCAGAGAGGCGAAACCAGCAAACATACCTGAGATCATGCAGGTGATGGAGGCCGCAAAAAAGATCATGCGGCAGTCAGGTAATATGCACCAATGGGGAGATGGCTACCCGTCGGAGGCTGTCATCTTCAGCGATATGGAGAAGCATGGCGGCTTTGTCATTGAGGAAGGCTACGGTGAGGAACCATCGACAATAAGGATTGTCGGCTATTTCGCTTTCCTACCCTCTCCTGAGCCTACCTACTCGAAGATATACGATGGTGAATGGCTGGATGACATCAAACCCTATCATGTCGTCCATCGCATTGCTAGTTATCCTGATGCTCACGGCATCTTCAGCGACATCATGGACTTCTGCTTCTCGCGTGAGGCAAACATCCGTATCGACACCCACAAGGACAACCGCATCATGCAGCACAACATCAAGAAGCACGGCTTCACCTATTGCGGTATCATCTACCTCGCCAATGGCGCCGAACGCCTGGCTTATCAGAGAAATGACATTGGCTAACCCCACAGGGCGTCTGCCCCCTATGAGTTTAGCTGTCGCCCTTTGGTCGCGACTTTGGAATAATGTGTAATTACACAACAGTCCAACCCTGTGTGTATTGAATCGTACCTTTTCCCCTGCTACTACGTATCTTTTCCGTATTTCAAGTAAGTTAAAAGAAATCTATGGTTTATTAATAATGATATTCACAAGAGTTACAGCATCTGCAGCATTCACCACACCGTCATTATTTAGGTCGCCTAATTTGTCGGAGCCGCTGCCAGAAGAGATTTGAATCTCCTTCGTGGCAACATCAGAGTTCTCGTAGCCTACTTTCGTGGCATAGACGCTAACGGTATAGGTGCCCGTTAAGTCAATGGCGCTGCTGTAGTGTTTCTTGATGTCAGCACAGGTTATGTCTGTCACATATTCCACGCCTTCGGTTGCACAGGCAAACATCAGTTTTCCGTTTTCATAGATAATGACTGGAGTGGCACACTTTTGCGTTTCTGGAGTTTCGCCGTCTATAGCCACTATGCTCTTGAAATTCTTCCAAGGCTCTGCAGCCCGATAAGCACTGACTGAAACCGCCGGCACATAGAGCATGGCGTATTCGATATAGGAGCCATCGAATGCATCGGTGCATAGATTCCACTCATCCCTCATAGTTGGCACATTCTCTGCATAGCAATAGAAATCTGTCAATTCCGGACACGAAGCAAATGCTTTCGTATAGATATTTCTAATACCGCTACCGATTGTCATCGAAGTCAGGCCACTGCAACCATAGAAAGCCCATGGGCCGATTGAAATTACGCTGTTGGGGATAGTAATGAAGGTCAGGCCGCTGCAGCCCTCGAAAGTATGGCTTCCTATGCTCTTTATACTACTAGGAATATGCAACTCTTTTATTTCCTCGTTATCCAGATAAAGATGGTGTGCATAAAATAGAGGATTGGAAAAATTTTGAAATGATATTTTGCACCATGCAACTAAATCGGAAATAATCGTGGATTTCAAGCCATTGCATCCATAGAAAGCATAATCTCCTATTTTCGTCACACTACTCGGAATACTAATGGAAGTCAAGCTGCTGCAAGCATTGAAAGCCCTCTCGCCAATAGAGGTCAAACTGTTGCCTAGTGTTAAAGACACCAAATTGCTACAATTGTTGAAAGCGTAGTTTCCGACGCTTGATACACTGTCAGAAAGAGTAACAGAGGTCAACCCGCTACAATCATGAAAAGTAAAGTCCTCTATTTTCGTCACGCTGTTAGGAATCGTTACTGAAGTCAAACCGCTGCAGCCCTCGAAAGCATGGCTTCCTATGCTCTTTATACTACTAGGAATATTCAACTCTTTTATTTCCTCATTATCCAGATAAAGATGGTGTGCATAAAATAGAGGATTGGAATAATCATTGAAGGATATTTTGCACCATGCAGCTAAATCGGAAATAATCGTGGATTTCAAGCCATTGCATTCATAGAAAGCATTATCTCCTATTTTCGTCACACTACTCGGAATACTAATAGAGGTCAGGCTTTTGCAACCTTTGAAAGCTTCGTCTCCTATACTCGTCACGTTACAAACCACGCCCTCATATTCTATTGTAGTAGGGATAATGATATTGCCCGAATAATTGTTTGCAAGTACCTCTGCCGTCTGGTCTTTGGTAATGATTTTATACTTAATCCCATCAATTATGGCATCACCAACAAATGCAGATGCCATAAGAGGAGAGAGCATCAGTACGAAAAGAAAAAATAGTTTCTGTTTCATAATTATAGCATTATTTAAATTGTATTTAAAGCATTATTATTCAAATTTGTTTTAAAGACACAAAAAGAAAAACGTGGACAATTTACTTCGTCTACGTCATCTTGGTATCGGCAAACACCAGTAATCTTAAACGAGTAAAAGCCCACGCCATCCAGCGCGAACTATCTACTTCCGTTCTTGATTACGTTTTGAAATTTTGCCGATTTCAGATGACAAGAATCAAAAGTGGACGTTCTGTCTTATGTCCTTTTATTGTTATCTCAGCCCATAGGCATTTCGTTGTTTTAAAGGATTACTCATTATTCTTCAAATTCTTCCAGATACTTCACGATCTTCTCACGGATAAGATGAAGGTCAACGGAGATGGCCTCCCAAACTAAATCTTCCTCTACGTTATGATAGCCGTGAATCAGGAAATTACGCTGCTCTCTCATAAATCAGGATATTATCACGGTCAGCACTCTCACGGGCAAATGGCATCAGCCCTCCAACGGTTATCAAGTCAACCTCACATCCCAGCATTTCCTTCAGGTCCTCGTAGATTTCACTGAGGGTAAAGAGGCTGAAATGCTGTGACTTATCAGGCTGTATCAGTATATCGACATCAGAGTCCGCACGCTGCTCGTCACGTGAATAGGAGCCAAAGAGCCATGCTTTCAGGACGGGCTGCGTCTTGAAGTATTCGGCTATCTGTTGCGTCATTACCTGTGTACTCATTGTCTGACTATTTGTTTTAACGGTGCAAATATACGAAATATATTCCAATGTTGGATGAAAAAGACGATAAAAATATATTAAAATAACTGTCATCTGTCAGAACTGCCATCTGCCAGAACAATCACAGAGTGGTTTCCCTTTCCCAGAATCTGGCGGATGGCAGATGGCAATTAGGATATTGAGCCTAAAATTTGGAAAAAGCCATCCCCCGGTGGGGTAAAATATGCCTAGGATTTCTGGCAAGTCATCCCCCGGTGGGAATTTTATGCCCTGAAATCTGTTTGGACTTTTGCACGGGTGGCAAAACCTTGCCTGAGATTCGGTTTGGACTTTTGCACGGTGGGGTAAATCTTCCCCAGAATTCTGGCACACTTTTGCACGGGTGGCAAAACCTTGCCCGAGTTTCAGGGCATAAAAAAGCAGGGTATGTAAAACCTTCTCCGAGTTTCAAGGCATATGTACGAACCTTTTTTCTCGACGTTCTATTTGGAAGTATGCAGAATTCTTTGTATCTTTGCACACCGATATGCAGAAGCAAAAGAAGATATTGTTCCTACACGGATTCTATGCCAGTGGCAGTTGTGTGCCTGCTCTGGCATTAAGGGAGGCATTCGATGGGCGGGCCACCGTGCTGACTCCCGACCTCCCAATCCATCCTGCGGATGCCATCAAACTCATCCGCGAGATCTGCGACCAGAAGAAGCCGGACGTGTTGGTTGGCAACAGTTGCGGCTCGTTCTATGCACAGATGATATCTCCGACTATCGGAGTCCCTGCCCTACTCAGCAATCCGCATTTCAAGATGTCTGGCTTCCTCCGTGAGCGTATCGGCAACCATCAGTACAAGTCACCAAGGGCTGACGGCAAGCAGGACTTCACCATCGACGAACAACTTGTCAGCGAGTTCGAGGAAATGGAGAAACATCAGTTTGAAAACTGTAATATATATAATAAGGTACGTGTATGGGGGCTTTTCGGAGAGGAAGACACGCTGGCGCATTTCGAGCCATTATTCCTGGAACATTACACCCACTCCTTCCACTTCCCAGGTGGCCATACGCCAACGGCAGAGCAATTCAAGACTTGGTATGTCCCCCTTATTGAGAAACTATTAATGGAATTTTCTATATGAATAAACAGATGATTACAACAGAGCGAGTTTTCAGTATCTTTAGTGAACTGAATAAAATACCGCGTCCTTCACATCATGAGGAGCGAGTGGCCGACTATCTGTGTCAGTTTGCAGAACGCCTGAATCTGGCGTATGAACGCGACAAAGAGAACTGCGTGGTAATACGCAAGCCTGCCAGCAAGGGATATGAAGGGCATGAGTCCATTGTGCTGTTGAACCACATGGATATGGTGTGTGTGGGCATGAGCGATCCGCTCAACGATCCTATCGAGGCCTACACGGAGAATGGTTGGATGAAGGCTCGTGGCACATCGCTCGGAGCCGATAACGGCATAGGGCTGTCGATGGCACTGGCAGTACTCGAAGACGACAGAATCGAGCATCCGGCTCTGGAAGTCATCACCACAACCAATGAAGAAGACGGTATGTCGGGGGCATCCGGGCTGAGCAAGGACTTCCTGAAGGGCCGAAAAGTCATCAACCTTGACTCTGAAGACTACGACACCATCACCACAGGTGCTGCAGGAGCCTGCTTGCAGTTCCACCACATACCCATGAAGCGCGAGCCGGCACCCAAAGACAAAAGTTGGTTTCGCGTCCGCATAGATGGCGGATTGGGTGGGCACTCTGGTGTTGACATCAACAAAGGGCGTTGTAGTGCTGTTACCGCTGCAGCGCGTTACCTTGCCATTACCAATCACACAGATGGCATCGACATTGCCAACATTGAAATAGGCGAAGCCAACGCCTCGATCGCCTCGAAGGGAGAAATAATTATCGGCATTGGACCGGATTTTTCCGTTGAGAACAAGTTGACTATGCATGATCTGCTCAACAAATGGCTACGCAAAGAATATGGAGATACCGACCCCAAAATAGCCTTTAGTGTGGAGGTGTGCGACAAACCAGATACGATTATCCCCATCAATACCAGAATGGCTCTGCAATATTGTCTTGATGAGGTGCCGCAGGGCGTGGTAAAGATGAGCGACGCGATGCCTGGCACAGTAGAGACATCGAATAACATAGGGCGTATCTCGACGGTCGATGACCAAATTTTTGTATCAACCCATACCCGCAGTTTCATCGACGATGATATGGCTTCGCTCAGTCAGCAGATTGCCGACACCTTCAAGAAACAAGGTGCCGCTTCTGAAGTGGTGATGTCGGCCCCAGCATGGCAGGAGAATCAGCAGTCGCCCTTCCTGCAACTGGTCAGCAATACATTCCAGGACGTGCTGGGCTGGCGTCCTCGCATGGTGGCTATGCACTTTGTGCTCGAAGCAGGGTTCTTCGTGCAGCATTATCCTGGCATTCAGATTGCCAGTATCGGTCCTCGTATCGTGGAACCTCACTCAACAAGTGAACGTGTCGAACTATCAACCATAGAAGATATATGGAAAGTTCTCATCGAGTTATTAAAGCGATTATAGCATTCACTTGGATAAACAATCTTCAGTACGATATGGCTATTCCGCGTATTCGGAGAGATTTGGTTTGCGCTCGATATTAATATCATGCCATTTGACATAAGGATCAATGGGATCGCCAAGACTCTTGTAGAGTTTCTCGCCTTCCTCAGTGGGGATTTCCTTGTCGTCCTTCGACCAATTGTTCTCAGACAGGTTTCCCGCCATGTCGTATTGTTCCATGTTGTTGAGGGTATATGCTAACTTGCTGTCCTTCAGTAGGGCTACCTCCATCATGTTGCAACCGGTTCCACATCCTCCGCTCGACTGGACGGCATTCTTGAAGAAGGAGATAGAACGGCGAAAGTCGGCATCAATGAGGACATGAGGATCTTTGTCGTCAAGCGTGAAGATAGCCTCATAGTGATCGGCATTACGCATATACAACTCCGCTTTGCCGTCACGGTCAACATCGATGAGGGCATATTCGTGGAATTCAATGGGATCGTTGCCGGCGAACAAGGGTTCGGCCAACTCCACCAGTTCGGCGTACCACTTGGAAATGTCGAACTGCTTATCGGTCTTGAACTCCCAGGCATAGTTTCTGAGGCTCTCCAAGAGGTCGATACCGCCATCATTCTCGAAGATGATGTTGGCCACACGCCACTCACCATCCTCTACCCGCATCAGCCAGCGCATGGGAATGCCCTTGGTGGTGACGGCATCCTTCACCAGGAACTTCACCTCGGCCATACCGTTAGGCAGAATCTTCGCATCAATATCGTTGGCACTTACCGTTCCCTCGTAACAGTCGTATACCCAGGGATCCAACGGGCCTTCGTCGCCAAAGTCAAAGAAGCCTCCGCACTCG
>JAFZNI010000301.1 GCA_017551005.1 Prevotella sp.
ATATTCTATAATCGGGTAATCTGAGAATTGGAAAATGTAAATGTCCTAGTTGAGTAAGTGAGTAACTTGGGTAAGTTGCCTTTCCGAGGTCGGAAAAGCGTGCTCGCGTTCAGGGGATGAGAACTACAGCCTGGGTAAACGGTGCTCGGATCGGGGGAGGGGAGAACTGCACCTTGGATTAAGCGTCCTCGCATTCAGGGGATGAAAACTTCGCCTTGGGGAAACCGTCCTCGCGTTCAGGGGATGAAAACTACGCCTTGGGGAAACCGTCCTCGCGTTCAGGGGATGAAAACTACGCCTTGGGGAAACCGTCCTCGCGTTCAGGGGATGAAAACTACGTCTTGGAGAAACCGTGCTCGCATTCAGGGGACGGAAACTACACCCTGTGGTAAGCGTCCCCTGAGCCAGGGCATGAAAAAGTAAAAAGGTAAAAAAGTAAAATGTAAAAGAAACAGATTATTGGTTATTTTTGGTATTTTAACAAAAAAAATTATGAAATTGTTTGGTGGATTCAGAAAATTATTGTACCTTTGCATCAAAGATGCAAAAATCGAATAAGGAAGCGGAAAAATAATCTGTGTGATTACCAAAAAGTTATTATCTTTGTAAGAAATATGACGAATGAATATCAGATAAGGGTAGTGCCTGAGGTGGCAGCGCAGGAGGATAGGTTGAAGGCTTATCTCGCTCAGGAACAGGGTATTGATGTGCGGACGATCTATGGCATGCGCATCCTGAAGCGCAGCATTGATGCCCGTCAGCGACAGATATATGTAAATCTGAAGGTGCGTGTGTATGTGAATGAGCAGCCTCATGATGATGAATACCAGCATACGGACTATCCGAATGTGGAGGGACGGCCACAGGTGATTGTTGTGGGGGCAGGACCTGGTGGATTGTTTGCGGCACTGCGACTGATAGAACTCGGCTACAGGCCCATCGTACTGGAAAGGGGCAAGGATGTACATGAGCGCAAGAAGGATCTGGCGAACATCACGAAGACGCAGAAGGTGGATCCTGAGAGTAACTACTGTTTCGGTGAGGGCGGGGCAGGTGCCTACTCCGACGGAAAACTCTACACTCGTTCGAAGAAACGTGGTAACACCGATAAAATACTGAACGTGTTTTGTCAGCATGGGGCCTCGACGGCCATCTTAGCAGATGCCCATCCGCATATCGGCACAGACCGTCTGCCGAAGGTGATTGAGGCTATGCGGAACACCATCATCAATAGTGGGGGTGAGGTGCATTTTCAAACACGTGCAACGCGTTTGATCATTGACCATTCATCATTGACCATTGACCATTATTGCCAAGGGAAAGTTATTGGAGTCGAAGCAATGGTCAATGGTCAATGCTCAATGGTCAATGAAAAAGAATATCGTGGGCCAGTGATACTCGCCACAGGTCACTCAGCAAGAGACGTTTACAGGTGTCTGGCTGAAGCGAAGATAGAGATAGAGGCTAAGGGTATTGCTGTGGGCGTGAGACTCGAACATCCGTCGCAGTTGATTGACCAGATACAGTACCACAACAAGCAGGGCAGGGGTAAGTATCTGCCTGCTGCGGAGTATGCGATGGTGACACAGGTGGATGGCCGAGGCGTGTATTCGTTCTGTATGTGTCCGGGTGGGTTTGTGATTCCTGCGGCTACGGATAAGCAACAGATCGTGGTGAACGGCATGAGTCCCGCCAGTCGTGGGACGGCGTGGAGCAACTCAGGGATGGTGGTCGAAATTCGTCCAGAAGATCTGGACAATGTAAAAATGCAAGAATGTAAAAATGTTAATATTGGCAATAACAATGGTGATGCAGTAATTGATGATCCGTTGAAGGTGATGCGGTTCCAGGAGGAACTGGAGCGGATGTGCTGGCAGCAGGGTAACATGCGACAGACGGCACCTGCGCAGCGGATGGCGGACTTTGTGAACGGGAAGTTGAGTTACGATTTGCCTAAGTCGTCGTATGCCCCAGGACTGATATCGAGCCCGTTGCATTTTTGGTTGCCTAAGATGATCTCCCATCGTTTGCAGGAGGGTTTTAAGACCTTCGGACGGAATGCGCACGGATTCCTGACCAACGAGGCGGTGATGATAGCCGTGGAGACGAGGACATCTTCGCCAGTACGCATCGTCAGAGACAAGGACACCCTGCAACATGTCCGTATCCAGGGCTTGTTCCCCTGTGGCGAAGGTGCCGGTTACGCTGGGGGAATCGTGAGTGCTGGTGTCGATGGGGAGCGCTGTGCAGAGATGGCAGCAGCGTATCTGGAACAAAGGTAAAACGGTAAAAAAGTAAAAAGGTAAAAAAAGAGCGATAAATATTTGGTGGTTTCAATTCTTTTTCGTATCTTTGTGGCATCAAAATAACTAAAAATTCAGTGTATTATGAATAGAGAAGAACAATTCGTCATAACGATCAGTCGCCAGTTCGGAACGGGCGGACATGAGATCGGAGCAGAGTTGGCGCGTCGCCTTGGTGTCAAATTGCTCGACAAGCAGATTTTGAATGAGATGGCCAAGAAAAGCCGTATCGTGGAGGAGGCCATGGAGAAGATTGAAGCCCGTAACCCCTTGTGGCGCGATGACTTCACTGATTTCTACCGTAACTATATGAGTCGGGCGGAGTATAGCGGACTGGAGCATGACCAGACCTCGCACGACCTCTTTGAGGCGCAGGCGGACATCATCCGTCAGATCGTGGAGGATGAGTCGTGTGTCATTGTGGGACGCTGTGGATTCCATATCTTCGAGAATCACCCCAATGCCCTGAAAATCTTCGTCCATTCCTCGGAAGACTGTCGCAAGCACCGTATCGCAGAGAAGTATGGCCTTGACCTGAGGGATGCCGCTGCGATGGTGGTGGACAACGACTATAGTCGTGAACTCTATACGAAGACATTCACAGGCAAGGACTGGACGGACGCACGCAATTATGACATCTCGCTCGATGTGCGGACATTCGGTGTAAACGGGGCAGCAGACTTCATCATGAAGTGCATCGAATGAAGTGAAAAGTGAATAGTGAAAAGTGAATAGTGATTTTTCTGGTAAAAATTTGTGTATATACCGATTTTTTAGTACCTTTGCACGCTGAAATTTCAATGTTGGTAATTACTAAAGAATCGGTATAATGAATATTTCCTACAAATGGTTGAAGGAATACGTGGATTTCGACCTGACGGCCCAGCAGGTGTGTGATGCCCTGACGTCAACAGGTCTCGAAGTCGACGCATTGGAAGAAGTACAGAGTATTAAAGGTGGTCTGAAGGGTCTCTATGTGGGTAAGGTGCTCACTTGTGAGGCCCATCCCGACAGTGACCATCTGCATGTGACAACGGTAGACTTAGGCAAGGGCGAGCCCTCGCAGATCGTGTGTGGTGCCCCCAATGTGGCTGCTGGTCAGAAGGTGATCGTGGCCGACTTAGGGTGTGTGCTCTATGACGGCGACAAGGAGTTTGTCATCAAGAAGTCGAAGTTGCGTGGCGTAGAGTCCTGTGGTATGATCTGCGCTGAGGATGAGATAGGGATTGGTAATGACCATTCCGGTATCATCGTGTTGCCAGAGGATGCTGTGGTGGGTACGCCTGCCGCTGAATACTACCATCTGGAGAGCGACTGGCTGATTGAGGTGGACATCACTGCCAACCGTGCCGACGGACTCTCTCATTGGGGAGTTGCCCGTGACCTGTATGCATGGTTGAAGAGTAATGGCTACGAGACCAAGATGCACCGTCCCGACTGCTCGAAGTTTAAAGTAGAGAATCATAACCTGCCCATTGAGGTGGTGATCGAGAACCAGGAGGCTTGTAAGCGCTACGCCTGTGTGAGCGTCACTGACTGCGAGGTGAAGGAGTCGCCCGACTGGTTGAAGAACAGGCTGACCACCGTCGGTCTGCGTCCAATCAATAATATCGTGGATATCACCAACTATGTGATGATGGCCTATGGCCAGCCCCTGCACACGTTTGATGCAGACATGGTGAAGGGTCATAAGATCGTGGTGAAGACCATGCCTGAGGGTACGCCCTTCCAGACGCTCGACGGTGAGGAGCACAAACTCTCCGACCGCGACCTGGCCATCTGCAATGCGGAAGACCCGATGTGTATCGCCGGTGTGTTTGGCGGAAAGGGTAGTGGTACCTATGAGACCACAAGGAATGTGGTGCTGGAGAGTGCCTATTTCCATCCCACCTGGATCCGTAAGTCTGCCCGTCGTCATGGGCTGAGCACAGATGCCTCGTTCCGTTTTGAGCGTGGTGTGGATCCTAACGGTACCATCTATGCGCTGAAGCAGGCTGCCATCCTCTGTCAGGAACTGGCTGGTGGTAAGGTTTCGATGGAGGTATGCGATGTTTATCCAGAGCCTATCAAGAATGCAGTGGTAGACCTGAGTTACGAATATGTGCACAACCTTGTGGGTAAGGACATTGATCCTGAGATTATCAAGGCTATCTGTCTCTCACTCGAGATGGAGATCAAGTATGAGAATGAGCAGGGCCTGACCCTCGAGATTCCCGCCTACCGTGTGGATGTGCAGCGTCCATGCGACGTGGTGGAGGATATCCTGCGCATCTACGGATATAATAATGTGGAGATTCCGACACAGTTGAAGGGCTCTCTCGTCATCAAGGGCGAGGAAGACCGTAAGCACAAACTGGCCAATCTGGTCAGTGAGCAGTTGGTGGGCGAGGGCTTCAACGAGATCCTGAACAACTCTCTGACCAAAGGTGCTTACTACGAAGGTCATAATGCCTATCCTGCTGAGAATTGCGTGAAGATTATGAATCCGCTTTCAACAGACTTGAACGTGATGCGCCAGACACTGTTGTTTGGTGGCTTGGAGAGCATCCAGCACAACGTGAACCGCAAGCGTCAGAATCTGCGCTTCTTTGAGTTCGGTAATGTCTATACCTTCTCGCCAGAGAAACAGAATGAGGACGATCCGATGCAGGCCTACAAGGAACAGTATCATTGCTCACTCTTGGTGACGGGTAAGCGCGTGGAGGGTTCCTGGGCGCATCAGAACGAGGATTCCACCTATTACGAGTTGAGTGCTTACGTGGAGAATATCCTCCGTCGTATCGGTCTGAAGCCGGGTATGACGGTACGTAAAAAAACTGAGAACGACATCTTCTCCGCAGGTATCACCATCGAGAACCGTGGGGGCAAGAAACTCGTGGAGATGGGTATCCTCACCAAGAAACTCCAGAAACAGTTTGGTCTTGACAACCCTGTCTATTATGCAGAGATGAACTGGACGCAGTTGATGAAGGCCACGAAGAAGAACGAGGTGCTCTTTACGGAGGTGCCAAAGTTCCCGGCCGTGAGCCGTGACCTCGCCTTGTTGGTGGACAACAGTGTGGAGTTTGCCCAGATTGAGCAGATTGCCCGTCAGACGGAGAAGAAACTGCTGAAAAAGGTGGAACTCTTCGATGTCTACGAGGGTGACAAACTCCCTGCTGGCAAGAAGTCGTACGCCGTGAACTTCATCCTTCAGGATGAGGAGAAGACCATGGGTGACAAGCAGATCGACGCCATCATGACTAAGCTCATTACTAACATTAAGAAGATGTTAGGTGCTGAACTTAGGTAATGTAAAAATGTAAAAATGTAAAAATGTAAAAATGTAAAAATGTAAAAATGTAGAAATGCAAAAATTATAATTGTTACA
>JAFZNI010000302.1 GCA_017551005.1 Prevotella sp.
TACCAGACGCGACTGTGCAGAGCAGATGACATCTACCTGATTATCGTTCATCAGGCGGGCCACCTCGATAGGATCATTCACATAGTCATCATGAACAAGTACGAGGGTCAGTCCGTTGAAGAGAGCCAGACCATGTTCTACGAAAGAACCGTCGAAGGATAGCGATGTCAGTCCGAGCACAGCGTGTCCCTCGTTCTTGGCAATATAGTTGCGCTTGTTCACCGGGTGGGCAGTCAACTCATTACAGATGCCGCGATGGTGCAGCATCACACCCTTTGGGCGACCGGTGGAACCGCTGGTATAAATCAGGTATGCCAAGTCATCAGGGGATATTTTTACTTCGATGGCATCGCAATTTACAGAACTATTTAGTAACTCCTCAACATCCAGCATCTTATCGGCAGGAACCAGACTGGCATGCTCTGCATCGGTAATGATATAACGGGCATCAGAGTCGTCAAGAATCAGTTGAATGCGATCAGCGGGATAGTGCGGGTCGCAAGGAATAAAGGCGGCTCCCGTCTTCAGGATACCATACATCGAAAGCATCACCCTGCTGGTACGCGGCAACAACATGGCTACCCTGTCGCATGGTTTCACGCCACGCTCAACAAGGGCATTGGCTATGCGGTTGGCAGCAGCGTTGAATTCTGCGTAAGTGAATGTGGCATCGCAGGCTACCAATGCGAGACGGTCAGGATGCTGAGCAGCCTGCTGCTCCATACCATGATGCAGCAAGAGCACAGGAATATCACCACGTCCTTCTTCATGCATCGGCTCAACCATCTGGCGCTGGCGGTCACTCATGATGGAGATGCTACGCAACGATACATCAGGCGTATCGATGAAATGACCGGCTACAGCGGCAATACTTTCTGCCAGACCAGCCATCATCTGCTGACTATAGAAAGCATCATCATACTGCACAACCACAGAAGGCTTTCCCTGATGAGGACTGATGAGAACGCAGGTCTTGAACTTAGGAATGTCAAGTTCCATGGTCTCAATGTCCAGTGGCGTATCACCTACCTTATATTCACTGATGACGCCCATCTGATAGACGAAGTTAATCTTGGAGTAGAAGCCATAGTCGGCAGCAATACGGGCGTATGGGTACTGCTCATAGCGAAGCATCTCGTCGAAATCGGTGCTGACTGTCTTCAGGAAGTCGGCCACCGTACCTTCGCCGATATGACCATGCAGGGCTAAGGTGTTCACAAACATGCCGACGGTATCAGACAGACGGATGTCGGAACGGCCATTGCTGATGGTAGACATATAGACATCACGTGTCGCAACATAGCGGGAGATGGTGTAATAGGCGGCTCCCAACAGCAGATGTGCCGGCGTGATACCCTGCGCCTGACAGAACTGCTCAATACGATCCATATCGATGGGGAATACTGCTTCGCCAGTATGGCCTTGGCCGCCTGTGCCCTGTAAATCAGCAGGTAGTTCTGTAGCATCTTCGCAGTCGGCCAGCACCTTAGAAAAGAACGCTTTGGCTTCCTGACTTTCTTCCGTATGTGTCACATAATCAGCATAGGTGTATTGTTCGGCTTCTATGGCCTCACCATTAAGACATGAAGCGACCTGCGATAAGAATACATCGAGAGAGGCACCGTCGAAAATAAGATGATGGAAGTCGGCCAACAGATAAAGGGCAGTGCCTGTCTCTACAACTTCCAAGCAGTAGAGCGGACCTTCGCTCAAACGGAACGGCATAACGAAGGCGTGCTTGTATTGCTCATAGTCGGCATCGCTCATCTTCTGTCGTCCCACAATGGCTTCATGTTCTTTATTCCATACCTGCACCGTCTCATTGTCCTGAAGTTCGAAATGACA
Source organism: Prevotella sp. (assembly GCA_017551005.1). Classification (GTDB taxonomy): domain Bacteria; phylum Bacteroidota; class Bacteroidia; order Bacteroidales; family Bacteroidaceae; genus Prevotella. The sequence goes on from JAFZNI010000302.1 coordinate 1,846, forward strand.
AGCAAGCAAGGGATGCAAACGCACGACTTCGGCCACAGCATCTGCCAGATTGTCTGCTGACACACCAGAAGGGAAGGTTACAGAGAATGGTATGTTATAGACGATGACCGTCGGATTCTTCATACACTCCACATAGAGGCCCTGCTGCGGATAACTTAATGGAACATTGGACATTGAATATTGACCATGATTGGCATCCGCCTCCTTTTGCGCAACTAATTGCCCATTATCCATTGTCCTTTGTCCATTGAGCATTTGGCTCAAGATCTCATTCTCAATGCTCTGCAATGTGCCACTCTTCACCAAACTCTTCGAGTCGAGTGTCACGCCATAGCGTTTATTCACCTGTACAGCGAGTTTGATAGCCGAGATGGAGGTCAGTCCTGCATAACCCAAGATTGTCGTAATGCCGAAATCAGTATTACCAACAATACTTGCAATCATTTCATGCAGTTCCTGCTCCAGCACGTTCAGCGGAGCCTGTTCCGCTTGTTGCTGTGCCCCAGTAACAGACTTAACCGGCTTTGGCAGGGCACGCTTGTCCACCTTCTGGTTCTGGTTGAGCGGGATGGCTTCAATCTGCATCGTCACGGCAGGCACCATATACGGTGGTTTCTGATCGAGGATGAAATTGTTGAGCGCCTCGATGTCCACCTGCTCATCACTCACGATATAGGCCGCGATGAACTTACCGCCACCACCGCCTTCTACATCGAAAGCCTGCACAGTGACATCCTTGATGCCTGGGAACTCGCGAATGACGGCCTCCACCTCTTTCAGTTCGATGCGGAAGCCGCGGATCTTCACCTGTCCATCCTGACGACCCACAAACTGGATGTTGCCGTCAGGCAGATAGCGCACAACATCGCCGGTACGATAGCAGCGGGCAAATTTGTCCCCATTCCTTTTTTCCTTTTCAACAATGAAGGGATTCTCAACAAACACCTCTGCTGTTTTTTCGGGACGGTTCAGATAGCCTCGACCTACCTGCGGCCCACTGGCCCAGAGTTCGCCTACGGCACCAGCAGGCAAACGATGTCCTTGCGCGTCGACGATATACAGGTGCATATTATCAATCGCCTTGCCAATAGGAATATTCTTCTGTTTCTCATCCACCTGATAAATGGTCTCAAGAATCGTCGTCTCCGTGGGTCCATAGGCATTATGCAGTTTATAACCCTTAGGTGGTTCCAGCGAAGCCAGTTTCTCACCGCCTGTAGAGAAATGCTTCAACGAGTGATTCTCGATGGTCGTCACAAACTGGTAAGCCACCTGTGTCGTCATAAAGGCAATGGTGATGTGCTCACGCTCGAAATACTCATTCAGGGCGATAAGGTCCAGACGTATCTCTTCTGGGATGATATACAAAGAGGCACCACGTGTAAGTGCAGGGTAGGTGTCATACATATTAGCATCGAAACCATAACTGGCATAGGCCGTAACCTTGTCAGTCTCTTGTAGGTCGTAGTAGCGATGATACCAGTGGATGAAAGCCACCAGATTACGATGCATCAGTTGACAGCCCTTGGGCACGCCTGTTGAACCTGAGGTATAGAGCAGGATAAAGAGACTATCGGGCTTAGGGCCTTCGGGGAGATGCGATACGGCAGGCAGGCTGGCCAGTTCCTTTGTCAAGACCACATCGCCCTGATATTCATCCACGATGGGCCGCAACGCTTCATCGGTTATCAGCAGTTTGGCATTGGCGTCTTTCATCATGAAGTTCAGGCGCTCCTTCGGATACGTTGCATCCAGCGGTTGATAGGCACAACCAGCCTTCATCACACCCAAAGAGATGATTGGCATCCACTCGCAGCGGGGTATCAACACAGAAACCACATCTTCTATACCAAGACCCTTTGAAGCAATATAGCCGGCAATGCGGTCACTCATCTCATCTACCTGACGATAGGTCATTCTGGTTTCTTTATATACCACCGCAATGTTCTCTGGTGTCTTTTGCGCTTGCTGGCGGAACAGCGACACAATGGTCTGTGTATCATCATAAGGCACATCGTTGTCATTAAATGAATCCAGTAGTTGTGTCTGCTCAGCGGAAAGCAATGATATATCTAATAGTTGTGCTTGTGGCTTGCTGATAAATGCCTTGAGTACATTTGCGATAGACTCAGTGAGTTGAGCCACTAACGACTCACTATACTGACCATCATCATATTCAGTCACTATGCTGGGCTGTCCGTTGTGAATCTCCAGGCGCACGATGAGTTTGAACTTTGGTGCACCACCCTCTAAACTTTCGACGCTCACCTCGTGTCCGTTCTGCATATAGCGAGTTACCATTCCCAACTGATAGGCAAAGGCCAGTTCGGGCGTATAACCATAGTCGGCAGCAATACGGGCAAAGGGATACTGCTCATGGCGCATGGCCTCGTCGAAACGTTCACTGACATCCTTGATAAAGTCTATCACACTTCCAGCGGTCACTTTCGCAGCAAGGGGAAGTGTGTTGACGAACATACCGAAAGAATTCTGAATGCGGATATTGGAACGTCCACTTGATACAGTACAGATATACAAGTCATCATTGCCAGTAAACCGGGCAAATGCCAACAGCGTAGCAGCCAGAGTCAGATGGGCAGGTGTCACGGGGTGTTCACGACAGAACTGCTCTACAGACTGCAGGTCGATGGGTCGATATAGTTCTTTCGATTTATCGCACTCGTGTGGTGTTGGCAGATCAGATGGTAACTCTGTAGTTCCCTCACAAGAACCTAATAAGTTGTCGTAGTAAGCCTTATGTTCTTCTGTGGATTCTTTCTGTTCATCGACAGCGTGGTTCAGGTGGGTATAGGTCTCCGTCTCCACATTCCGACCTTCCAGTACGTCGCAGAGTTGTACAATGAACAGATCCAGCGAACTGCCGTCAAACACCAGATGATGGATGTCTAACAGCAGGAACACACCGCTTTCTGTCTTTGCAATCTCCATGCGGCACAGCACGTCCTTACCCAAATCAAACGGACGGACAAAGGCCTTCTTGTGCTCAGCCAACTGAGCATCAGTAAAGTTCAAGACAGGTATCTCGAGGGCTGTAGGCGCATAGCGCTGTACGATATCATCGCCATCTGCCTCAAAATGCACAAAGATATGCTGATGTGCATCTAAGACTGTCAGCACGGCTTGACGCAATAGTTCTGTGTCAATATCGGCAGGGAAGCCAAACACCCAAGGTATGTTGTATTGTGTATCTTCTGGATTGTTGATGCAGTCTACATAGACACCTGTCTGTGAGAAAGAGAGCGGAGCCACCGTTACCTCTTCTACTCTCTCCTGAGCAGTAGTGGTTGTGCCATTGATTGCCTCTTCTATCATCAGTACTGAGGACTCCTTCACCAGGTTCTTGGCATCCAATGCCACACCGTACCGTTTGTAGACAGTAGCAGCCAGACGGATGGCAGAAATCGAGGTCAGGCCAACGTAGCGGAGTGGTGTATCGATGCCGAATTCCGTGTAGTGGATAATCTTTCCGACCATCTCCAGAAGTTCCCGTTGCAGATCGTTTTGTGGCTCCTGTACTGTAAGTTGCTGTGCCACAGCAACAGACTTAACGGGCTTAGGCAGTGCCCGTTTGTCTACCTTCTGATTCTGGTTTAATGGAATGCTTTCAATCTGCATCGTTGCAGCAGGCACCATGTAAGGCGGTTTCCTTTCTATGATAAAATTGTTCAGAGCCTCGACATCTACCTGTTCGTCACTCACGATATAGGCTGCGATGAATTTACCTCCACCTTCCTCGTCAAACGCCTGCACAGTGACGTCCTTGATGCCATGGAATTCCTTGATAACACTCTCCACCTCGCGCATCTCAATGCGGAAGCCACGAATCTTCACCTGGCCATCGCGACGGCCGATAAACTGTAGGTTGCCATCAGGCAGCCAGCGAACGATATCGCCCGTATGATAGACACGATCGTAGTACGGTTCCTGACAGAAGGGGTTCGGCGTAAATGCCTGGGCATTTTGTTCTGGACGATTCAGATAGCCGCGAGCCACCTGCGGACCACTAATCCACAGTTCACCCTCCTGTCCGTTCTCCACCAGTTGTCCATTCTGATCTACTACGTAGAGGCGGAAAGAATCAAGGGGCTTTCCGATGGGCGCATTCTTCTCAAACTGTCGAATGGGATAGGTCGTGGTGAAGATGGTACATTCAGTAGGACCATATACATTATATAATTGGAAATTGGTAGGAGGTTCGACGGGGATGAAACTCTCACCACCCACGGAGAGGTGCTTCAGTGAATGATTGTCCATTTCGGCAAATTGACAGCCCACCTGAGTGGTCATAAAGGCGTGGGTGATATGGTTGGTCTCAAAATAGTCATTCAAGGCTATCAAATCCAGGCGTATTTTCTCAGGAATAATATAAACAGTGGCACCCGTCGTAAGGGCTGGGTACATATCCATCATACAGGCGTCGAAGCCATAACTGGCATAGGCAGCCACATGGTCGCCGGGCTGTAAGTCGTAGTAGCGGCGATACCAGTCACAGAAGGCCACCAAGTTCTGATGCTCCAACATACACCCCTTGGGTACCCCTGTGGAGCCCGAAGTGTAAAGCAGGATAAAGAGACTATTGGGTTTCGGTCCTGTAGGCAACTGTGCCACTGTGGCACACGAAACAAGATCTTTCGTGAGAAGGACCTCGCCTTTGTATTCATCCACGATGGGACGTAACTCCACGTCAGCAATCAACAACTTGGCATCGGCATCCTTCATCATAAAGTTCAGTCGCTCCTTCGGATAACTGGGATCCAGCGGTTGATAAGCACAGCCTGCCTTCAGCACACCGAGAGAAGCCATGACCATCCACTCACAACGTGGAATCAAGACTGATACGACATCTTCAGATTCTAACCCCTTAGAGGCAATATATCTGGCAATGCGGTCGCTGATATCGTCAACCTCGGCATATGTATACCGTTTGTCCTGATAAATCACTGCAATGTTCTGCGGCGTTGCTTTGGCCTGATGTCTAAACAGCGAAACAATAGTCTGGTTTTCAGATAATAGTGCAGAAGTATTCATAATTATTATTGGTTATTATAGAAAGTCATATATACCATATTCTGGTCGTACATATATTTATAATTGATTTGGGAACTGACACCGTTGACTAGCCGCAGTCCCAGATGCTCTATGCCATTAGGCGTATCCCGTAATGTTGGATTAAAGGGGCGACCGTCGTCTTTCAGCAGCACACTGACCATGGGTTCTGTGCTGCGAATATGAATATCAATAAAATGCCTGTTGGGATGTTTCTTGACGGCATATCTGACAATGTTGTAAAGCAGTTCTTCACAACAGAGCAGGACTTTATTGGTTGTCTGCTTCGGGATGTTACAGTCCTGAAGGAAACTGAATATTTGGCTCAAGGCGTTCACCACATCGCCTTCAGTCAGTCGTATCGAAAAGTTCAGGGCCTTGGCCTCGGCGACTTGTGGAATCAGCGTCACCGCTGCAATCTCCGGTTTTCTGATATGCATGAACCAAGTGAAGACAAGCACGACGGTCACAAGTACGATGGCTGATGCAGGATAGCCCCACCAAAGCAGGGAAGGGTTAATCTGGACAAATAGCCAGACAAAGACGACCATCATCACCAGTTGTGCTATGCTGATAAAGATGCTGGCAGTTCGATAGCCTATGATCTGGTAAAGGGCGTTCAGGATGGCAATCAAGGCATAAGGCAGCAATATAAGCGAGAAAATGCGCAAGGCTTTGTGCAGCATATCAGCCACACCGCTGTTACCACCGGCAAACAGATTGCCGAAGGCTTCAGGCCACACTTCAACGATTAACCATAATACCAGTAGTGCTATGCCGACGTAAGTCAGCACGCGTCGAATGAGGATGGTCAAACCAATCATGTCGCGCTCACCTATCAGCAGACCACCAATGGAATAGATGCTGCTACTGACACCGCCAAGCATCAACTGGACGAGCATGAGAAGTTGAAGACATACAGACCACACATACATTCCGTCTTCTCCCAGCGAACGCATCACAATGCTGTTGAAGGCAAAGATACAGATGCCCATTAGCAACGTGTTGATGCTCATTGGGAAGCCCTCCGCGATGCAGCGCATGACATCCTTTCCCATCCATTTCCCTGCAAAATGCAAATGAAAAGAACTGCGCATGCTGCGAAAGTGAATGAGGCAGATGGAAATAGAAAATATAAAACAGATGATAGTACCCCATGCCGAGCCAGCGATTCCCATACCGAAATACTTGATGAACACGACGTCGAGCACCAGATTCAGTGCTGTACTCGATATCACCGCCACCATGACCAGACGTGGGTTGCCGTCGGTCTTTACAAAACTTTGCAGGGTGAATCCCATAATCGTTGGGACAGCACTTAACGACATGATGTGCATGAAACTAACAGCCATATCGAATAAACGGCTGTTTCTCGGACAGACGAGAGCCACTATTTGCGGCGTCAACAGGAACAAGATGATCGTCAGCAGGATACTACTGATGAATGATGCAATAAGGGCTGTGGTGAACACGTGGTTTGCTTCTTCTGCATCACGTCGACCAATAGCCTTGGCTGCCAGCACAGAACCACCGATTCCAAACAGAATACTGATAGTGGGGAACAACGTAATGATAGGTGTTACAACGTTGATGGCAGAGATAGCATCCGGACCAATCAGGTTGCTAACCACAATGGCATCGGTCATGGTAGCCAAACGTTGGGCCACCGATGCCAGAACAGAGGCAAACATAAAGGTCTTCAGTGCCCTAGAAACCAGATAACTGTTTCTTATCTCTGTCATCGTTTATTTACCATTTCGTTGTAAAAATACTAGGCGAAACGGCTAACGAGAACCATCCCCAACGGGCGCGTTTGCTGCTGCCGTCCTGTTTCAGACGATCCATCGTTTCAGTACCATGCATCTGGGTGTAGCCCACCATGAGAGTGATATCCTTTGAAAACTGATAACTCACCTGAAGTTCGATGCTATGACCCAGCGTGCGGTTAAGTTTGCTGAGTTCGGTGGCTACAGCCAGGTAGTGGTAGGTGGCACTGCAATTCAACTTGCCGGTAGGCTTGCCGAAGACACCCACGAAAGCATTCTGCAGACCGGGCGTGAAACCATTGGTATAGGCACTCTGATAGAAATAGTCCATGATACCGTAGAACTTGGTACGTGAGCCGTATAGCGGAGTAAAGCCGCCTATTTCTGGGTGACGCACCATCACCAGCGGGCCACCATAGGCCACCGGCACATAATCATCGCCGCTCAGATAGTCGTAACCCAGTTCAAAACCGTAGCAATCAGCAGGTTTGACAGTGGCTTTCACACTGGCCATCCAGGCCTTGATAGGCATGGCTTGTTTGATTTCGTTCACCACCTTACCCGTCTGTCTGTAGTACGATCCTTCAAGCGTCAGGTACTTGGGATGGAAGTTAAAATAACCACCCCACATTTGCTGGTACTTCGTACATGGGGGATTGTAATCGTCCTCTACCTTCTTGCCATTGACCTGCTTATATTCGCCTGCCTGCAGACCTAAGTTCATAAAGAGCAGCGAGACACCCAACGGGAACTTGGGCACATCGTAATGATACCATACGGTCTGCATGCTCTTGTAGAGTTGTGCGCCGTCATCGTAATAGGTACCGTCATAGACATTCTCACCATTCTGGTTGTAGGCCAGTATGGCATGCACCTGATGACCATGACCTTCATAGCCCACTCGCACAATGTCATGCGACAGTGCTGCCGTGGCAAAGTCATTCGGGCCGATAATACGTTCGTCATCGTATGCCAATGCCACACGTCCTAACTGGGCAAAGAGACCGTTCCTGGCCGTCATCTTCACCCAACCTTCATAGAGATTGAGGCTCTGATTACCCCTCATACCCCATACCGCCTTGTTTTGAATGACAGCATGGGCCTGCAAGCCCGGCCTTTCATAGTCTACGATTAAACGCGTACGTCCATAGAGGAAATGCGAATAGTCTTCCGTCTGATCCGTATTATCATCAGATCTCGGCAGACCGCCACCACACGTCTCACCATGAGCCACGAAATCCAGATCGACGCTAAATTTATTGATGGAGTCCGTCTGAGCCCAACCGCCCATAGATACCACTAATAATAGCAATACACCATACTTTCTCATTGACAGGATGTTTTGTCTTATTCGAACTCGAAGATACTGATGAAGCCAGTCAGTTTGAAGACGTTCATGATATCCTCGTTCACGCCACGCATCACAACCTTGCTGCCACTTGCCTTGGCACCTTTCAGGATGCTGAGCAGGATACGCAGGCCACTGGAGGCAATATACTCCAGATTAGTGCAGTCGATGATGACATCCTTACCATCGCTTTGGTAGAGCGGCTTCAGCACTTCCTCGGCTTCCAAGGCTGCAGCGGTATCCATTTCTCCATTTAATGTGGCAAAATACTTGCCGTCGATTTCTTCAATTGTCGTGTTCATAATTTTACCTTTTTAACCTGTTGGATGAATTAAATTTGCAAAATATTTATGCTTAAAAAGTTGCACATGTCATTGATTTTTAGTACCTTAGTGGTGTCCAATCCATTAAGTACTATTATCGTAGATATGCACAACTTCGTCGCAAAGTTCGGAAAA
>JAFZNI010000303.1 GCA_017551005.1 Prevotella sp.
TAAGATTGTGAAGATGCTGGTGACGAATTTCCACCAACCGCAGTCCACCTTATTATTATTAGTGAGTGCCTTCGTCAAAGGTGACTGGCGCAAAATCTATGACTATGCGCTCAGTCACGACTTCCGTTTCCTCAGTTATGGTGATTCTTCCTTATTAATACCGTAATTAATTAAAAACAAGAAAGATATGAAAACTTATTTAAGAATATTGTCAGTTGGATTCTTTGCATTTGTCTCTATAGTGATGACCGCACAGGACAAGACCCTGCTGATATCAGAGTCGGGGCTGCCTTATACCGAACAGACCTGGTATGCATACGGTGTTGGTGCACCGCTCGACGAGAGTGACATCACCAGCAACTGGAACTTCGGCAAGCGCATCGTCTCTGCCGCCTATACCAAAGAGGGCTGGTTGGTGGTGATGGCCAAGAACACGGGATATGTGCAGCAGTCGTTCTCACTGACCAAGGAGTGGCCCGAGGAGTGGATTGCTGAAAAGACCAAGAGCGGCTACGCCATCACGTCGCTATCGAGAAGCGAGAAAGAGTGGCTTGTCGTGATGTCGCAAGGCTCAGGCATCACCAGTCAGGTCATCTGGCGCAACGAATGGGCGGAACTGGCTCCGTGGATTACGGAACAAAAAGGCAATGGCTATTTCATTACCGATTTGGCTTTCGACGGAAAGGCATGGACGGTGGTGATGAGTCGCACACCGAAATACACTTCGCAAGGCTATTTCTGGGAGAAGTCGACCTCTGAGTTGATGGATCGTATTCAGTCTCATGTGTGGGGCAGGGGATTCAACCTGCATCAGGTGGTCTATGGCGAGGGCAACTACGTGGTGGTCTATGGCAACTATGCCAGAGGCGATAATCGATTCCAGAATTTGCAAGTCAGTCCCGAAGATACAAAGACGTATATCCACGAACAGTGGAACAGAGGTATCTCTATTGCCTACGTCGGCGGTGGTCTCCGTTAGTTTTGTCTGCCGGGTAGGTTTCGTCACACCAGCATCAGTTCGCTGATGATCATGTCGCTGACGAAGAGACCCCGGCGGGTGAGGGCGAGGTGATTAGCAGGGGTGATATGGAGTAGCCCGTCGTTGATGAAACGGCGGGCATTCTTTATGGCGTAGTCGCGGTGATAGTCGGATAGGGTAGAGAGGTCAATGCCTTCACGGGTGCGGAGGGCGACGGTGAGACGGTCATTATAACGGGTGTTGCCTTCAATCACCTCAGAGTCGAAAAGGCGTTTGCCGTTTTCAATGCCATCTATGTACTGGTGGATGTCGGCAATGTTCCAACTGCGGGTGTGACCGTCGTAGGAGTGGGCGGCAGCACCGAGACCAATATAGGGTGTGTCGTTCCAGTAGCCGGAATTGTGGCGGGAACGATAGCCTGGGCGGGCGAAGTTGGAAATTTCGTAGTGTTCGTAGCCCGCTGCCTCCAGTTTGTCAATCAGCATCTCGTACATTTGGCGCTCTGTCTCTTCGTCGACACATTGGGGACAGTCCCCATTGTGTCTGTCCCCATTGTGCATCATCTGATAGAGTGGTGTGCCTTCTTCTATCATCAGACAATAGGCAGAAAGATGTTCTACGTTGAGGGCGAGGGCAGCGTCGATGTCGTGCTGCCAGTCGCTGAGGGTTTCATCAGGGAAACCATACATCAGGTCGATGCTGATGTTCCGGATGCCTGCCTCTCTGAGTCGCCTGACAGCCTCGCCGACTTGCTTGGAGGTATGCCGGCGGTGCAACCATCTGAGCCGTTCATCGTCGAAGGTCTGGGCCCCCATCGAGACACGGTTGATGCCGAACTGTTGTAACGCAGCAGCAAACTCGTCGGTCACATCGTCGGGGTTCACCTCAATGGTAATCTCAGGCTCTCCACCGACCCCTCCCTGTATGGAGGGGAGTGAATACACCTTATTTATATTTATAAAGAGTTGGCGGAGTTGTGGAATGGTTAACTGCGAAGGCGTACCCCCACCCAGGTAGATGGTATCTATGCCCATCCCTTCAGGGAGGGGAAAGGGGTAGGTCTTCATCTCCCGACACACCGCTTCGACGTACCGCTGACGGAGTTCCAGATTGGTCGTCGAGTAGAAGCCGCAATAGATGCAACGGCTCCTGCAAAACGGAATATGTATGTAGATTCCTGCCATTTCGGCTTCAAAATTACTAATTTTGTTTAATAATAGAAAGATTTCTTTGGTGATTTCTGAAAAAATGTCTAATTTAGCGCACTCAAAACGAATAATTTACCTAAAAAACCAACTGATATGAAGATTTATCAAACAAATGAGATCAAAAACATCGCACTCATTGGCAGTGCGGGTAGCGGCAAGACCACTCTTGCCGAGGCAATGCTTTTCGAAGCAGGTATTATCAAGCGTCGCGGTACTGTTGAGCAGAAGAATACCGTGAGCGACTACTTCCCCGTGGAGCAGGAATACGGCTACAGCGTGTTCTCTACTGTCTTCCATGTGGAGTGGAACAACAAGAAACTGAACATCATCGACTGCCCGGGTTCTGACGACTTCGTGGGAGGTGCTATCACCGCCCTGAACGTGACGGATCAGGCTGTCATCCTCGTCAATGGCCAGTATGGTCCTGAGGTGGGTACGATGAATGCTTTCCGCAACACGGAGAAGTTCCAGAAGCCCGTGATCTTCCTGGTGAACCAGTTGGATCGCGACAATTGCGACTTCGACCAGATCCTCTCCCGTCTGAAGGAGACCTACGGTCCGAACTGTGTACCCGTTCAGTATCCTATTGCTACAGGTGCCGGCTTCAACAGCGTTATCGACGTGCTGCTGATGAAGAAGTACTCTTGGAAGCCCGAGGGTGGTGCGCCCATCATCGAGGATATCCCCGCCGACCAGTTGGATAAGGCTAAGGAGATGAAGGCTGCCCTCGTAGAGGCTGCCGCTGCCGGAGACGACTCTCTGATGGAGAAGTTCTTTGAGACTGAAGACCTCAGCGAGGACGAGATGCGTGAGGGTATCCGCAAGGGCCTTGTCACACGTTCCATCTTCCCCGTGTTCTGCGTTTGCGCAGGCCGTGATATGGGTGTACGTCGTCTGATGGAGTTCCTCGGCAACGTGGTTCCTTTCGTCAGCGAGTCTCCGAAGGTGAAGAACACAGCCGGCAAGGAAATCGATCCTGATACCGCTGGTCCTACTTCACTCTATTTCTTCAAGACAGGTGTGGAGCCCCACATCGGTGAGGTGTCTTACTTCAAGGTGATGAGTGGTTCGGTGAAGAGTGGTGATGACCTGACAAATGCAGACCGTGGCTCTAAGGAGCGTATCGGTACACTCTATGCCTGCGCTGGTGCCAACCGTGTACAGGTGGATCAACTCAATGCCGGTGATATCGGTTGTACCGTGAAACTGAAGGATGTGAAGACTGGTAACACCCTGAACGGCAAGGACGCTGACAACAAGTTCAACTTCATCGTCTATCCGAACTCGAAGTATTCTCGCGCTATTAAGGCTATCAACGAGTCTGAGACTGAGAAGATGATGGGTGCCCTGAACAAGATGCGTCAGGAGGATCCCACATGGGTGGTTGAGCAGTCGAAGGAGTTGCGCCAGATCATCGTTCACGGACAGGGCGAGTTCCACCTCCGCACCTTGAAGTGGCGTATGGAGAACAATGAGAAGATCCAGATCGAGTATCTTGAGCCGAAGATCCCGTATCGTGAGACTATCACGAAGATGGCCCGTGCCGACTATCGTCATAAGAAGCAGTCAGGTGGTGCTGGACAGTTCGGTGAGGTACACCTGATCGTGGAGCCTTATCAGGACGGTATGCCCGATCCTACATCGTTCACCATCAACGGTCAGGAGTTCAAGATGAACATCAAGTCGAAGGAAGAGAAGGATCTCGAATGGGGTGGTAA
>JAFZNI010000304.1 GCA_017551005.1 Prevotella sp.
GAAACTGGCGAGGGTATCACCCACATCTACCTCTCCGGCTATACCTACGACCCCAACGTCGTCCCCGTAGATTGGGACGCCACGACGAAGCAGGGCTCCTTCGCCATGCCCGGCGCCGACGTGGAGTTAGAGGCTGAATACTATGACGACGCCACGGTGACGGGGACGGCGACGGCTGCCGCGGGCGTCCGCGCCGGCGACGACAAGGCACTGGTGGGGGGGCTGACGGCGAGCGGCGGCACGCTCGTCTGGGCGGTGACCGCCAACAACGTGACGACAGCCCCTGCCGACGCCGATTTCGCCGAAGGGAACAACACGGCGAAAGGGCTGACGGCGGAGGGAACCTACCGCGTCTGGTACTTCGCGGCGGGCGACAGCGAGCACAGCCCCTCGGAGCCAACCTACACGGACGTGACCGTAGCCGCTGCACTGTTCGAAGGTGCAGGCACGGAGGAGTCGCCTTACCTGGTCAACACCTACGAAGACCTGAAGAAATTCTCCGCCCTCGTCAACGACGGCACGCTTAATGGCGCAGGGATATACTTCAGGCTCGATGCCGACATCGACTGCACGGGCATGACCGACTTCGTGCCGATAGGAACAGCCTCACACCCATTTAAAGGAAAGTTTGACGGTAATAGCAAGACCATCAGCGGCCTTGAATTTATAATTAATGATAGTTATAGTTCTGACCCTGCAGGCCTGTTTGGCGAACTTAATCATGAAAACGGAATGATTAAGGATCTGACACTGAGCGGCTGTACCTTCAAGGGTGGAGATATGACCGGAGCAATTGTGACCGAACTTTTAAACGGAACCATACAAAACTGTGAAGTCAATTCTTGTATCATAGAGACAGGGAATGAATTTACATTTCCCTATTGTGGTGGTATAGCAGGATATATCCAAAAAGGAGTGATTAGTAATTGTACGGTAAACGGTGGTACCATAACAGCATCATCCACATATGATTCAACAGGTTCTTCCTATGCAGGTGGCATAGTAGGCTACTTGTATGATGGAAACAATATTAGCGGATGCGAAGTAAAAGGCAACGTCACTATCACCAGTAGCCATGCAGCAGCCACCAGTTCTCTTTTTGCGGGTGCCATCATAGGCTACATAAGTGGCACACCGAGTATAGACAGAACAAGTTCCAATTACTACTATTCTACCGTTACCACTTCTACAAAAAAGGTCAATGAGACTGCAGTAGAAAAGAGCGGACAGACCGAGCGCGGTATTGGAAATGCTGATGACGTCATCGGCCAAGTGGAACTTGCTGGCACGAAGAAGGTCACCATCTATGTGCCCGATGCCATTGGAAACGGCGGGTGCATGGCGGTTGATGGTACCTATTACAAGTTTGTCTCTCCAAACTATTATGTCCTGCCAGGCAGTGACTTCACATACTCCATGAAGCCCACGAACGGCTACAAGCCCACATTTACTTTGTCTGACAATACCATTGAAGTGACGGCTAATGAAGTGGAAGTAGATGGGGCTTACGACCATACAGAATTCACGTTCACGATGCCGGATGAAGATCTGCAGGGAACGCTGTCATTCCCCCCTGCTGCTCCAACGATTGCATTTGATGAGGAAAAGAGTTATGTTGATACGGATGAAATCACAATCACCGGCGCAGGCGGCGCAACGATATTCTTTACCTGGAGCGATGCAGCGATAGGAACGGAATATACCCATGACACTGACAACCCGACGCTTACTGTTTATGATAATTCCGACAAACCTACAGCCCGAAAAGGAACGCTGAGGGCGTGGGCAGGTATTCTTGTTGATGCCGGTGAAAACAAGTATATGATGAGTGAGGCTGCCTCTCAGGCATTCACGGCAAAGACGGATATTGAGAATTGTATTTTTGATGATGAGTATGAAGTAACAGTACACTACACTGGTTCTGCTTACGTGCCATCTGTCAAAGTGTATGATAAGTATGATAATGAGAAAACGCTTACAGAAGGCACCGACTATACTGTGGCTTATTATGAATATGTAAATGACATCGCCGGCGACACACCAGTTGACATGATAGAGGTCGGCAGTTACCAGATGGTTATCAGCGGTAAAGGGGACTACTTTGGCTCAAAGAGTGTAGATATTGACATTACTAAGGCTTATCTCAGCGATGTGGAGATTGAGGCAATTTCCGACCAGACCTATACAGGTTCTGAGATCAAGCCTGAGATCAAGGTCACCCTGGCAGGAAACGTCATCGCTGCTGATGGTAACTTTACCATTACATACAGTCAGAACACGAACGTCACCACTGAGACCGTGAAGGCTACTGTCACGCTGACGGCTACAGAAGAGAGTAAATGCTTCGAAAGGAGTATAAATGAATCGACCAGAAAGACGGCCACCTTCAACATCACTCCCAAGTCGATAGCAGGTGCTACCATCACCCTGTCCGGCGACGGGTTCGACAGTGAGAAGAACAGTTTTGTGTATAACGGTCAGAACCAGAAGCCGACAGTCACAGTGAAGGACGGAGAGACCCTGCTGACACTGGATACTGACTACGCCCTCACCAACGAGGGAGGAAAGGACGTGGGCGAATATACCGTGATCGTTATGGGTAAGGGCAACTACGATTCCAACACTACGGTCAGCAAAACCTTCACCATCGGCAAGGCGAATGCTGTGCTGTCATTCGATAAGGCAACAGCCTCCATCACCTTCGGAAAGGAATCGGAGTTTGAGAAGCCCAAACTGACGACGACACCGGAAGGTCTGACAGTCAAGTATGAGTCAGAGAAAACCGACATTGCCACTATCGACGAAACGACAGGCGACATCACACCTGTGGCTGCCGGAGAGACAGAGATAAAGGCCACCTTCGAAGGAAGCACCAACTACAATTCCGCAAGCGCCTCCTATACGTTGACCGTCGTGAAAGGCACGCCAACAGGCATCCATGAGGCTGTCACCGACAAGGGACAATGGACAACAAATTGGTATGACTTGCAGGGTCGCCAGATAGACCAGCCAACAAAGAAAGGCTTCTATATCCTTAATGGTAAAAAGGTGGTGATAAAGTGAGGAAATGCGAGCAATGCTCGCATTTCCCTTTTTATGGAATCAACAAGGAAGAATCGCCATAACTGAGGAAACGGAAGTCGTGACTGAGCGCATAGTCATAGATTTTGCGCCAGTCACCTTTGACGAAGGCACTCACTAATAATAATAAGGTGGACTGCGGTTGGTGGAAATTCGTCACCAGCATCTTCACAATCTTA
>JAFZNI010000305.1 GCA_017551005.1 Prevotella sp.
ACCATTGATAATATAGACTCCCTTCGGCAGGCTGTGCAGCATCTTCAATGTCGCCTCCCTACTGATTAGTACACCCTGAAGGCTGTAGACCGTCATCGGGCGTTTGTCACTGCCAACGACATCGATGCCAGTAGCATCTCCGATGTTTATAGCGAACGGACTCTTACGGCTACCGACCACATCGCTGCGGAATGTGAGCGTCTCATCGGCTACGTAGGTGTCGCCTGTCACTGCGTTCTCAACCACAAAACTGATCTCTGTGGCACCGTCGCCATAAATGGTCAGGTAGTGGTTCTGACCAACAAACAGGCCAACGCCTCGCAGTTCATTGCCTGCCAGTGCGTAGATGTTGTAGGCTTGATCAGATACATCTATACCATCGCGGTAGATGCGAGCCGTTACATTCATTGTGTTGGGATAAAGGTGGATGTCTATGTTCTTTTCTGTCACGGTGGCCGTCTTAGCCCTCAATGCACGGCTGGCACTTACAAACATGGAAGTGTCATACGTCAGATCCTTCTCTGAGGCCGACTTGTAGAGATAACCTTCACCTGGCATGAACGTGTCGAGCGTTCCTTCCCAATTGCCATCGGCATATTCTGCAAATCCAGTCTGTGAAGTGACATAATCACCCTCCTCTGCGTTGGTAATGACATCAATCTGTGCTTTCTCCATGTACGGGTAGCCCACCCAATTCCATCCTTTGTGTAATGTGACAGGGTTGGTGGACGCATCATACAGATGCCCGCGGAAGGAGTTGGTGAATAGGCGGTTGGTTTCAATCTTATAAGCCTTTCCTACCGAAAGTTCCTTGATGTTACCCACCAGACCGTATTCAGGATCATTGATTAGTTCGTCTGTCTGTCCTAAAATACGATTGACGTTTTGGCTGAAGTCTGTGATTGGCAGAGGTTCACCCAGATAAGCGGATATCCAGTTCCATCCCTTGGACATCGTCAAACTCTGGCGATAGTACTCCTGAATAAATGTGGCTTCGATGTCGAGCGACTTGTCTGCGGTCAGCGTCAGCGTGTTACCATCGGTCTCTACTATCTCACCGTTTACAGTCCAATTTGTGAACATGAAGTCAGTGGCAGGCACGGCTTCCAGTTCTATCTTTGTGCCGTGTTCGTAGATACCTGTACCAGTACCCTCAATGCTGCCATTCAAGGCAGTTGTTGCAATGTTAACCATATACGACTTCTTCTTGAAATTGGCCACGATGTCCATGTCGCCTAAGGCAATCGTCTCATATTCTGCGTCAGTTGATACAATTTCGCCGTTCTGCGTCCAGTTGGCGAATTCATAGCCTTCGCTTGGTTCTGCCACCAGAATGACCGTTGAAGCGTATCTCGCGGTATTGGGGTCTTCACCGGACGATGCGAAGCCGCGTATACTGGCTGGTTCTGAAGCCTTTCGTGTCACAGTACCCGAGTTCTCTGGCCAGGTCGAAGTGAGCAACTGCACCAGTCCGCCACGGAACAGAATCCAACCAACCTGCTTGCCCGTCTTACCATTGAAGCCTTCACTATCGGTAATGTCGGCGGTCTGCACGGTCAAGGTGTAGTAGCCATTAGAAAGGGTCGAATTTAACTGGCTCATGTCGAGGGTAAATGTCTGGTTGTCCGCAGTCGTAATGCCAATCTTGGAGGCATCCTGCTTCACACCTTGCACGTTGAATGTGATGTCGTCGCCGGTGAATGTCTCTTTGTCAATAGCCTTGTTGAACTTCACCATCAATTCGTCGATATCGGCCTCAGCGATTGTGCCTTCCTCAGGCAGGGGCTCAATTGACTCTACTGAGAGTACTACATCTGGCACTGGGTCAAAGGTCAAAATGTAGGTCTCTTGGCTGGCTGTTGCGAAATTATCGGCAAAATGGAGTCGGTTCTCATAGAGCCAATCCTTACCGTCACGTAATGTGCGGTCAGTCTGCCAGAAATTCACGTTGACAATCTCCTTTCCATCACTCTGGCGTACCATCGATTTAATCGTAGAGAAGCCGTTGGTCGGGTCGAGAATGCTACCATAGTTCCAACCTATGGCTGACGGAGTGATAGTCAGCAGACAAGTTGTACTTGAAGTCATCTCTACCTTTGCGGTTACTGCTTGCACCACATCGGCAATGTCACCATTCGTCAGATACAACTTATCTGGCAGGTCATTAGCATCCGCTATGTCATTGACAAGGAATCCACGCATATTCTTTTCAGAAGTAGACAAGTCAAGGCTGTGGATCAACTCGTGGATAGACACTTGATCAATTAGTGACAAATCAGGATTGTCATAACTGGTGATGTGACTGGCCTCTACCTTGTAGTCGGTGAAGTGACCGAGCAACGTGCTCGTCAGCCACCACTGGGCATACATCTGCGAATGAGCGGGAATTGTGCCGAAGTCATTAGCAATAGACTGTCCGAACGACAGGGCTGCATCGCCGCCATTCACCTGTGAACTGATAAGTTCAAAGTCGATGTAGAGTCCCTTCTCGTTTTCAATAATCTCAGGCTGCTGCGTCACCATCCTGACGTTGGTAGCGTCACCATAACCTTTATTATTAATAAGGAGAGCGAACTCGGCGGGCTTCATCGGTTCTATCACATCAAGCGTCAGGGCATCGTCACCATAGACATCACGCTGCATGAAGTAGGTCAGGTCAAGTTCGGGACAAGGCTTCACAGTGAGGGTCACGGGATACAGTTCGCGTGTCACCTCTAATCCGGTGTACGGGTCAATATAACTTAATGTACCGCCGAATGACCACTCTTCTGGCTTGTCAGGAGCGGCATATTTCGTCGGGATGAACAGCACCGTGGCAGTACCTGTGGCATTGGCATCCAGCG
>JAFZNI010000306.1 GCA_017551005.1 Prevotella sp.
ACACGATCGAGAGCATAGATCATCACCTTATCATAATAGGGGCTACGGGCAACCAAGTACCAACGCTGTTTGAAGGCTTTCAGACAAAGGGGTTCCACCTCGAAAGTGTTTTCCTCGTCTCGCGAGAAACTCTGATAGGTCATCTCCAGTGCGATGTTTTTCTTCAGCGCTTCAAGAATAGTGGGGAGATACTGCTCACCATCAGGAATCTCCTCGAATAGGACTTTATCCTTGATGCTGACATTCTCCATCATCAGATTACTCACCGTCAGCGTATTGAATAGCCAACTGCGCATCGAGCCGTTTTTCAGTTCATCAGCATTCTGGATATAATAACGATACTTACCTCCTTGCTCGTTTTCGATGATAAGGCCAAACATCTCTTCGATGGCGATACGCCATTTATGGAATGTTCGTAAAGGCAGGGGCTTCCCCTCACTCATCTCATTGTCAAGCCACTGAAGATTGATATCCTCATAGGTGATCTGCTTGGCTTTATAGATGGTTTCCACCAGCCATACATACTTGTTTAAAAGGTTCTTTGCCATACACTTTTGTCGTTTGATGGTGCAAAGATAATAAAAACCTATGCAAAAACAATGCACAGGTTCGTTATTTTTTAGATTGCACGCAACAAGACGCGGCGATGCGGCGGTGCGGCATTAACTTTGTTGAATTCCGTCACGACTCGGTCATCCAAGCAATTTCTTGCGTCCCGTTGGTGGCAAGCGGCAAAGCCGAGCGGATGGCTCTCGCTGCTCCGTCATTTGACTTGTCGATGTGCGGCAACTAAGTTCTGATATATTATATAGTCATTTGCCTTGGGCCTCAATACGGAAATCCTAATGCCGCAGCGCCGCATGCCGCACTGCCGAAAACATGCCTGAGATTCGGTTGAGAACTATGCAGGGGTTGCAAAACCTTCCCTAAGATTCCGTTCACAATTTTGCAAGGTATGCAAAACCCTCACCGAGATTCCGTTCACAACTTTGCAGGGTATGCAAAAACATCAACGAGATTCCATTTAGACTTTTGCAGGGTATGCAAAATCGTCCCCGCGTTCAGGGGAAGAAAATGCAGGGTATGCAATAACATCAACGAGATTCCGTTCAGACTTTTGCAGGGTATGCAATAACATCTTTGAGATTCGATTCACAACTTTGCAGGATATGCAAAACTGTCTTACCCTGAAAAACGTTGAATATAAGCAACGTTTTAAAATGGAGAAAAACGAAAATGTTACATCTTTGAACGAAGTTTTTTATAAAATTTCTCTGGCAATCCAGGCGCAGGCCTCTGCATCGGCGAGGGCATGATGGTGGTTGGTGAGGTGATAACCACAGTATTCTGATACCGTATGCAACTGATGGTTGGGCAGTTGTGGGAAAGCCTTGCGAGAGGCTACACATGTGCAGTAGAACTCGTAATCCGGATAATCCATCTGATAGCAACGGAACACGGCCTTCAGGCAACTCTCATCAAATGCCTTGTTATGAGCCACAAGAGGTAAGCCTTCTATCAGTGGTTCTATCTGTTTCCAAACCTTAGGAAATACAGGTGCCTCCTCTATGTCTTGACGAGTCAGGCCATGCACCTGGGTACACCAATAATTATAATAATTGGGCTCTGGCTGGATCAGGGAATAAAACGTATCCACGATCTCACCATCACGCACAATCACCACGCCTACAGAGCAAACACTGGTACGTTCGTTGTTGGCAGTCTCAAAATCTATCGCAGCAAAATCTCTCATTTGTCTTCCTTGTATTTATTCCACATGTGTTTTGAAATCTCTGCCACCTCATCATTTAAAAGGTTCTTTGCCATACACTTTTGTCGTTTGATGGTGCAAAGATACAGAAAAGATATGCAACAACAAGGCATAGGTTGCGTTTTTTTTGGTTTTTTCTTTGCATTTCACTCGATTTTCACTACCTTTGCAGCCATTATGAAGATACTATTGTTAGGAAGCGGTGGGCGCGAGCACGCCCTCGCATGGAAAATTGCTCAGAGTGAGAAGTGTGAGAAACTCTACATTGCCCCTGGTAATGCAGGAACCAGCAACGTAGGTGAGAACGTAGCCATGAAGGCCGATGACTTCGAGGCCATCAAGCAGTTCTGTGTGGAGAAAGCCATCAACATGGTGGTGGTAGGTCCTGAAGACCCGTTGGTGAAAGGTATCTACGACGAGTTGAAGGCAGACAGCCGCACGAAGGACATCCCTGTGATCGGCCCCTCGAAGGCAGGTGCCGTGCTCGAAGGGTCGAAGGACTTTGCCAAGAGTTTCATGCAGCGTCACAACATCCCCACCGCCCGCTACCAGACATTTGACGGTGAGCATCTCGCAGAGGGATTGAAGTTTCTTGAGACACTCCAGGCACCTTACGTGCTGAAGGCCGACGGGCTCTGTGCCGGTAAGGGTGTGCTCATCCTGCCTACCCTCGACGAGGCCAAGAAGGAACTGAAGGAGATGCTGGGCGGTATGTTCGGCAATGCGTCCAGTCGCGTGGTCATCGAGGAGTTTATGAGCGGTATTGAGTGCTCTGTCTTTGTACTCACCGACGGTCAGCACTACAAGATCCTGCCTGAGGCCAAGGACTATAAGCGTATCGGCGAGCACGATACAGGCCTGAATACAGGTGGCATGGGCAGTGTGACACCCGTGCCCTTTGCCACGAAGGAGTGGATGCAGAAGGTGGAAGACCGCATCATCCGTCCGACGGTAGAAGGCCTGGCTGCCGAAGGCATCGACTACAAGGGATTTATCTTCTTCGGACTCATCAACCGCAGTAATACGCCGACTGGCGAGCCAGAGCCATACGTGATAGAATACAACTGTCGTATGGGCGACCCAGAGACGGAGAGTGTGATGCTCCGTCTGAAGAGCGACATCGTAGAACTCTTCGAGGGTGTGGCCGAGGGCAATCTCGACCAGCGCAGCATCATGTTCGATGAGCGTGCCGCTGTCTGTGTGATGCTCGTCAGCGGTGGTTATCCGCAGGCATACAAGAAGGGTTATCCCATCAGCGGTATCGACCAAGTGGAAGGCTCTATCGTCTTTCACAGTGGTACAGTCATGAAGGACGGCGAGGTCGTCACAGCGGGAGGTCGTGTCATTGCCGTCTCTTCGTATGGCAAGGACAAGGCCGAGGCCCTGCAAAAGTCCTTCGAGGAAGCCCAGAAGATTCAGTTTACGGATAAGTATTTCCGCCGCGACATCGGCGCCGACCTGTAAGAAGTGATCAAGCGATTTCAGAACAAGGTGGCCGAGAGCCGCTTCACGCTCCCTGCCGTTGCTGCCTATGGCATCGTCATCTGGCTCTTGTGCGGACTGTTCCCCCAGCAGTGGTGGATACAATTCGTCTGTTTTGTGCTGTCCACCTATCTGATGGTGGAACTCAACAATAGCAACGTGCTGATCCGCATCTACAGCCGTTCCGTGTCGGCAGCCTTCATCATCCTCTCCTGTATCGCCTGCTTTCTCTTCCCTTCCCTGAAAGGAGCCTTTGTACAACTGTGTTTCATCGCCAGCCTGCTCACCCTCTTCCGATCCTATCAGGACAAGGAGTCTGTGGGCCTGACCTTCTACACGTTCGTCTTCCTTAGCCTCGGTAGTTTGATGGAAGTACACACCCTCTGGTTCATCCCTATCTATTGGATCATGATGATGTTCTTCGTCTTCACCCTGACGGGGCGCACCTTCCTGGCATCCCTCTTGGGCATCCTACTGCCCTACTGGGGGCTGTTGGCATGGATACTCTGGCGCTATGAAGGCGATTTCGAGCCCCTGTGGCAGCATTTCGAACCACTGGCCGACTTCCAGTTCCCCTTCGACTATACCACCATTGGTCTTCCCCGCATCCTGACCTTTGCCTTCCTCGTCGGACTATTTGTGACGGGACTGATCCATTATCTGCGCACGAGTTTCAACGATAAGATCCGCATCCGACAGATCTATTACACCCTGATTTTCCTCGACATCGTCGCCATGGTATTCCTGTTGGCACAGCCACAGCATGAGGACCTGATGCTGCGTGTCATCATCATCACCACAAGTCCACTGATCGGTCATTTCGTCTCGCTCACCTGCACCCGACTCACGAATGTCGCCTTCTGCGTCATCCTGGGCATCTCCCTGTTGCTGACCGCCTACACCCTATGGAGTTCATCATTCATTTTCTGACGCAGTACGGCTACTGGGGCATGCTGCTGGCAGCCTTTCTGGCTGGCAGTTTCTTCCCGTTTTCCAGCGAGGCTGTGATGATAGGACTGATGGCGACAGGCCTCGATCCGTGGGTGCTGATGGTCTATGGCACTATCGGCAACGTGTTAGGAAGCATTGTCAACTATGGTGTAGGTCGCTTGGGCAAGATGGAGTGGATAGAAAAGTACCTGCACGTCAGTGAACAAAGCCTTGCCAGGGCGCACCGATTCCTGGCAGGACGCGGCGCATGGATGGGTTTCTTCGCCTTCCTGCCAGTATTGGGCAGTGCCATCACCATCGCCTTGGGTCTGATGCGCTCTAACGTCGTCATCACCTTCGTCGCCATCACCCTTGGAAAGATTTTCCGTTACATCATACTAATATATGGTGCTGGTTTGTTTATGTAAGTTAATTATCAATTATCAATTGTCGATTATCAATTTCTTTTTGTACCTTTGTACCCAAATTTGAGTTTTAAC
The DNA here is from genome assembly GCA_017551005.1 of Prevotella sp. GTDB lineage: Bacteria > Bacteroidota > Bacteroidia > Bacteroidales > Bacteroidaceae > Prevotella. The sequence continues at coordinate 4,684 of JAFZNI010000306.1, forward strand.
GTTAAAATATACAGTTTTTAGATGAAACAATTCAGACTTGTGGACAATGTCCTCGGCTGGCTCGCGTTTGTTATTGCCGCCTTTGTCTATTGCTCCACGATTGAGCCGACAGCCTCGTTCTGGGACTGTCCTGAGTTTATTACCACCGGTTATCGTTTGGAAGTAGGCCATCCCCCTGGGGCACCGTTCTTCATGCTGACAGCCAACCTGTTCTCGCAGTTTGCCAGCGATCCGACGCAGGTGGCCAAGATGGTGAACATGATGAGTGCACTATTGTCAGCCACGTGTATCCTCTTCCTATTCTGGAGTATCACGCATCTGGTGCGCCGTCTGCTCATAGACAAATGGGAAGAGATGACGCTATCGAAGATGATCATGATTGAGGCCTCCGGACTCGTAGGAGCCTTGATCTATACCTTCAGCGACACATTCTGGTTCTCCGCTGTCGAGGGTGAGGTCTATGCCTACTCCTCAGCATTTACGGCTGTGGTGTTCTGGCTCATCCTGAAATGGGAAGATCAGGCTGACGAACCCCATAGTGACCGTTGGCTGGTGCTGATAGCCTATATGACGGGACTCTCCATCGGTGTCCACCTGTTGAACCTGCTCTGCGTGCCTGCCATCGGCCTGGTATATTACTACCGTCGTTTCCCCAATGCCAACCTGAAAGGCTCGCTCATTGCCCTGGGCATCTCCGTGGTAATCCTCGCTGCCGTGCTCTATGGTGTCGTGCCAGGCATCATCACCGTGGGCGGCTGGTTTGAGTTGTTCTTCGTCAACACCCTGGGCATGCCCTTCAATACGGGTGAGATCATCTATATCATCCTCCTCGTGGCCAGCGTCATCTGGGCTGTCTATGAGACACAGATGCAGAAGCACAGCCTGACGGTGCAGAACATCGCCTTCCTGTTGGCCTTCGGTATGCTGGGAATCCCGTTCTACGGATGGGGATGGACCGCCTTTATCATTGGTATCGTGGTGCTCGCAGTCCTCTGGTTCGTGTTGAAACTGACAAGAGAGAAACTGCCGCTGATTACTGCCCGTGCCAAGAACACGACGCTGCTCTGTATGCTGATGCTGATGATTGGCTACTCCACATACGCCCTCATCGTGATCCGTTCTTCGGCAAACCCGCCGATGGACCAGAACTCGCCAGAGGACATTTTTACGCTGGGCGACTACCTGGGACGCGACCAGTACGGCAACCGTCCGCTGTTCTATGGCCAGGCATATACCTCGCAGGTGGCACTCACGGTGGAAGGGAATATGTGTCGTCCCGTCATGTCGAAGGGCAAGCCTGTCTACCAGCGCAAGGAGAAAGCCTCTGCCGACGAGAAGGACTCGTACTTCGTCGTCCGCACGAAGGATGAATACAAGTATGCGCAGAACATGCTCTTCCCACGTATGTATGATGCAGGGCATGCTGCTGCCTACGAGAGTTGGATGGGAGGCGTGGATGGTACAGAGGTGCCTTATGACCGCTGTGGCGAGCCGATGATGATCAAGGTGCCTTCGCAACTGGATAACATCCGGTTCTTCCTCTCCTACCAGTGTAACTTCATGTACTGGCGTTACTTTATGTGGAACTTCGCTGGTCGGCAGAACGATATCCAGGGTAACGGAGAACTGGAACACGGCAACTGGCTCACAGGCTTCTCATTCATCGATGATGCCCGTCTCGGCAATCAGGACATGCTGCCCGACGACCTGAAGGAGAACAAGGGACATAACGTCTTCTATTGCATGCCG
>JAFZNI010000307.1 GCA_017551005.1 Prevotella sp.
CGCCCGACGGACGGGTACAGGGCATCACCGGCGAGGTGGACATCAACGTGTTCAACGGCTACCAGACGCAGTTCAATGAATTCATCGAAAACGAAACCATCAAATGAAGACCATCCTTATCCTTGTTGGCAAAACGGTAAATAAGCATTTCGTAGCAGGCATTGACGACTATGCCGGGCGCATCGCCCACTATATGCCCTTCGACATCGTGACCATCCCCGAACTCCGTCAGACCAAGAGTCTCTCTGAAGAGCAGCAGAAGTCGGCAGAGGGCGAACTGATCCTGAAACAAATACAACCATCCGATACGGTGGTGCTGCTCGATGAGCACGGCAAGGAACTGCGGAGTATAGAATTTGCCCGCTGGTTGGAGCAGAAACAACAGACAGCCCGCCGACTGGTATTTGTCATCGGTGGCCCCTATGGTTTTTCACCGGAGGTCTATGCCCACGCCAACGAGAAACTCTCGCTCTCGCAGATGACGTTCTCTCACCAGATGGTGCGCCTCGTCTTCACCGAACAACTCTACCGTGCCTGCACCATCATCAAGGGCGAACCCTACCACCATGAATAAAAAAACTCCCCCTAAGTTAGGGGGAGCAAGAAGGGGTCTGAACAATCATTAAAGATCGTTGTAGTTCTGAACATTGAAGGTCGAGGTGCGCATGTCACCTGTCTCGTAACCTCGGCGCAGCCAGCGCTTGCGCTGATCGGAAGTGCCGTGGGTGAACGACTCGGGCGTAGCCCTACCCTGGGCTTTCTTCTGCAACCAGTCGTCGCCGATGGCCTTAGCCAGTTCGAGACCCTTTTCCAGGTCACCATACTCCATCGAGTGGTTCATGGCATCCTCATAGTGAGCCCACACACCGGCATAGTAGTCGGCAAGGAGTTCCAGACGTACACTGATCTGATTGGCAGTGACCTTATCGGTCTGGTTCATCTGCTGATGAGCCTTGCCGAGAATGCCGAGAGAATACTCCACATGGTGGCCGATCTCGTGGGCAATGACGTAGGCATAGGCGAAGGTGTTACCCTCGACACCCAACTGGCGCTTCATCTGCGTGAAGAACGACAGGTCGATATACAACTTCTGGTCACCAGAACAATAGAACGGACCAACGGCAGCCGTTGCAGAGCCGCAGGCGGAGTTGACCTGATTGGTAAACAGCACCAGCGTGGGTGACTCGTAGGTACGACCCAGTTCCTTGAAGACAGCCGTCCACACATCCTCCGTAGAGGCGAGGATCTGCTTGCACTCTGTGGCCAACTGCTGTTCCTCCTCGGTGAACTCCTCGGGATTAACACTCTCCGTACGGGCTGACATCTGCTCCTGGGCAGCCTGCAGACCTGCGGAAACGGGGTCGCCACCACTCATCCATGCAAACAGGGCTGCCACGATGATGGCTCCAATACCGCCGATACCGGCTTTCGCACCAGTACTCATACCACGGCGGTCTTCAACATTACTACTTTCTCTTCTTCCTGTAAGTTTCATAATAATTATAAATTATCAATTTTCAATTATCAATTATTTACTGAACCGCCGACGATATCGAGGAGTTCTGATGTAATAGCCTGCTGACGACTCTTGTTGTACTGGAGGTTCAGTTCGCGAAGCAGTTCGTCGGCATTATCCGTAGCCGTTTGCATGGCCACCATTCGGGCAGCATGCTCAGAGGCATTCGAATCGAGCAAGGCTGTATAGAGTGCCAGATGGGCCAGTTTCGGTACAAGTTGCGAGAGCACGGTGTCCATGTCTGGCTCCACGATAAAATTATCGTTGAGCGGTTTCACTTCTTCCTGTTTCTGCTCATGTTCACGCTCGCCGCGCTTTTTCAGATACTCCTGCGACTCCTTGGTAGCGATGACACTGGTGAGGTCACGCTCATGATCGGCATTCAACTCCTCTTCAATATCAATGGGAAGGAAGGTCTTTCGGGTGAGCACCTGTGAGCCTGCGCTCTTGAAGTGGTGATAGATGAGTTCCACCTTATCTATTTCACCCTCAGCGAATTTCTTGCCGAGTTCCATCGCAATCTCGATACACTGCTGCACATTGGGCTTATCGGCCAATGCAGAGTATTCGCCTTGCACCTTCAGTCCCAACTTGTTGGCCTTCTCATACACCTTACGGCCTATGGGATAGACCTCAACATTGTCGCGTCCAATGGTCTGGGCATACTCATCCACAGCATGTGTCATCAATTTGATGATATTGGCATTGAAACCGCCACAGAGCGATGAGTTCGACGAGAAAACCACGAGGGCTGCCCTTTTGACGGGACGCTCCTGATCATAGATCGTCTGCGAATCCGCCTCGGCAGCGAGGAACGATTTGAGTATGTGTTCCAGCAACTCCTCATAAGGCAGCATGTTCTGGATGGCTACCTGTGCGTGGTGGAGTTTACTGGAAGCCACCATCTTCATCGCCGACGTGATCTTCCGCGTGGACTTGACTGAGGCGATGCGGCCTTTTATTTCTTTCAGACTAGGCATAGGCCGCTAGGCTTTATAAGTTCCGGCGATGTCGGCCATGACAGCCTCGATCTTTGCAGTCGTCTCGTCGTCGATCTTTCCGCTGGCCAGCGTATCAATGACCTCGGGGTTGGTCGTGCGCAACTTGTCGAGGAACTGGTTCTGGCACTCACGCACCTTTGCGATAGGCACCTCACGCATCAGACCATGTACGCCACAATAGAGAATGGCAATCTGCTCACCTACGGGCATCGGGCTGTATTGCGGCTGAATCAGCAACTGGTTGTTCTTACGACCTCTGTCGAGGGTCATCGCCGTTACGGCATCCATATCGGAGGAGAACTTCGAGAATGCTTCCAACTCACGATACTGTGCCTGATCGATCTTCAACGTACCGGCCACCTTCTTCATAGACTTGATCTGTGCCGAGCCACCCACACGGGACACGGAGATACCCACGTTGATAGCCGGACGGAAACCCTGGTTGAAGAGGTCTGACTCCAAGAATATCTGACCGTCGGTGATGGAGATCACGTTGGTAGGAATATAGGCGGATACGTCGCCAGCCTGCGTCTCGATGATAGGCAGGGCGGTGAGCGAACCGCCACCCTTCACATGTCCCTTCATACACTCAGGCAGGTCATTCATCTGCTCAGCCACCTCCTGCTGTTCGTTCATCTTGGCGGCACGCTCCAACAGACGGGAGTGC
>JAFZNI010000308.1 GCA_017551005.1 Prevotella sp.
AACGAGGCCGAGGAACTCTTCGCCGAGGCTCAGAAGATGGCCCAACTCCGCTACAAGACTTACATCCGCAAGACTCAGGAGGACTGGAGCGAGTAACCTAAGCCCCCTAAGATAGGGGGTTGGGGTCTGAACAAGCGCCCAAATCCCCTACTCTAATATTAAAGAGGTGGAACCACAACGGTTTCGCCTCTTTTACATTTCACTTATCTTTTTTCGTCTATATTCTCATTATTTCAAAATTAATTCGTATCTTTGCAACGGAAATTTAATAAATCACATTTTGAATATGAAGAAGTTATATTTATCAATGCTTGCCGTTAGCATGATACTGAGCGGCCTCACAATGACCTCATGTACTGCCGACATCGAGGATAATCCGGTAATTCCAGAGCCAGAGCCAGAACCAGAGCCTGTGGTAAAGGAAATATTTGAGTTGGGTAAGCCCAATAACGACGATTATCGATACCTGGATGAGTACAAGGGGCTCAAGGAGTACATCGACTACTCCAAGTACCCCAACTTCAAATTAGGTGCAGGAACCACCGTCAACGACTATCTCAAGAAATCCACGGTCTATAAGATGACCAACGCCAACTTTACAGAGACGGTTGCCGGCAATGCCATGAAGATGGCCAGTTGCGTAGATGGCAATGGCAACATGAACTTCTCAACCGTGAAGAGATATGTGAATGCTGCTACAGAGGCAGGACTCAGCGTCTATGGCCACACCCTCGCATGGCACTCTCAGCAGCCCAACGGCTGGTTGTATAAACTTATTGCCGACAAACCTGACCCCAATGGTGGCTCAGAATATACGATGGTAGCCAGCAAGGATTTTCGCAAGACACAGAATGTCGGCTGGAAAGCAGACGAAGCCGAAAATGACTATTCTATCAAATTCAACTCCACCAATGGTCTCATGGTAACAGTCACCAAGCAACATCCTTGGGAAGTACAGTTCCTGGCCATGACTGACATTCTCCTCACATCAGGCCAGTCTTACAAAATGACTTTCACTGTAAAGGGATCCAAGACTGGCAAACTGGATGGACGCTTAGGCGACTGGGGTGGCGGTTCAAATTTCTCTATTAATTTCACGACGGAGTGGCAGGATGTATCTGTCGATATCAAACCGACCATGGCAAGCAGTTTTATCCTTCTTCATGTACCCAACTATGTAGGCGATGTCTATATCAAGCAGATCAAGTTTGAGGGTAATAAGGTGAAGACTGTTCCTCAGACTCAGAAGGAGCGCCACGACACCCTCGTCTATGCGATGGACAAGTGGATCAAGGGCATGATGGAAGCCTGCGATGGTAAGTGTAAGGCTTGGGACCTCGTCAATGAAGCCATTGGCGGTGGCGGCAACGATGGTCAGGGCAACTACGAATTGCAGCACTCTGACGGCTATAAGAGTGGTACATGGGATGTTGGTGGCAGCGCCTTCTACTGGCAGGATCACATGGGCGACCTGGAATACGTGCGTCAGGCCTGTCGTCTGGCCCGTAAGTATGGTCCGAAGGACATCAAGTTGTTTATCAACGACTACAACCTCGAGTCCGACTGGGATGGCAACAAGAAGGTGAAGTCACTCGTCAACTGGATCAAAAAGTGGGAGGCCGACGGCGTGACCAAAATCGACGGCATCGGTACACAGATGCACATCAGTTGCTTTGAAGACGACAATATCATGAAGAGTATCAAGTCGCATATCACCACGATGTTTGAGGTGATAGCCAAGAGCGGAAAACTCTGCCGTGTTTCAGAAATGGACATGGGTTATGTCCGTGGTTCAAACAGATGGGGTAGTTCCATCAAGACCACTCAACTGACAGAAGCCGAGCACAAGAAGATGGCAGACTTCTACGAGTGGATCATCAAGGAGTACTTCCGCATCATACCGCCAGAACAGCAGTGGGGTATCTGCCAGTGGTGTACTACCGACGCTCCATCAAACAGCGGATGGCGTGGTGGCGAACCAGTAGGTATCTGGGACCTCAACTACAACCGCAAGCACGTCTATGCCGGTTTTGTGCGTGGACTGAGTACGAAGTAAACCCACCGGAGGTCTCGTTTAAGTAAGATTATTCATCAATTAATCTGTTAAGCATATGAAGAAAGTGTATTTAGCAGCATTGCTCTCCCTCTCTATGATGGCGGCCAATGCACAAGAGCCGAATATTCCAAGGGGCATGTTTGGCGGTCAACAGAACATCGACGTGAAGTTCGATGAGTACAAGGCAGCACCTCAGGGCTTCGACCAGGAGCGTGCAGGCATCGCAAAAGGTACCGTGAAACTCATTGAGTACCAGTCGGAATCAGTAGGCACGATCCGTAAGGCCAATGTCTATCTGCCACCAAAGTACGATGCGAAGAAGAAGTACAGCGTGCTCTACCTGCTTCATGGTATCGGTGGTGACGAGAACGAATGGTACAAGGATGGTGGCAAGCCAGACATCATCATGGACAACCTCTATGCCGACGGGAAGGTAGCCGACATGATTGTGGTGATGCCTAACGGACGTGCACAAAAGGATGACTCACGTGCCGGAGGTATGGGTTCGTTCAGGGCATTCGGTGATTTCGATAAGGATCTCATCGGAAGCCTCATTCCTTACATTGAGAAGAACTTCAGCGTCTATACTGATAAGTATCACCGTGCCATTGCTGGTCTTTCGATGGGTGGCGGACAGTCGCTCAACTTCGGACTTGGCCACATGGACGTGTTTGCCTACGTGGGCGGATTCTCTTCCGCTCCTAACACCATGCGTGCTGCACAACTCATTCCTGATGTAGAGAAGGTGAAGAAGGAGAACAAACTCCTGTGGATGGTATGTGGTGGTGCCGACGGTCTGATGAACAACAGTGCACAACTCAAGGCTTTCTGCGATGAGAAAGGCATCCCCTGCACGCTTATCAACTATCCTAATGAAGGGCACAACTTCGTTGTCTGGAAGTACGGTCTTTACAACTTCGCACAACTGATTTTCAAATAAGACACAATAAAAACAGAGGCGTTCCGATATGGAACGCCTCTGTTTTTATGATACCCTCGAAGTGATTACTTCTTCTCTTCTTTCTTTTCGTCAGCCTTTTTATCGTCGGCCTTCTTGTCATCCTTCTTAGCAGATGGCTTGTAACGCTTGTTCAGACCGTTGATCACGTCCTGCGTGATATCGTACTTCTTATCGGCAAACAAGATGTTGTCGCCAGCCTTCGAGAGGATGATGTCATACTTCTTGTCCTTGTTGTAAGCCTTCAGGAAGTTCTGAAGAGAGTCCCGCAGGGCCTCATTGAACTTAGCCGTCTCATTGGCCAACTCATTCTCCAGACGAGCCTGGAGTGTCTGCAAATCGTTCTGCTGACGCTGGATGGCATTCTGCACGGAGGCAGCCTGCTCACGGCTCTGGAAACCGTTGTTGTTCAGTTTCTGCTGGAAGTTGTTGACAGCGGCCTGCAACTGGTTGCCCTTCTGAGTCAGGGTGTTACGGGCGTTGTTCGACTTCTTCTCAAGCGTCACGCTGTAGTCCTTGGCAAAGGTGTACTGCGTCATCAGCGAGTCAACCTCTACGTAGGCAATCTTCATACCCGTGGTCTGAGCATCGGCAGCAGCAGGCTGCTCGTCCATCTTCGGGGCGGCATTGTTGCACGAAACCATCATGGCTGCGATGGCAAGTGCAGGGAAAATGTACTTTTTCATCTTTTACTTATTATTTTTTGATTACGCATTTCACGATCCTGATCGAGTACGCAGTTGATACCCCGCTCACGCATTGCCTCAGAGTCGTGGATATGCTGCGACTTGAACTCCCCACCCTTCACGAACAGTACCCTCACAAGGAAAAATACCATCGCGATAGCAATTATTAACGCAGAGATGACGAGAGTCTCAATCATTTTTTGTACTTTTGCAGTTGCAATTCGGCTGCAAAGGTACGAATAAGAGCGCAATATACCAAAAATAAAATCAAAAATAGCATTAATAATGAATAAAAACGACTTAAAACCGGCTGTTGTCTTCGCCGAATTTGCGAAGATTAACGAAATTCCACGCCCTTCGAAGCGTGAAGAGAAGATGATTGAGTACCTCCGTAACTGGGGCGAGAGCCACGGACTCGAGACGAAAGTGGATGAGACAGGCAACGTGATTATCCGCAAACCAGCCACCAAGGGCATGGAAAACCGACAGACCGTCATCCTGCAGAGTCACATGGATATGGTGTGCGACAAACTGGTGGATGTGGAGTTCGACTTCGACAAGGACGCCATCAAGACCTACGTGGATGGAGAGTGGTTGACGGCTGAGGGCACGACACTGGGTGCAGACGATGGTATCGGCTGCGCCATCGAACTGGCTATCCTCGGAAGCAACGACATTGAGCACGGACCCATCGAGTGCGTGTTTACCCGTGACGAGGAGACTGGTCTCACAGGGGCCGAAGGCATGAAGGCTGGTTTTATGACAGGCGACTACCTCATCAACCTCGACTCTGAGGACGAGGGCGAGATATTCGTATCCTGTGCCGGTGGTCGTAACACACAGGCGAAGTTTACCTTCCAACGTGAGGCTGCTCCCGCTGGTTCGTTCTTCCTGAAAGGCTCACTAAAAGGTCTCGTAGGTGGACACTCTGGCGACGACATCAACAAGAAGCGCGCCAACGCCATCAAGTTGCTGGGCCGTTTCCTCTTCCAGACGATGAAGCGCTACGAGAATGTTCGGTTAGCACAGTTCCATAGTGGCAAACTGCACAACGCCATCCCACGCGACGGCTACTTTGTGATTGCCGTTCCCAACGACCTGAAGGAAAATGTCCGCGCCGACTGGAACATCTTCGCCTCAGAGGTGGAGGATGAGTTCCATGTGACGGACACACAGATGGTATGGAACATGGAGAGCACTGACGCAGAACCCGTCATCGCGCCTGCTGTCGCCAAGAACTTCGTATGGGCCATACAGGCCGTTGATAACGGCATCTACGCCATCTGTCAGGACGAAGCCCTCGGCGGTATGGTGGAGACCTCGAGCAATATCGCCAGCATCCACACCACAGAAACCACCATCGATATCCTAAGCAGCCAACGCTCGAACGTGATGTCGAACCTCGACAATATGTGCGCCACCATCCAGGCCGTTTTCGAACTGGCTGGTGCAGAGGCTGTCAGTAGCGACGGTTATCCCGCCTGGAAGATGAAGGCCGACTCGAAGTTGCAAAAGATAGTCAAAGACTCGTACGTGAAACTCTTTGGCAAGGAGCCCATCGTACGCGGTATCCATGCCGGACTGGAGTGCGGACTCTTCTCCGAGCGCTACCCCAACCTCGACATGGTGAGTTTCGGCCCCACCCTGCGCTTCGTCCATACGCCCGATGAGCGTCTGCACATCCCCACCGTACAGATGGTGTGGGATCATCTGCTCGACGTACTTAAAAACATCCCGCAGAAATGAAACGCTCACGCGCATATATTATAATAGGTGTATTGGCTATGCTGCTGCTCGCCTCGTGCGGGCAGCGGTATCAGGCCAAAGGAATCGTGAAGGACTTCGTGAAGGCATACGCCACGGAGGAGATAGACATCACCTCTTTCTCCGACCTTGACTCGACCAAGGTCATCAGCGACTCGCTTATCCTGGCTCTGCGCGACAAGGCCAAGAGCGACCCACTGTTCAAGAAAGACTTTCAGTTGGCTGACAAGCCTGACGGTGCAACGCTGCTCTTCATCCGCATGCGCTTCCAACTGCCTAACGACACCCTCGAACAGTCGCGCACCTTCTATTTCGACAAGGATTTGACGGGTATCATCGCCTTCAAATAAACAAAAAGGGAAATAAACAAGAAAGGCTTCTGATTTCTCAGAAGCCTTTCTTTGTAGTCGATAGGGGAATCGAACCCCTATGCCAAGATTGAGAATCTTGTATCCTAACCATTAGATGAATCGACCGAGCAGCGAGAGCAATCAAACTTGTTTGAATTGCCGAGTCGCGAGGGAGATAGACTGAAAGTCAATCGACCCATTTTTCAAAGAGCGCTTTCGCAGAGAAGACCCCTCGGTGCGGAAGGAGGGGGATTCGAACCCCCGGTACGGGAACCCGTACGGCAGTTTAGCAAACTGCTGGTTTCAGCCACTCACCCATCCTTCCAAAAGGAGGTTTTGTGCTTCAACCGTGGGGTTATCTCCTTGATTGCGGGTGCAAAGGTACTACAATTTTCCGAATCCTCCAAATCTTTTGCCTACTTTTTTCGAAAAAAGACGAAAAAACCCCGCCACACAGAGTGACGGGGATGATTAAGCAGGTTTTTATGTCTTACAGATGACCATCAGCGCAGCATTTCTTTCACGGCGGCCTCCAGTTGTCGGTCACGACCGTTGATATAGTCTTCGGGCGTATTGTAAACCTCTATATCGGGGAAGAGTTCATTGTTCTCCTCGAATTTCCCGCGCATGTCCTGACATCCCACCTGTGGGATACCGAACACCATCGAGCGGTCCATCAGTGTCTCCCACCAGACGGCGGTCATCGTTCCAGCCACCGGAGTACCTATCAGTTTGCCGATGCCGAGTTCACGATAGACCCACGGGAAACCGTGACCATTGCTGTAGTCATCCTCACAGACAAGCACGCATGAGGGCTTCACCCATTTGTTGTACGGGTCGTAGCCCACATATTTGCCGTGCGGCACGAAGTTCTGGTACTGCTTTCCGCTGAGCAGCGTACACAGGTCGTCATGCAGCCATCCGCCACCATTGTAGCGCTCATCCACGATGACAGCCTCGCGGTTGCGGTTCTTATCGTTGAGCAGGTCGGTATAGACCTGTCGGAACGACTCGCTGTCCATCGCCTTCACATGAACATAGGCCAGACGGTTTCCTGAGAGACTGTCCACCATCTTACGGTTACGGTCAACCCAGCGCTTGTAGAGCAGTTCCTCTAACTGCGACTGACTGATAGGACGAATCACAACATCACGGCCATTGATGGTCAGGTGTACGGGTTTACCTACCTTACCATCGAGCAGGTAGTTGTAGTCCATGCCCTTCTTGATAGGTGTGCCGTCGATCTTCTCGATGATGCTTCCCGAGGCGACTCGCTTGGCATCCAGGGGACTGCGGCGTATGGTCTCCTGGATACGGATGCCGTCGCCATCGTAGTTCGGGTCGATAAACACGCCAAGGTTGGCCGTTGTCAGTGAGGC
>JAFZNI010000309.1 GCA_017551005.1 Prevotella sp.
AATGGTCAATGCATAATTGCAACAACATCCAAAATACCGCCATGAGGCCTGTCTGATCCGAACCGCCCCTCGTTTTGTTTAACCCTCAAAAAAAGTATTGCGTATGAAATGTAAGATCAAGTGGACAACAGTGAAGAAGGTGCTCCAGATAGCGGCCACCATCGTCAGCACCATCATCGGCACGGTCGCCGTACAGGCCAGTTGCGTGTAAGTATGCGAGAGATTGACATGATTGTGATTCACTGCTCGGCGACACGCTGCGACAGGGACTATCCCTTCGAGCGGCTCGACAGCGACCACCGTTCACGGGGCTGGAACGGTTGCGGCTACCACCGCTACATCACCAAGGATGGTACCATCTACATCGGCAGGCCCTATGAACAGGTGGGGGCGCACGTCGGCCCGACATTCAATCCGCACTCTATTGGCATCTGCTACGAGGGAGGCCTGAACGAAAAGGGACAATTCGCCGACACGCGCACCGTGGCCCAGAAACGGAGCATGGCAAAATTGATCTGGGAACTGTCAGCCCGTTTTCCGAAGGCACGGATCCTCGGTCACCGCGACCTGCCCGGGGTTCACAAGGCCTGTCCTTGCTTCGATGTTGCTAAGGACGGGATCGCTGGCACGTCATCCCCCGAGGGGGTAAACCTTCCCCCGATCCGGGGCAGACCATCCCCCGGTAGGGTAAACGATGCCTGAGTTCCGGTTTGCGGTTTCCCCCGGTGGGGTTTGTCTCCCCCCGATTCAGGGCAGACTTTACCCCGGGGGGTGAAACGATGCCCGTGATTCGGTTCAGGCTTTCCCCCGGTGGGAATTTTATCCCCCGATTCGGTTCATGGTCTCCCCCGGTGGGGTACGTCTTCCCCCGATTCAGGGCAGACTTTACCCCAGGGAAAATTTAAAAATTTAAAGATTTAAAAATTAAAAAATTAAAAAAATTAGAAGGTGATGAACATTAAACAAATTGACATTTTTAAGTTGAAGGTTCTGCGCATGGCAGGATTCCTGGAATATGTGCAGCAGGTGCTGAAGATCGTGAAGACCTACCGCGACTCGGGCGAGGCAGGGGTGAGTCAGTTGCCCGCAAAGGTGGAGGCAGCCTACACCCCGTTCGCCTCGGGCGTGACGGCCATGGACGATGCCTACAAACTGAGTCGCGCCAGCGAATACACCCAGCAAATCGCCGACGAGGACACGCGTCGCGACGGTCTCTACCTGGCGCTGAAGAACCAGGTGCAGATGTACCAGCGGTTTGACTTCGACGCTGAGAAGAAGGCTGCGGCCACTTATCTCTGGAACATCATGAAGAAGTATGGCGTCGATGTCAACGAGAACTACTCCGAGGAAAGCGGTAAGTTGCAGCAGATGATTCAGGAACTGGAGGCCGACAATACGGCAGGCCATCACATCACGACACTGGGCATCAGTTCGCTCGTGGCGCAACTGAAGACCGCCAACGAGGCCGTGCGCACGCTGATGTCGCAGCGCAACGACGAGCGTATGCTGCAGGAGAAGGCGGCCCTGTCCAACGCCCGCGATGTGGCCGACGAGCGTTACCGCGACCTCGTGCTGATGATCAACGCTGCCACCGCGATGGAGGATGACCAGGAGAGCATCGCCGGGCTCGGGGAGGTCATCTCGCAGGTGAACGAACTCATCAAGTACTACCGTCTGTACGTAGTGAAGTCTGGCACCGGAGGCAACAACGGCGGTGGATCGTCCAATGGCAATGGCGGTTCACAGGGCGGTGGCACAGGCGAGAACGGCGGCTCAAACACCGGCGGTTCGGGCTCTAATACCGGTGGCTCTGGCGACAATGGCGGTGGCTCTGGCGACGACGAGCCCGACCAGTAAACACCTATCGTAAACACCTATCACCGGGCCTGGCCCCGGTGATAGGTTTTGGGACAAAATAATATTTTGGTGGGATTGTTTTGTCGTGTCAGGAAATCTTCGTACCTTTGCACGCAATATGAAGGAAGTGATTGTAAAAGACAGCAGGCTGCAACAGGCTGCAGGGGAAGGGATGGATGCCTTTGTAGGGGCGTTTGTCGAGGCTATCCGTGAAGCCATCGGTGGTGAACTGACGGCAGAGACGATGGCAGAACTGAATGCAGACCAGATCACGCTCCTGGCGTGGGACATGCTGCATGAGGAGGTGATGGACGGCGGTTTTGTGCAACTGATCCATAACGGCCTGGGTGAGTTCATCTTCAAGAATCCGTTTGCCAAAGCCCTGAAACTGTGGGGCATGCGCGACTTATCGAAACTGATATATGAGGCCCATACGCTTTGGTTGAAGCATCGGGAGGAGATAGAGAAGGACTGCAACGAGGAGGAGTTTATGGCGCTGTTTGAGAAGTTCCCTGAGTTTGATGACCTCGATGACGAGTTCGTGGAGAACGAAGAGGAATGGATGGACGACGTTGCGCACTACATAGACGACAACTTAGATCGCTTCGCGGAAGTGAAAAGTGAATAGTGAAAAGTGAAAAGTTGGCTACCGCCGAAATAAATGAATAAGGAACAGGAACTGCTGAGGAAGAAAAGCCCAGTACAGATAAAGAACAAGAAGGCCTCGTTTGAATACTTTTTCATCGAGACCTTTACAGCCGGCATCGTGTTGACGGGGACGGAGATCAAGAGTATCCGTCTCGGCAAGGCGAGTCTGGTGGATACCTACTGCACCGTAATCAACGGCGAGTTGTGGGTGAAGGGAATGAGCATCAGTCCCTATTTCTACGGCTCGTACAACAACCACGTGATGAAGCGTGAGCGTAAGTTGTTGTTGACGAAGCGGGAGATACGGCAGTTGGAGAGCGCCACGAAACAGACAGGCTATACCATCGTGCCAATCCTCGTGTTTATCGACGATAAGGGTCGTGCGAAGATGGATATCGCCCTCTGCAAGGGTAAGAAGGACTACGACAAACGTCAGACGTTGAAGGAGAAGGAAGACCGGCGCGAGATGGACAGAGCGATGAAGGGGTGGAAAAAGTAAAAATGTAAAAATGTAAAAATGTAAAAATGTAAAAAGGTAAAAATGTAAAAATGTAAAAAGGTAAAGATTGAAGGGACTTAACGAGATAATCAAGGAGCGGGTGCTCGTGCTCGATGGGGCGATGGGAACGATGATTCAGACATACAACTTGTCTGAAGAGGATTTCCGTGGGCAACGGTTCGTGGATTTCAAGGGACAGATGAAGGGCAACAATGACGTGCTCAACCTGACGCGTCCTGACGTGATAGCCGATATCCACCGCCGTTATTTAGAGGCGGGAGCC
>JAFZNI010000310.1 GCA_017551005.1 Prevotella sp.
ATCTTCGACCGCATCAACCGCGAGGAGCACCTCAACCAGCAACTCATCCCCTACTTCATCTCATCGCACCCAGGCTGTCAGGAGGCTGACATGGCGGAACTTGCTGTGCTCACCAAGGAACTCGACTTCCATCTGGAACAGGTGCAGGACTTCACGCCAACACCGATGACCGTTGCCACCGAGACATGGTATACAGGTTTCGACCCCTACACCCTCCAACCTGTCTTCTCCGCCAAGTCGCCCCGTGAGAAACTCGCCCAGCGGCAGTATTTCTTCTGGTACAAGCCCGAGGAGCGCCGCCACATCGAACAGAGTCTGCGTCGCATCGGACGCCCCGACCTCATTAAAAAACTCTACCGCAAATAAGATTTACCACCAAATATTTGTCTGTTTGCGAAAAAATGCCTACCTTTGCACCCGCAAAACAAAAAGGATGGTCTGGTAGCTCAGTTGGATAGAGCAACTGCCTTCTAAGCAGTAGGTCTCGGGTTCGAGCCCCGACCGGATCACCAAGACAATGAGAATCTGTTGCAAAAACAAAGCAACAATATGATGAAGACGACCATTCAAGAACAAGACGGACAATTGGTGGCCATCCTAGAGGGGCGCCTTGACACCGCTGTATCAGAAGATGTAGAAGAGACTCTTGTCCCCCTGCGCGACTGTGTAGACAAGGATATCGTCATCGACTGCACGGGACTGACCTATATCTCGTCGAGTGGTCTGCGCATCTTCCTCCGGATTGTGAAGAGCGCCAGGGCCAAGAAGAAGCCCGTCTACATCAAGGGAATGTCGGCCAACCTCCGCAGCATCTTGTCTATGGCAGGATTCCTCAACCTGTTTGTTTTCATCTAAACCGTTACACGTATGGACAAAGAAGTAAAACTCGATCCACACGGCGTGGCACTCATGCAACAATTTCAGGAGCGACTGCCCGAACTACAAGCACTCGCCCAACAGGCATACGACCAGATGCAGGATGCACTCCGTGAGCAGGGCATCTATGTGACTGCCATGGAGCACCGCGTAAAAACCGAACGGTCGCTTGCAGGAAAACTGGAACTGAAAGGAGCAAAATATAAGTCCATTGAAGATGTGACCGACCTGGTGGGACTGCGTGTGATCACCTTCTATACTGACGAGGTAGACAAGGTAGCAGCCATCGCCAAACGCATCTTCGACATCGACTGGCAGGAAAGCGTCGACAAGCGCAAGCACCAGTTGAACGCCTTCGGCTACAACTCACTGCACTATATCTGCCGTCTCAAAACGGGCGGTCCCCGCTTTGAATTGCAGATGCGCACCGCCTTGCAGCACGTCTGGTCAACCATCGAGCATGACATCGGCTACAAGGGCGACGTGAAACTGCCACCGGAGTTCCGCCGACAGTTCAGTCGACTGGCAGGTATGTTAGAACTGGCCGACGATGAGTTCAGTCGCCTGCGCTCCACCATCACCGACTATCGGCGGAAGATACAGGGACTCGTGAAGAGCGGACGACTCGACGACGTACTCCTGTCAAACGAATCGTTCCGCAGTTACATCGACCTGAATCCCTTCGACCGACTTAACAATCGTATCGCCGCAGTGAACCAGGCAGAGATCTATCCCGTGTCGATGATGCCGTACCTGCCGTTGCTTGAATCGTTCGGACTGGAGACGCTCGGTGACGTGCAACGTTTCATAGAGGACAACAGCGAAGAAGCCTACCAACTGGCGCTCTCGCAACTGGCCGTAACCGACCTTGACATCCTCGCATCGAGCACTGCGCTACAGTATCTCTGCGTCGTATATGTGCTGAAGAACGACGGCGGGCACAAGGACCTGAAGTTCATTTACGATACCATCAACGGTAAGAACGATGCCAACGAGATACTGGCCGACATGATACTGGAGCAGGCTAAGTCGCTGGCGTTCATGCAGAATAAGATTTAATAATTTTAATCCAATTAGAAGTATTTAGTGATATTTCCATTGTAGAAGTTATTCATTTCGTTAATCATACTCACGGCTGAATCGAGGATAGGGAAAGCGCAGAGAATGAACGGGCATACCATAGTCTTCATTGCCACCCCTGCAGAATTATGAACTGAATCTCAGGTATAAAATTCTTGCGTCCCGTTGGTAGCAAGCGCCCCAAAGGGGGCGAGCGCCGACTTGGGAATGGTTTCCACTGATTTCTGGCAAGAAATTCCAATCTGCCATCTGTCAGAACTGCCATCCGTCAGAACAATCGAAGTATATCATCACCTCAAAATCTGACAGATGGCAGTTAGTTATTCGTACACCGTTTCTCTTACCTTTGCATTGGATTTCAGACTTATTATTCCGACTAAAAAATGCCTACCAGAGTTCTTATTCCTCACCTGCAATGATATTCACCAACTTCACCACATCGGCAGCATTCACCACACTGTCGCCGTTCACGTCGCCGCCTGAGCCACAACTCCCAGACATCTGGATTTCCTTTGTGGCAGGATCAGAGTTCTCGTAACCGCTCTTCGTGGCAATGACAGTGATGGTATAGACTGGGGTGAAATCCACATTGTTTCCTTCTCCACTCTTGACGGAGGGTGCCGTAATGTCATAGGAATACGTGACATCCTCTGTGGCGCATGAGAATAACAACTTATCTCCCTCAAAGGCAATGGTCGGTTTCTCGCACTTTTTCTTCTCTATATCCTCGCCACTCACAGTCTTCAGAGTAGTAAACTTATTCCAAGGCGATGTCGAAGTATAGGCATCTATGGCAGACTCGGGAACTTTCAGCGTTATGTCGTAATTAGAGAAAGAATTATCGTATAGAAATGGTGGGGTCTGAGGGAGGACGATGACTTCCTCAAGTCCGCCGCAATCGGCAAATGCTTCTTGGTAAACTATTATAACGGAAGAAGGTATTGTAAAGGATTTCAACGCTGAGCAATACTGGAAAGTATTCCTCTTTATAATCGTTAATCCCTCAGGTAATGCTAACGAGACAAGTTTACTACACTTATAAAAGGCACCTTCTCCGATGGTAGTCACACCATCAGGGATGGTTACAGAGGTCAGGCTATTACCAGAGAAAGCATAATTGCCAATAGAAGTCACGCTCTTTGGGATATTCACGGAGGTCAAACTGCGGCATCCAGAAAAAGCATAATTGCCAATGGATGTCACGCTCTCTGGGATATTCACAGAGGTCAGACTGCTGCAACCCTCGAACGTTTTAAATATTGATAATCAGCAACTTACATCTTAAACGGTAGAAAAGTGACGTTGGGGATTCTTGGGCGCCCCAAAAGAATGAAGATTTAACGGATTTAACGTTTAAAAACGAATCACGAACTCAATTGTGAAGTG
>JAFZNI010000311.1 GCA_017551005.1 Prevotella sp.
CCCAAGGCAACAACTTGATGGCTACGCTCAACCAGAACGGCATCTTCCTGCCTTCTGCCTGCGGTGGTAAAGCCTCTTGCGGACAGTGTAAGGTACAGGTGCTCGAAGGGGGAGGGGAGATCCTCGACAGTGAAAAGCCCCACTTCACCCGCAAGCAGATCAAGGACCACTGGCGCCTCGGCTGTCAGTGCAAGGTGAAGGGTGACTTGAAGATCCATGTCGACGAGTCGATCCTCGGCGTGAAAGAGTACGAGTGTACAGTCATCTCCAACAAGAATGTGGCTACGTTCATCAAGGAGTTCAAGGTGCAGTTACCTGCCGGCGAGCACATGGACTTCCTGCCCGGCTCGTACGCCCAGATCAAGATTCCTAAGTTTGACTGCATCGACTACGATAAGGACATCGACAAGAGCCTCATCGGCGATGAGTATCTGCCCAGTTGGGAGAAATTCGGTCTGTTCCCATTGAAGTGTAAGAACCCCGAGGATACCATCCGTGCTTACTCAATGGCCAACTATCCTGCAGAAGGCGATGTCTTCATGCTGACGGTACGTATTGCCACGCCGCCGTTCAAACCCGACAAGAGCGGCTTCATGGATGTCAACCCGGGTATTGCCTCGTCATACATCTTCTCGCTGAAACCAGGCGACAAGGTGATCATGAGTGGTCCGTTCGGCGACTTCCACCCGCACTTCGACTCGAAGAAGGAGATGATTTGGGTTGGTGGTGGTGCCGGTATGGCTCCGCTGCGTGCACAGATCATGCACATGACAAAGACGCTGCACACCACCGATCGCGAGATGCACTATTTCTATGGTGCCCGTGCATTGAACGAGGTGTTCTATCTCGACGACTTCCTCGGTCTGGAGAAGGAGTTCAAGAACTTCCACTTCCACCTCGCCCTCGACCGTCCCGATCCCGCTGCCGATGCCGCTGGCGTGAAATACACTCCGGGCTTCGTCCATCAGGTGATGCTCAACACTTATCTGAAGGACCACGAGGCTCCCGAGGATGTGGAGTACTATATGTGCGGTCCTGGTCCGATGTCGGCAGCCGTCGTCTCGATGCTCGACAGCCTTGGCGTCGATCCCGAGTCAATCATGTACGACAACTTCGGAGGATAAATAATATGTAGTCTTGCCCCGATGACGCTGATTATTGTTTTAATGCTGTTGCTGGCATACGTGCTGATTGCCACTGGTCACCTGACTGGTGTCAACAAGGCTGCTATCGCTGTGTTCATTGGAACCATCGGGTGGGTGGTCTATATCTGCTGGGGCACAGACTTCGTGATGGCCGAGCATCCGGGCGAATACGCGGAGTTCCTGGCAGGTGCGGAGCCGTCGAGCGATGCCGTGAAGTATTATATCTACGGCAACGTGTTTCTGAACTATGTGGGCCGCGCCGCCAGTATCGTGATGTTCCTGCTGGCCACGATGACCATCATCGAGATACTGCACAACAATGGCTGTTTCGACTTTATACAGAAATGGATAAAGACACGTAACCCAAAGCGCTTGCTGTGGACCATCACCTTCGCCACGTTCATTATCTCGGCCAATCTGGACAACCTGACAACAGCGACGATGATGCTGGTCATCATGCACAGCATCGTGCAGAACCGCCGTCAGCGCATGCTCATCGGCTCGGCAATTGTCATTGCCGCCAACTGCGGCGGCTGCTTCACCGTGATTGGTGACCCCGCAGGACTCATACTCTGGGAGAAAGGGGCAGTAACGGCCACTCACTTCTCGTCATACCTCGCCCTGCCAGCCATCTTGGCCTGGGTGATACCTACGGTGCTCATCAACCGTCAGTTGCCCGACAGGCTCGATACCCAGTGGTCACCTATGCCGTATCGCGGTGATGACACAAACCTGAACCAGTGGCAGCGTGTGCTTATGCTCTTTGTGGGTATCGGCGGCCTGTGGTTCATCCCCACTTTCCATAACATCACAAAACTCTCTCCATTCCTTGGCGCGCTCTGTGTGCTGAGTGTGCTGTGGGTAGTCAACGAGGTCTTCAACCGGAAACTGATGAGTTCGGATCAGATGACCGATCACCGTATACCGCAGGCTCTGCAGTACGGGGCTATTCAGCAGATGCTCTTCGTGATGGGCATCATGCTCGGTATGGGTGTAGTGACGGAGACGGGTGTCTTCAGCGATGTGTCAGCATGGATTGACGAAAATATCCACAACATCTGGATTGTAGGTATCGTGTCGGGACTGCTGAGTAGTATCGTCGATACCTTCACCATCGCCATCAGTAATATCTCTCTCTATCCCATCCTGGAAGGACGGCAATTGGGCCTCTTAGCAGATGCTGACTACATGGCTAACTTTGTTGCTAACGGGGCTTACTGGAAGGTTGTTGCCTTTGCAACGGCTGCCGGCGGTTGTCTTCTGTCGGTGGGCAGCATCAGCGGCATCGCCCTGATGAAGATGGAACATATTCATCTGGGATGGTATCTGAAGAACGTGTCACCGAAGGTTCTTGTGGGCTGGTTGGTGGGCATGGTTGTATTATGGGCGGAAATTTATTTCACACTATAATTCTATCATCTTATGGCTAAAATAAAGACAATTGGTGTTTTGACATCTGGTGGCGATGCCCCTGGCATGAATGCAGCCATTCGTGCCGTGACGCGTGCCGGTATTTATAATGGTTTTAATATCAAGGGAATCTATCGTGGATATGAAGGCCTGATTAATGGTGAGGTGAAGCCATTTACGACAGAGAATGTTTCGGGTATCATTACCCGTGGCGGAACGATCCTGAAGACCGCCCGCTCGAAGGAGTTTATGACACCTGAGGGTATGCAGAAGGCCTACGAGACCTGTAAGAAGGAAGAAATTGATGCCCTGGTGGTTATTGGTGGTAACGGTTCTCTGACAGGTGCCCGTAACTTTGGCATGGAGTTCGACTTCCCCTGTATCGGTCTGCCTGGTACCATTGACAACGACCTCTATGGTACAGATAATACCATCGGTTACGATACGACGATGAACACCATCATGGAATGTGTTGATAGAATCCGTGATACAGCCAACTCCCATGAACGTATCTTCTTCGTGGAGGTGATGGGGCGTGATGCTGGTTTCCTGGCACAGAACTGCGCCATCGCCTGTGGTGCTGAGGCAGCCATCGTGCCTGAGGAGGTGACGGACGTAGACCAGTTGGCGCAGTTCATGGGACGTGGCATCCGTAAGTCTAAGAAATCGTGTATCGTCATTGTGTCGGAGAGTCCGAAATGTGGCGCTCTCTATTATGCCGACCGTGTGAAGCATGAGTTTCCCGAGTTCGATGTGCGTGTGTCTATCCTAGGTCACTTACAGCGTGGTGGAACCCCCTCTGCCCGTGACCGTATTTTGGCTTCCATCACAGGTGTTGGTGCGATTGAGGCCATCAAACAGGGACAGCGTAACATCATGGTTGGTGTCCGCAACAATGAGGTGGTTTATGTACCATTCTCAGAGTGCATTCGTACCGACAAGCGCTTCGACAAGCGTCTCATCAAAGTGCTCGATGAACTGAGCATCTAAGTATATGCCAGAAATCAAGAGAATAGTCCTGACAGGAGGCCCCTGCGCCGGCAAGACAACAGCCCTGGTAAAAATCACCGAATATTTCTCCGGCTTTGGTTATAAGGTGTTCAACGTGCCTGAAGTGCCCACCATCTTCAGCACGGCAGGCTGGAACTACCTCACTCCCAATCGCGACCTATACTATAAGGGCGAGCGTGCTATCCTCGCGACGCAACTGGCCCTTGAAGACCATTTTATGCGTCTGGCGGAGGTGTGTACCAAGCCTGTGCTCGTTGTCTGCGATCGTGGCACGATGGATATCTCCGCCTATATCAAACCCGAAGAGTGGGAGGAAATCACCGCTATGTGCGGCACGAACTCCAACGAACTCTTGGAACGTTATGATGCCGTGTTGCATTTGGTGAGTGCTGCTGACGGTGCCGAGCAATACTATACCACCGCTACCAATGCCACCCGCTACGAACAGGCCAACGAAGAAGGCCTGCGCATTGCCCGTGAACTCGACAAGAAGGTCATCAAGGCCTGGACGGGCCATCCCCATTTGCGGGTCATCAATAACCACGATGACTTCGAGGCAAAATTGAACCGTGTGCTGAAGGAAATATCCAAGGTGGTTGGTTTGCCGCAACCGGTTCAGGAAGAGCGTATTTTCCGTGTGGAGATTATCGGTGAGATTCCTGAGTGTTCGGAGAGCGAGATTACACAGACATACCTCTTGGCGGAACCTGGTTGTGAGGTTCGTCTGCGTCACAGGGTGTTCAATGGTGGAAAGGTAGTCAATGTCCACCGTTCCAAGAAACGTATCTCGGATACGGAGATTATCGAGACCGAGCGTCGGGTGGATAACAATCTTTACGAACAGATGCTCCAGCAGGCTGATCCCTATCGTTCCACCATTCGCAAGCGCCGCCAGAGTTTCATCTGGAAGGGCCAGTTCTTCGAGATCGACACCTTTATGGAACCCGTCGATAACCTCATACTAATGGAGGCGAAGGGCTTTTCAGAGCAAGAAACCATCAATTTCCCGCCTTTCATAAAAGTCTTGGAAGACGTCACCTCCAACTCTCGCTACCTGAACTATAACATCGCCCTCTCCCGCTGATATTGTAGTCTAACCCCGGTGCGTGCGAGGAGCCGATGTTTTTTGTCTGTGAAAATATTTTTTTAAAATATTTGGCAAAAAGTTTTTTGTTCCGAAAAAAATGACTATCTTTGCAATCGACTTAATTGCTTAAAACGAATCAAGTAACTTAATATTAACAGCGTATGTCACAAATTACAGGACACATTTCGCAGATTATCGGACCCGTCATCGATGTCTATTTCAACACCGAGGGACAGGATGCGGAAAAGGTGTTGCCGAAGATCTATGATGCTCTGAGGATTGACCGTGGTGACGGGCGCGACCTGATTGTCGAGGTGCAGCAGCACATCGGCGAGGATACGGTGCGCTGCGTGGCTATGGACAATACAGACGGACTGCACCGTGGGCTGGAGGCGATCCCGATGGGCTCACCAATCGTGATGCCTGCCGGCGATCAGATTAAGGGTCGAATGCTGAACGTGATCGGACAGCCTATCGACGGTATGAACACACTCGACATGGAGGGGGCCTATCCCATCCATCGCGAGGCACCCACCTTTGAGGAACTCTCTACCAAGAAGGAGATCCTGGCAACGGGTATCAAGGTGATTGACCTGCTGGAACCTTACATGAAGGGTGGTAAGATCGGACTCTTCGGTGGTGCCGGCGTAGGAAAGACGGTGCTCATCATGGAGTTGATTAACAACATTGCCAAGGGACACAACGGATTCTCTGTCTTTGCCGGTGTCGGAGAGCGTACCCGTGAGGGTAACGACCTGATTCGTGAGATGATCGAGTCGGGTGTAATCCGCTACGGAGAAAAATTCCGTGAAGCCATGGACCAGGGCAAGTGGGATCTTTCACTCGTCGACCCAGAGGAATTGAAGAAGAGTCAGGCCACACTGGTGTATGGTCAGATGAACGAGCCTCCCGGTGCGCGTGCCTCTGTGGCGTTGTCAGGCCTGACGGTGGCTGAGGGTTTCCGCGATGGTGGCGGTAAGGACGGCGGTGCTGCCGATATCCTGTTCTTCATCGACAACATCTTCCGTTTCACCCAGGCCGGTTCTGAGGTGTCGGCCCGGTTGGGACGTATGCCGTCGGCAGTGGGTTACCAGCCGACACTGGCCTCCGAGATGGGTACGATGCAGGAGCGCATCACTTCGACAAAGAAGGGTTCTATTACTTCCGTACAGGCTGTGTATGTGCCTGCCGACGACTTGACCGACCCTGCACCTGCCACGACGTTCAC
>JAFZNI010000312.1 GCA_017551005.1 Prevotella sp.
ACTATATGTATCCAGATGCTGCCACAGGAACTCAGCGTGCAGGCGGTATCCAGGAAGGCTATAATCTGGTATCATTCTTCGGAAAGGTTGACTATAACTTCAAGGATCTGGTACTTGCTTCGTTCACGATTCGTCATGACGGTTCAAGCCGCTTCGGTGAAAACAACCGCTATGGTACCTTCCCCGCTGCCACGCTCGGTTATCGTATCTCCCAGCACTTAGGACAGAGTTGGATTGATGACTTCAAGATTCGCGCTTCATGGGGACAGACTGGTAACCAGGCTATCTCTAACCAAGCCCGCTATGGTCTCTACGCTGCTACATACGGTGGTGGTCGAAACGAATCAACTGCTTACGATCTTCAACTTGCCGGTTCTGGCATCTTCCCCTCTGGCTTCCGTGCAACACAGGCTCAGAATAATGACCTGAAGTGGGAGACCACTGAGCAGTGGAATGCTGGTCTCGACTTCCGTTTCTTGGGCAGTTCTATCTATGGTACATTTGACACCTATATTAAGAAGGTAAAAGACATGCTGATTAATCCAGCATATCTTGGTTCGATGGGTGAAGGTGGTGCTAGTTGGCTCAATGGACCCAGCCTCCAGAACTGGGGAATGGAACTGGCACTCGGCTATCGTCACACAACAGAATACGGTCTACAGTACAACATCAACGGCAACATAGACTTCTACCGTTCTAAGGTGACTTATCTGCCAGAGACTACTACTGGTTCATATGTTCATACTGCTAAAGAGAACCTCGTAGAGTCTGGCCGTCCTTACGGATCAATCGTAGGTTATGTGGTAGATGGTCTTTTCCAAAGCCGTGAAGAGGTCTTGTCCAGCGGTCAGGAGAATGCCCGTGTTGGTGGTCTGAAATATGCCGACCTTGATGGTAACGGTCTCATCAATGAGCAAGATCAGACTTGGATTTTCAGTCCAGTGCCCAACTTCTCTTGGGGTCTGAATGTAGATCTCAGTTATAAAAACTTCGATTTCAATATGTTCTGGCAGGGCGTAGCCGGTCAGGATGTGTACAACGATCAGAAGTTCCAAACAGACTTCTACAGCATCACTGACGCTGGTTCTAACAAAGGTAACCGCATGCTTGGTGCATGGACTACTGCTAACACTGGTAGCAGCATCCCTGCTCTGACAACCAATAATACCGGTAATGAAAACCGTACCTCTACTTACTTCGTAGAGAATGGTTCATATGCAAAACTCCGTCAGGTACAGATTGGCTATAACTTGCCTCAGAGCCTTATCGGCAAGTTGAATATGACAAGTGCACGCATATATATATCAGGTCATAACCTACTTACTGTAAAGAGTAGTTCACTGACCTGCTCTGATCCTGAGAACCCCCGTTGGATGTATCCTAACAGCACAAGTATATCATTTGGAATCCAAACCTCGTTCTAAGCGTGAATAGTGAATAGCAAATAATGAATTGTAAAATAGTAAAAGATATGAAAGCAATATATAAAGCAATCTGCGCAGGTCTGATCGTATGCAGTACGCTGACTTCTTGCAACGATTTCATCGACGTTGATCCCAAGGGTGTCATCAGTGAGGATCTGGCTATGAGTCAGCCCGACGAGATGGTAACCGCTGCCTATGCCAAACTGGGCGACGACTGGTACACTTATCCATTCAATATGTGGCCTTATGGTGACGTTAGTAGTGATGATGCCATGAAAGGTGGCTCTGGTAACGCCGACACCAACTACCATCCAGTGGAAGTATGGTCTACACTGACAGCCTCTACTCCTGACCACATGGACGAACTGTGGTATCATCTCTACTGCTCCATCAGCCGTTGCAACCGTGCTCTGGTGTCGCTTGAGAACTATGGTGACGAAAAACTCGGTGCTGCCACAAAGGCAATCCGCGAGGGTGAGGTTCGTTTCCTCCGTGCTCACTTTTACTTCAAACTTGTGCAACTCTGGAACCAGGTGCCTTGGGTGGACGAGGAAGTGTATAAGAACCACTCTGAGGAGCAGACTCCCAACAATGAATTCACTCACGACGAACTGATGCAGAAGATTGTTGCTGACTTCAAGGCTGCATACGATGCACTGCCTGCTACACAGACAGACGGAGGTCGCGCCAACAAGATTGCTGCTGCTGCCTATCTGGCTAAGTGTTATCTGACGATGGCCTGGGGTGATGGTTATGAGACGTCCACAGGTGTAAGCCATATTAACAGCCAGTTTATGCAAGAAGTGCTGAAATATACACAGGAAGTTCAGAACTCTCAGTATGGTTATCTGGAGGACTTCGGTGATATCTTCTTACCAGAGTATAAGAACTCCAAGGAAAGTGTGTTTGCTGTACAACATTCAGATTATCAGGATGACAACACCCTCTATGGACGTGGCAACTGGAGTAACATGCTGAATGGCTGCTGGGGTATCTGGTCGTGTGGATGGGATTTCCATAAACCCACTCAAAACCTCGTCAATGCCTTTAAGACGAAAGATGGTCTGCCAATGTTCGACGACTATAATAATGAGATTGCCTATCCTACAAACGGTGTACCCAATGCACAGAAGTGGGATCCGCGTCTCTTCCACACTGTCGGTATGCCTACTTTCCCATACAAGTATGAGACAGAATACACCATGACTAAAGATAATTCTCGTACCCCTAACACCTACGGTTACTATGCTTCTCTGAAGGAAGTACCGCAGCGCAGCAAGGGTGAGACCTTCGATATGCCCTGGCAGGCCTTCGCTATGAACGATTACGTGTTCCGCTATACCGACGTGATGTTGATGCGTGCAGAGGCCCTTATCGAGACTGGCTCACTGGAAGAGGCCCGTACAATTATAAATGACATCCGCCAGCGTGCCAAGAACTCTGTTGCCAAGCACATTGCATACGCTGCTGATCAGTGCGAGATCGCTCTCTATCCCTCAAACTATTTCGGTACAAAGGAGCAGGCCCGCCAGTGCTTACAGTGGGAACGCCGTCTGGAACTGGCTATGGAGAACAATCGTTTCTTCGACCTCCGTCGCTGGGGTATCGCTTCACAGACGTTGAACGCCTTCTTTGAGGTTGAGCAGAACTCTGTCTACGATGGTCAGACTTACGCCCAGTACTATAGGGACGCCCACTTCACAGCCGGCAAGAACGAGTACTTCCCGTTGCCTTACATCCAACTCTACTATGTACCTGGACTCTACACCCAGAATAAGGGATATAATTAATACAATAAACAATAAACGTGAAACAATAAACATTGAAGATTATGAAGAAGATAATGATAAAAAGGTTTGCCAATAGAATAACGGTTATTGGTTATTGTTTATTGGTTATGATGCTTGCCGCTTGTCAGGATAAGGACATCGACCGTGAGGCAATAAAACTGTCTGCTCCCGATGCATCACAGATTACAGGTTCGCTCTCCGGCGATGACTACACTTGGACTTGGCCTGCACAGAACAGTCAGATGCGAGTTTCCATCTATCGCAATGGAACCATCTCTAGCAGTGAAACGGTTAGTGGTAACAGTTTTACTCATAAGGAAGTGCCTACTAATGTGCCATTTGAATACGTGTTTAAGTACACTGATGGTACTAACTTTTCTACAGGTGTTATTAAGAACTATCTCCGCGAAGGAGCCACCAGTATCAGTGGCGTTCAGATGAGTCAGGTAGACAAGGCAGGTGGCTATGATGCTCTCGTAGAGTGGAACAAGGCTGCCGATGCTTCAAGCATTCTCTTCACCGCTACCAATGGCAAGAAGACCATCAACGAGACCCTTAGCGGATCAACTACCAGTTATATTATCAACGATGTAGAGACTGGTGACACTTGGGAGGTAACATTGGTTGCGCAAAACGAAAAGGGCACCTCGCTTTCTACCAAGTCGAAACTGCGTATTGGTAAGACTGCTATCGGCTTCCTGAGCGTATATGCTACACCAGAGGAACTGATTGAGAATGGTGATGATGATGAGGCCTCTGCATGGCTCTGGTTGCATGAGACCTATCCGACGGCTCAGTATCTCTACTTTGGTGACATCAAGAGTGCTGAGGATGTAGATCCGTTCCGTGTTCTCTTCTGGATGCGCGACCTTGAGGGAGTTGGCGAGGGTGAAGTATTTGCTATGCCTGAGGTAGTAGAGACTGCAACACCGGTCATTAAAGAGTGGTACAAGCAGGGGGGAAGCATGCTGTTGTGGAGCCATGCTACCGTGTATGCAGGACATCTGGGCCGTATCAGCCTCGATGAGATGAAGGGCAACGACCGTGCTATCGGTACTGGTTTCGGCGGTATCAACAACGATGTATGGAAGATGGCCGTAGAACTAAATCCTGATCATAAGTTCAAGAAGGATCACTCTACCCATCCTATCTATAAGGGGCTGGAGATAGAGACAAATGCTGACACCAAACTCATTGCCTTTAAGGGCCCAGGTTGGACTGAAGACCACAATTGTCTGTTCTTCAACCTGCCATCACTCTGGACCGGTATCGGCAATACTGAAGAGGCTTGCTACACACAGTGTACCCAGACCTACGGTGTATATCCACTCGGCACATGGGACAGCCAGATATGGTGGGTTAGCCAGTTGAACGTATGGGAGGCTCAGCAAGGCAATACCGAATTCATGGGTACACTGCTCTGCATTGGTAATGGCGGCTGCGAGTTTTCGATGAAGAATGCTGATGGAACACCCGACAAGAGTGCCCATCCAAAGAACAATATCTATCAGGATAATGTTCTGACTCTTGCTAAGAACTCTCTGGAATATCTGAAGACAAGATAACCATAGA
>JAFZNI010000313.1 GCA_017551005.1 Prevotella sp.
AGAGGGTAATGCAATCTCCGCCATTGGTGATGGCCCCGGTGCCTCATACGATGTAGAGGGAACCGCCCCCGCCGTCGCTCAGAAAGATGAGCCAGCCGGACTCGGCAGTGTTGTTTTTGATTATCCAGGATTCGAAAAGTACTTCAACCTTATCATCTTCGAGAACTGCATGTTCTGGAAGTATAACGGTCAGTTCTATCTTCCCGAAAACGACGATACGCCTCAGTTCCCGCTCTATGAGGGCGACGAGGGTACGCAGGCCAAACCTTTCCAGATCAAGACCAAGGAGGATATGGAAATCCTGGCCAAGAACGTGAACAAGGGCAAGAACTTCAAGGACATGTTCTTTGCACTCATGGCTGACATCGACTTTGGCGGCGGCACTGAGACGAACTATACGCCTGTTGGCAAATATAATAGTTATAATGATGTGAAGATGTTCTCAGGTACATTCGACGGACAGGGTCACACTATCAGTGGAATCTATATTAAGAAGACATCATGGGTTGATAGCGACGGTCATCAGGCTCTCTTTGCAGTGATTAGTTCTGGTGGTGCCGTGAGAAACCTTACGCTAGCAAACAGTTTTATTTACGGCTATGAGTGTAATGCCGGTATTACTGGTAGTCTGGAGTCTGGTGCAATCATAGAGAACTGCCATGTGCTCAGCAATGTTACCATCGGTGGTCTCAGTAGCCAACTGGCTGGTATCGCTTCCAGTCTGAGCGGCACGATGGTCGGATGTACTAATGCGGCTGCCATCAATGGTGAACTGAATTATAATTTCAGTGGTTTGGCAGCGGGAGGCAGTTCTGCTGCAACGATGACAGACTGTCTGAACTTGGGAGCCGTGAACGGACCGAGGTCAAAGTCGGGAATCGCAGGAACCAGTTATATCAAGTTGTCTAATAACTACTACGCAGGCAACTGTACAACAGGTGGTGTGAGGGGTTATGACACTTACGGTGCCAAGAAAGCACAGGAATTTACCGAGGCACCCGCCAATCTTGGTAACAAGTTGAAAGAGTATCAGGCGTTTGCTGGAGCACCAGCCGTGATAGCATATGAGAATGGACTCTTTTACGACGGCAAGTATTATTTCTCCGATCGTAAACCTACCAAGCAGTTCCCGCTTTACAGTGGCGACGAGGGTACGGAGGAGAAACCCTTCCAGATTAAGAGCAAGGAGGATATGAACAAACTCACCGAGGACGTGAACTTTGGCACAGACTATAATGATATGTGGTTTGCACTGGCTTCTGACCTTGATTACGGCGGCGGTACAGAAACAAACTATACACCGATAGGCAACTGTTCTTCCTACTTCCGGGGTAACTTCGACGGGCAGGGTCACGTCATCAGTGGCATTGTCATCAACTCTACAGGCGATTCTGACCTTGATAGTTATGTGGGAGTATTCGGGTGTTATGAGGATGGTTATGAGGGTCTGACCTTGAGGAATCTGACCTTGGCAAACTCTACTATCTATGGCTTCGATGATGTGGCCGGATTTGGTGGCAGTTTTATGGGAATTATGGAAAACTGCCATGTGCTTGATGTCACCCTGACCACAGACTTTTCAGGAAGCCATATCGGCGGTTTGGCAGGTAACTTCAATGGCCACATGAAGGGATGTACCAGTGCTGCTGTTGTGACAAATAGCGCAAAGAGTTGCTATTATACGGGTGGTGTTTGCGGTGCTGCCATGAATGGAACGATGACTGACTGTCTCAGTATGGCAGAGGTGAACGGAAATAATGAGAAGAGAATCGGTTCAATCGCTGGTAATAGGAATACCATCACATTCTCTAACACATACTATGTTGCACCATCAACACTGTTTGCCATCGCCGGTGCTGATTTTGAGGGAATAGTCCGTGCTTACCCATCGGCTAGTAAGCCTGAATCGATCGGTGCTGAAGGTACGGTATATAAATCGTATGCCAATGCTCCGGGCGTGACAGCATACGAGCACGGTCTGTTCTACGACGGCAAGTATTATAGTGCTGACGGCTCTTCGAAGCCCGGAGATATGACGGGTGATGATAAGTTAGATGCTAAGGATGTCGTGACGATGGTAAAAATATTCATCGGTATGCTGGATGATAAGACTGGTGCGGCTGATGTGAATGGTGACGGCGTGGTCAATATTTCCGACCTCATCCTTCTGATTAACCTCATCTACCTTCATTAATTCGGATAAAAATATAGCGGATAAGTTTATGACTGGGGCTGGTAATACTGCCAGCCCCGGTTTCTTTTGATGTCATCGCTCTTATTAACCTCATCCTCGGACAATGAAATCATTCTTGAAACAGCATGCTCTGTCTGGATTTCTGGACAAGCCTTTTTGTTTTCCGTTGGTATGAGTGATTTTAGCAACATCGTATTCCAGAAATGGAGCCATCTGTCTGGAAAAGCACAGTTGTCATTTTCGTCTTGGAAAAGTCTGCCTTAAATCTGGGGCACGTTTTTCCGAGTTCGGATTGACTCCCCCCAGATCTGAGGCAGATAAATGAACTTCCAAAATGGTTTGCCCTGAATCTGGGGCATGATTTTGCCTGGTTTGCAAAACTACTCCCCAAATCTACTTTAATCATCGACAGGTGACTTTGACGCGAGTTTTGAGAGGTTTGACATCACAGATGTCTCGCCCTCGTCAATCTCATCATCGGGGCGTAATTAGTTCTACTTTCGGATATTTGGGAGTTGTAGGCCGTAGGATTTCTTACGGTCTACATAGAGCATGGCGATGGCGACGAGGGCAGCACCGAGGGCGGTGAAGCCGAAGATGAGCATCGAAGTGGTGTAGGTCGGGTCGGTTTCGTTGGCCTTACCCACGAACATCGGGATAATGGCCCGTCCGAAGTTCTGGATGAAGAAGATCATGGAATAGGCGGTGCCAAGG
>JAFZNI010000033.1 GCA_017551005.1 Prevotella sp.
AATAAGGTGTATTTGCGTTACTAGGATATAAACATATAAATGATGGTTGCCTATGAAGCATTTTACTCCAGAAACGTTCAAACCCCGTGAGCAGACGCTCGACTTTATCCGGCAGTTCGCTTACACTTACCGCCCAGTTTCTAACCCTCAGGCCCTGAGCCCGAACTAATTCTCCATTCTCCATTCTCAATTATCCATTATCCATTATCCATTGTCCATTATCCATTATCCATTATCCATTATCCATTTTAAAAAATGACCCTCATATCCCCTTCATTGCTTGCTGCCGACTTCCTTCATCTCGATCGTGACATTCAGATGATTAACCGCAGTGAGGCCGATTGGCTCCACCTCGACGTGATGGACGGCTCGTTCGTTCCTAATATCTCCTTTGGCTTCCCCGTGTTGGAGGCAGTGGCCAAGGCCTGTACCAAACCCCTCGATGTCCACTACATGATTGATCGCCCCGAGCGGTATATCCAACGGACAGCCGAACTTGGTGCCATGATGATGAATGTGCACCTTGAGGCCACGGTTCATCTGCATCGTACCATCCAGGAGATCCATGATGCCGGTATGAAGGCCGCCGTCACGCTGAATCCCTCGACGCCTGTATCGCTCTTGGAGGATATCATTGGCGATGTGGAGATGGTCCTGTTGATGAGCGTCAACCCCGGGTTTGGTGGACAGAAGTTCATTGAGAACACCATCGACAAGGTGAAGAGCCTCCGTCGACTGATTGCAGAAAAGGGTTGTCAGACATTGATTGAGGTTGATGGCGGTGTGCAGGGCGAGACGGCTCCACGACTGGTGGCTGCCGGTGTCGATGTGCTCGTCAGCGGCAGTTATGTGTTTGGTGCCAAGGATCCTGAACAGGTTATCCGCGACCTCCGTTCACTCTAAGTTTAGATTCACGCGATGCTGTCTCGTCAACTTCCTCAGGTTGATGAGCGCATAGCGCATGCGGCCCAGTGAGGTGTTGATGCTTACGCCCGTCTCTTCGGCAATCTCCTTGAACGACATCTGCTGGAAGAAACGCATATACACCACCTCGCGCTGTGTCTCTGGCAGGGCATTCATCAGTCGCTTCACATCCTTTTTCACCTGTTCGTTCACCATCTCGCTCTCCCGATAGGTGTCGAGCACCGAGGCGCCCTTCAGGTTCTCCAGGTCGTTGTCCTTCGTGGGCTCGATGATGTGTTCGCCCTTGATCTCACGGTAACGGTCGATAATCACGTTGTGGGCAATGCGCATCACCCAGAACACAAACTTGCCCGAATCGGTGTAGAGACCGTTCTGCAGTTTGGTGATGGCCTTGATGAATGTCTCCTGGAACAGGTCGTTGGCCATGTCCTCATCTTTCACCATATACATGATATAGGTGAAGATCTTCTCTTGGGTACGCGAAAGCAGTTCGTCGAATGCCTTATTATTACCATTTACGTAAAGCAATGCCAACTCTTCGTCGGTCATTTCCTTAAAAGTGCTCATACTTCAATTAATTTTGTAATTGAGTAAAGACTGTTTCGATAGGCAATAATGGTTTAATTTGTTAATAATTCGGGGACAAAAGTAGGCATTTTAGTTGAAACTACCAAACTTTTTTGCAAAAAATCTTCAAAAAATAGCGAAAACTGTTGTTTTTTTATTATCTTTGCATCACTTAAAACAGAAATAATATGATGAAACTATTTGTTCCTGGGCGCTTATGCCTTTTTGGTGAACATACCGACTGGGCCGGTCACTACCGTACGATGAATGCCGATATCGCCCCTGGTGCCGCCATCGTGACGGGTATCGAACAGGGTATCTATGCCGAAGTAGAGAAGTCCAGCATCTTCGAGTTATACAGCACCGCCCCCGAGATTGAGGGCCTTTGGAAGGATTTCTCCTGTCGCATGGACGAACTGGAGTTGAAGCGCATCGCCAAGAGCGGTTCCTTCTTCTGCTACTGTGCTGGTGTGGCCTCCTACATGCTCGAGTGGTACAAGGTGGGCGGCGTCCGCATCAAGATCACGGGCATGACGCTCCCCATGAAGAGCGGTCTCAGCAGTTCGGCAGCCATCTGTGTACTCGTTGCGCGTGCGTTCAACTTATTATATAACCTCAATCTCAATACATTGGGCGAGATGAACATCGCCTATCTGGGTGAACTGCGCACCAGCAGTCGTTGCGGACGCCTCGACCAGGCCTGCGCCTTTGGTGTGAAACCCAACCTGATGACCTTCGACGGTGATGAGATCGAGGTGCGCTCACTCAATGTCAAGAAACATCTCTATTGGGTCTTTGCCGACCTCTGTGCCGAGAAGGACACCATCCGTATCCTCTCCGACCTCAACAAGGCCTATCCCTTTGCCAGCAACGAGGCCGAGCAGGCCGAGCACGATGCACTGGGACAGTTGAACATCGGGATTGTCAACCGGGCCATCCAGTATATGGCCGACGGTGATGCTGAGTCTTTAGGAAAACTGATGACCGAGGCGGAGGCGATGTTCGATGAGAAGGTGGCCCCGATGTCACCGGCCCTCTGGTCGCCCAAACTCCATAGTGTGTTGGAGGATCCCCATATCCAGCCATTGGTATGGGGCGGCAAGGGCGTCGGCTCTCATGGCGATGGCTCCGTACAGTTCCTGGCCCGTAGTGAGGAGACCCAGCACCAACTGGTTGACTATCTGAACGCACAGGGCATGAAGGCCTATACGCTCACGTTGAAGCCCGTCCATACCGTTCGCAAGGCCATCATTCCTGTGGCAGGTTTCGGTACCCGTCTCTATCCCGCCACCCGTGCCTTGAAGAAAGACTTCTTCCCCATTCCCTGTCCTGACGGCATGGTGCGTCCAGTCATCCTCATCTTGCTTGAGGAACTGGTCCGGAGTGGTATCGAGGAGGTCTGTCTCGTACTGGGCAGCGAGGAGGAGCGTCAGCAGTATTCTGACTATTTCGAGCGTCCTCTGTCTGAGGAGCACCTGCGCAAACTCAATCCCGAGGCACAGGAATACGAGAACCATATCCTCGACATCGGCAAGCGCCTGCGCTATGTCTATCAGAAGGAGAAACGTGGTTTCGGACACGCTGTCTATCAGGCCGCACAGTTTGCCGGCAACGAA
>JAFZNI010000314.1 GCA_017551005.1 Prevotella sp.
AAGGATATAGAAGCAAACAGAGAGGTTTTGTTACAAGAAATAAAGGGAGAAAAAATATGTGTCATAGGGGGCGCAGGCTCTATAGGATCCAGTTTCATTAAGGCAATATTACGGTTTGAACCGAAAAGCGTGGTAGTGGTTGATCTGAACGAAAATGGCCTTGCTGAACTGGTTCGCGATGTGCGTAGTACAGAAGGTCTGTATGTTCCAAATGAGTTCCGTTGCTATACGCTGAATTTTGCCGATCCCATTTTTGAGCGCATTTTCCGTGAGGAAAAGGG
The DNA here is from genome assembly GCA_017551005.1 of Prevotella sp. Lineage (GTDB taxonomy): Bacteria > Bacteroidota > Bacteroidia > Bacteroidales > Bacteroidaceae > Prevotella. Next base: position 282 of record JAFZNI010000314.1, read on the forward strand.
GTTTGATATTGTTGCCAATTTTTCAGCCCATAAGCATGTGCGTTCAGAAAAAGACCGATATAGTGTGCAAGCACTAATAGAAAACAATGACATTAAGGCGAAGAGACTGATGGATTTGCTGACGTTGTATCCTCCTAAGCATTTTTTTTGTGTTTCAACGGACAAAGCGGCAAATCCTGTAAATATTATGGGTGCTAGTAAGCGTATCATGGAAGATATGGTGATGGCATATAACAACAAGTTTAAAGTTACAACTGCGCGTTTCGCCAATGTTGCTTTTAGCAATGGCTCACTGCCTGACGGCTGGCTACATCGTTTACAAAAGAAACAACCTTTGGCTGCCCCATCAGATGTTAAGCGCTATTTTGTCAGCCCAGAAGAGTCGGGACAAATATGTATGCTTGCTTGTATTCTTGGCAAACCAGGTGAAGTGTTCTTCCCCAAACTTGGTGAAGACCAAATGCTAACATTCAGTAGCATCTGCGATGACTTTATTAAGGCAGAGGGCTTCAGCAAGAAAGAATGTTGGAATGATGCAGAAGCAAAAGCATACGCATCTGTCATGAGTTATGAAAGTGAATCCTATCCCGTGGTATACTTTAACTCAGACACTACGGGAGAGAAGGCATACGAAGAGTTCTATGTCCCTGGAGAAAAAATTGACATGCAGAGATTCCAATCACTTGGAGTTGTAGAGCAGGCCACTCGCCATGATATGGAGGAAGTAAACGCCTTTTTTAACAAACTGGAGGGTATATTCGATAAGGATGATTTCACAAAGGCACAGGTTGTTGAAGCCATTAAATTGTTTATACCGAACTTCGAGCATGAAGAGAACGGTACGAATCTCGATCAAAAAATGTAAGTTAATGCTATCAAATTGTTTATTCCTAACTTTGAGCATGAAGAAAGAGGCAAGAGTATCTATCAAAAGATGTAGTTTGTTTCTGCTTTTTGCTTTCATCATAACATACGCATCTGCGCAAAACAGCGATTTTCATAAAGTTGAAAAAGGTGATGCCAATAATGACGGGGTGGTAAATGTTACCGATATCGTAAAAGTGGTGAACGACATCATGGGTAGTAACTCTGACATATATATATCGAAAGCAGACGCCAATGACGACGGAATTGTCGATGTCTCTGACGTTGTTGTGATAGTAAACACAATTTTAAACTCACCAGATAATACACCTAAATATAAAGACACAAGTGAAGAAATTTTGGATTATGTGATTACTGATAATATTGTTGACATTGGAAACTCGGGGGGGGTAAAACAATTTTCTATTTTTCAGAAAGAGATGACCTCCAAATTGAGACCGGTTTTTCGTGTTCCGAACATTGTTGTCACCAATTCTGGAAGTTTATTAGTAGCAGCAGAGAATCGCGAAATAGTTAGTGATAGAGGAGAACGTGATATTGTTGTAACACTTCTTCGCACAAATAATCGTAATAAGGTTTTAGTTAAAAGGGTTTGGCAAGAAAAAGGTTTTGGCAGATATAATAATCCCACCTTCGTAATAGATCGAGACGGAAGGTTGGGGCCAAAAGGCAGAATTTTTCTTTTTGTAGGACATTTTAATCAAGGAAGCAAATATGGTTATGATAATACGACGGAAGATGCAGATATTGTATACAAGTACTCTGATGATGATGGCATAACATGGTCGGACGAAGTTAGTTTGAAAGGATTTTGGGATACCTCCAAATATACTTCTGCGATTCCTTCGCCAGCAAATGGTTTGATAGATGATGAAGGAACAATTTGGCTTCCTACTATGGTGGTAAAAGATGGGAGATGGGCATCAGGTATTTTTTATAAGCGTAAATATGGAGATTGGACCTTTTCTTCACCGACTGTAACGGATGATAATGAGTGTACTCTTTATTTTGATAAAAATAATCAAGTTGTGCTAGATTGTAGAACATATAAGAAAGAACGTCATAAATACTATTATGATATTAACAGCGATACCTTTACTAAAGCATCCGATAATATTTTCCCCTTTGAATGTATAAACATTAAGGCAGATATCAAGTTGATAGAAAGTGTCTATGTTATGACTTTCCCAGACACCAAGAGAGGAAAAAGGGAAAATATAACGCTCTATGGATCTCAAGATGGTACTAATTGGGAAAAAATAGTGCAATTGATGGATTTTGATGCAGTATATGG
>JAFZNI010000315.1 GCA_017551005.1 Prevotella sp.
AATGCACAATTCGACGCAGTTGTCATCATCCGAGGTGGCGGCGCGACGAGTGACATGAGCGGCTTCGACACGCTGGCACTGGCAGAGAATGTAGCCAACTTCCCCATTCCCATCATCACAGGCATTGGACACGACAGAGACGAGAGCATCCTCGATATGATAAGCCACACACGGGTGAAGACACCCACCGCCGCTGCAGCCTTCCTCATTGACCACCTGAAGACCGTCCTCGACGCTATCAACGATGCACAAGACCGGATAAAAGACTACACCCAACAGAAACTATCCGTATTCAAAGCCCAACTATCTGTTATCGCAGAAATGCTCCCCCGCATCTTCACCACCGTCAGAACCAGACAGGAAGCACGCCTCGACACCCTCAACAGCCGATTGGTGGCAGCCGTCAGACAGGGCCTCATCACCCATCAGTCGAAGATCAGCGTCTTCGAGGAGAGGCTGCCCATCGTCCTTGACCGTCGCCTGATGACTGAGAAGCACCGTCTGCAACTCGTCGAGGAAAAAACCAAGAGCCTCGACCCCACCCTGTTGCTGAAACGCGGCTACAGCATGACAATGAAGGACGGTAAGATCATCCGTGATGCTTCCACCCTCCGTCCTGGCGACGAGATTGAAACCCGCCTTGCCAACGGCACCGTTCGCTCCACCGTCATCCCATCTGACCCAATTAACACATAAATACCCCCTCCCCATGAATCAAGAACAGAAATACGAAGAAGCCTTCGCACAACTACAAGACATTGTGCGCAAGATGGAAAACGACGAGTACAGTATAGACGAAATCGCTGTGCAACTGAAAGAAGCACAGCGATTAATCAAGTTCTGTAAGGACAAACTGTCCAAGACAGAAGCGGAAATCCGTCAATTAGAAGTAGATGCCAACGGCGAGTGACTTGAAGTCAGGCCCCTTGTCTTTCTCAAATACGCTCATCGGCGAATACTTGCAGTAGATTCCGACGCCACTGGCAAAATGCAAGATGCCCAGGACATCGACGGTGATGGGGCGCTGGCCGATCTTTTTCGTCTGATCGTCAATTTCGTGATCGTTCACCTCATAGGAATTACTCAGGCGAGCATAGAAGTTCCAGTTCAACTGAGCGCCCAAAGAGATGGCGAAGTTCTTGCTAAAGCGCTGCTTGACGAGCAGGGGCACGGAAAGACTTTGTGTATGAACGCGGGAAGCGAGTTCTGATATACTACCGTCACGATCAATGACACCGACTAAGTCATTAGCCTTCACAAACATCTTGTCATGTCCGCTCAGTGTGTAGTTACGCCAGTCGAGTCCCAGACCAGCAGAAAGAGTGGTCTTTGAGTTCCTTAGAGTCCAGTCATACTGCACTGCCGTCAAGTTGATTTCCCAAGAACGGAACGGAGCAAAATCCAGGCCATTGGTACTGACAGGAATATCTATACCGACAGCGAAGTGCATCGTCCAGTGGTCATCTTCATCCTTACCCTGAGCCAACTTTACACCACCGTCGTTAGTATTGACGTCATCATTTTCAGTAAACGTTTCGGCATGGGCCGTCATTCCGACTGCCAGAAATACCAATAAAAGTAGTTTCTTCATTATTTCCTCTTTGATTATTATTGTTAAAAACTGTGGCAAAGGTAGCATTTTCCTTGCATACTGACAAGAAAAGGGGATGAAAAAGCGTTTTTTCGAGGAAAAATGTTGCTTAAAAGCAAGAATTTGTTTATTTTTGCAAGCAAAATTGAAACTTTAACGTAAAAATAGTAATATGAAGAATTTAGATTGGGGTAGTCTGTCGTTCGGTTACATGAAGACCGACTACAACGTGCGTTGCTACTATCGCGACGGTAAATGGGGCGAGATAGAAGTTTGCTCCGACGAGTATCTGAACCTGCACATGGCTGCTACGTGTCTGCACTACGGTCAGGAGGCATTCGAGGGCTTGAAGGCCTATCGTTGTCCTGACGGCAAGGTACGCATTTTCCGTGTCGATGAGAACGCAGCCCGTCTGCAGAGCACCTGTCGTGGTATCATGATGCCCGAGGTCAGCACAGAGTTGTTCACTGAGATGGTGAAGA
>JAFZNI010000316.1 GCA_017551005.1 Prevotella sp.
AATTTCTAACTAACCTAAGTATGAATCAAACTGCCGTAATGGTTGCTGTGTTGTTATTCGCATCGAGCACAATCTTATAGGTTCCGGCATTGATGTGGATATTCGGGCCGTCCTGCGTCAAGGCATTCAGGTCGCCACCGAGGTTAATCGTCCACGAGGCATCCCAGCGGAACTTGATGTCGCCGTCGCTGACGGTAATCGTGGTTGACCAAGTTTCGCTTTCAGGATCATAATCCATCACTTGGCCCTTGTCCCAGCCGCCAGCCGTAGCGTCGCCGATTACCTCCCAGCCAGTCTTTGCCAGCGAGGCCACCATCTTCTTCGTGTCAGCCGTAATCTTATAGTAGGCCCCCTCGGTAATGACGATGTTCGCACCGTCGCCAATCACGAAGTCGCCCTTTGTGCGGGTCTCGTTCCAACTGATGTCGCCCACGATGCCAATCCACGAGCCACTGTCATAGAACTTGAATTCCGTACCCGCAGCGAAGTAGTAAGCCCCCGAATACTTGAAGTCGCGGGCCTCAGACACCACCTTGTATGCACTCTCAGCCTCAGGACTCCAGCCCTGGTAACTGCCCGGCAGGGTCATGAAGGCACTGCTCATTTCGATGGTCGTCTCTTCCATCGCGTAGGTATAGCGTCCGGCATTGGTCAGGTCGAGCGTGATGATGTAGGCACTCTCCTTCGGCACCTTGATGTTATCGCCACTCGGAGCCAGTCCGTTCTCCGTCACGCCGTCACCACCGTAGTTAATCGTCCAGTCGCTGTTGGCGCGGAACTTAAACTCCTTGTCGGTCATTGAGGTAATCACCGTCCAGAGGCGCGTGCTCTTGTCGTATTCCATCTTCGTATCGTCGCTCCAGCCGCCAGAGGTGGCATCACCGATGACGCCCCATGTGTTGCAGGCCCATGTCTGGCTCACCGTTCCGTCTGCCTCCATCGTCACCTCCACGAAGCCCTTGCCGTCGTCGGTTACTTCGCCCTGTGCCAGCACCTTCGTCACGTCCTTGCCGTCGAGGATGGCGTAGGTCGTGGCATCGTCGAACTGTACCCAGCCCTGATAAACACCGTCGCCGTTGGGATCACCAATCAGATAGGCCGTCGTATAATCCCAGTTTGGATAGCCAACAGCCACGTAGGCGTATGGCCAGTCAATATCATCCACGTTCGGGTCGTAGGGCGTAGCCTTGAACGCCACGGTGTTCGTAGCCTCGTTCTGATACACGCCGAAAGCCGTTGACTTCAGCGATACGGTGAAGTCGTAAGCCTGTCCGGGATAGGCACCGATGCTGGCCAGAATCTTGTTCATCTCAGCATTGGTAAACGAGAGTTTCGTGTCGCCCGTCTCACCGATGACGACGCTCTTCTGGTTACTGTTGTTGGTCAGCGTCACTTCATAGTTGACCACTGCCCCATTGCCATAGTTGGCTTTCTCCCAAGTAATCTCAGGGAACTGTGCCGTGCTGTTGTCCTTAGTGATGGTGATGTCGGCAGGGCTGACAGCATTCAGCGTAGCCGCCTGTCGCAACTGTAGCACGGGTTCGGTGGTGTCCTCTGCGCACGAGGTTAAAAGACCACAGACTGCACAGAACACACCTATTTTCTTATATATGCTTTTGGTAATCATAATTTCTAATTCCTAATTTCTAATTTATCAATACCCTTCATTCTGTTTCAGATTCTCATTAGAGCCAATATCGTCGGAGGGAATGGGATAGACGGCATAGAAATTGCTGACAGCCTTTCCTCCAGCCACGCCACCCTTCCACGGCCAGACGTATTCATCACCCGTGTACTTGCCGAAACGCACGAGGTCTGTACGGCGCTGGGCTTCATAGAACATCTCACGTCCACGCTCATCAAGCATAAAGTCAAGCGTAAACTCACTGTCAGAGATGGGCGCAGCCAACTTATCCATATAGGCCCGTTTGCGCAGGTCGTTCAGATAGCCAAGAGCCTCGGCCTTCGTAGCACCCTGACCACCACGCAGCACAGCTTCGGCTAAGTTCAGGTATATCTCACCCAAACGGAACAGCGGGAAGTCCGTCCATGCCTCCGAGGAAGCGGGCTTTGAGCCATCCTTATAGACATTGTAGAACTTAGTCACGGGGATGCCGTTGTTCACGAAATTGGCCTCGTTGGTAATCTCGAAACTCGTCGTGGCATCAGTACGGAGCATCTGCCTACGGCTGTCCTTGTCCATCTCGTTCTCACGGGTGAAGATGTTGTAGAGCGATGACTTGGCACGAACGCCCTGCCAGGCACCTTTGGCGTTGGTCTCTTCCTGGAACTCCGAGGAACCCCAGCAAAGCAGAGCCGTCATACCTCCCCACGTCATGGTCTCCTCACCTTCGTAGCGACACGGCATGATCATCTCCTTGGAATGGTCATTATCGGCCTTGAACATATCACCGTAGTTTTCTTCCAACTGATAGCCAGCACCTATCACCTTCTTACAATAAGTGATGCAGTCGGTATAACGGTTCTCGCCCACGTAGGTCTCGGCATTCAGATACAGACGGCTGAGTGCAGCCCACATACAAGCCTTGTTCACGTGACCGTAGTTCTCACTCCATCCTACAACGGGGTCAGCCAATTCACTCTCACAGGCCAGCATCTCGCTCTCAATGTATTTGAAAAGTTCGTCTTTCATAATCTGACGGGGACGGTCACTGCCCACCGTGCTGTTCTCATCCACAAACGGGACATTACGATACAGGTCGAGTGCATACTGATACATCAAGGCTCTCATGAAACGGGCCTCGGCACGATACTGGGCAACCTTCTGACGAACCTGCTCAGAACACCCGCGATCTGCCAGTTTTCCGTCAGCAGCCTCACGCAAGAAAGCATTAGAGAGGTTGATCTGATAGAACAGACGATAGTAACTACCTTTCACCCAAGGAGAGGAGGCGGCCCATGAAATATGATTGAAATCAGGGATACCGGGATCGTTCCAGCAGCAGTGCGCCATATCGGATGCCAGTTCCTGCATGTTCCATAATACACGGATGAACGAAGCCTGTGAACCGCCATCAATACCTACCACATCCTGTTCGTCGTCACCGCCTTTGTTTCCGCCTATCACCAGTCCGGCATAAATCTTGGCCAGACTTTCCTCATAGGCACCTATCTCATTTCCGAACACGACGCTTGAAACCAAGTCGTCCTTGTCGATGGGCACGGTGTCGAGGTCACCCGTGCACGACACTGTGAAACCACAGATTACGCTGATTACACAGATTTTCTTATATATGCTTTTGGTAATCATAATTCTTAACTCTTAATTCTTAACTAAAAATTCAAGTTTACGCCTAACATAAACGAGCGGGGACGCGGATAGAGTTCCTTGTCGATACCCTCACCACTGATTTCCGGGTCAAGACCCTTGTACTTCGTGATGACAAACGGATTCTGTACGGTGAAATATACGCGGGCAGTCTGCTTATCGTTGAAGAGTTTCGGGAAAGTGTAGCCCAGCGTGACATTATCCATACGGAAGAATGAGGCGTTCTGGATGTAGTAACTGCTGCGATACTGACCAGCCTTGAAGTTATGATCCCATGCTGACTCCAGGCGGTTCTTCAGGAAACCGCTCTGGTCGTACATCTGAGATCCATCCCAAGCCTCACGGTTCGACTGCACGTTATTATATACATAGTTGCCGAAACTGGCACGTACAGCAAACGACAGGTCCCAGTTCTTATAAGAAATCTGGTTGCTCAGTCCCATATAGATATCTGGTGCAGACTTCTTGTAGGCTATCAGATCTTCCTCGTCAATCTTGTTGTCGCCGTTCTGGTCAACGTATGCACCCTCAATGGGCTTGCCATTGGTATCATACATCTGCTCGAACACATAGAAGGAATTATAGGGATTGTTCACGGCATTGATCTGAATCTTATAGCCTGTGGCACCGTCAATGTCACCGTGAATCACACCCTTATACGAAGGATCGTCGTTGAAAGTCAGTTTGGTAATCTCGTTCTTATTGTACGAGACATTGTAACTCACCGTCCAGTGCCAGTCTTTGGTGTCAACGGGATGGGCAGTCAACGAGAGTTCAACACCCTTGTTCTCCAGCGTACCCACATTCGTCAACAGTTCGTTGCTGAAGTTCGTACCTGCAGGAGCAGTCACAGTATTCAACAGATTGTCAGTCTTGCGATAGTAATAATCCAACGTACCTGTTATCTTGTTGTTCAGGAAACCGAAGTCCAGCCCTACGTTATAAGTCGTGGTCTCTTCCCATTTCAAATTCTCGTCATAGGCTTGCGGGGCTATCAGGCGATATTTTGTATTGCCGAAATAGTAGTTGGCACCAGCCTTGGAGTAGGAATAGCGAGCCATATAGGGATAATCGCCGTTGTTGAGGTTCTGCTGTCCTGTGATACCATAACCCAGACGGAGTTTCAAATCAGAAATAGCCTTCACATTCCTCAAGAAAGGCTCGTCGTTGATGCGCCATGCCAGAGCAACCGACGGGAATAGTCCCCAACGGTTTTCTTTGCTGAAGCGTGAAGAACCGTCATCACGCAGGGTAAAGGTAAAGAGGTAGCGGTCAAGCAATGTGTAGTTCAAGCGTCCGAAGAACGATACGAGATAGTTTTCGGTCTTGTTCTCTTCCATATCCTTGTAAAACTCAGCGCCTTTCTCTTTGGCGAACTTCTCTGAATAAGGGTATTTCGTCCAGTCGGACTTGTAGAAGTGCTGCCAGGAGTAGCCTGCCATCACGTCGATGTTGTGGACACCGAAAGTGTTGGCATAGTCTAGATAGAACTCCAACAATGTGTTACGTTTCAACTGCCAGTAACTGGTGTTTTCACCGAAGCCAGCCTTGTAGTTGCCAGCCGACCAAGTCATCGGTGAGTTGTCGGTAATAGTGACATCGCCCTCTCCTTTCGACACGTCATAGCCAAGGTTCAGATTGGCACGCAGTTCGGGCAGGAAATGGAACTTATAGTCAAACTGTACATTGCCGATGCTGCGATAGACAGTTGACTTATCTGTCTTGCTGTCAAGCATCGATACAGGGTTCGTAAGGCCTATGTCTATAGGCAATCCGTTCACGGGGTTGAGATACATGAAGTAGCCGTTGCCGTACTCCGAACCAGTCATATAGACGGGTTGCGTCGGGTCATATTGTGTTGCCAGATTAACTGCTCCCATATCCGGGAAGCGGTTGGTGGTGTAAATACCCTTCACGTTCAACTGGATATTCAGATGTTTGTCGAAAAGTTGTGGATTGAGGCTCAGGGCACCCGTCAGACGGTCCATTTTTGAGGTCTTGATGATACCGTTCTCATTGGTGTAGCCTACAGAGACGCGGTAGGGCATATTCTTCAGAGCACCTGATACGTTTATGTTATGGTCGGTACTGACTGCCGTACGATAGATTTCCTTCTGCCAGTCAGTGTTATTCGTTCCGATGGCGGCCACTTGCGGACTGCCTGCGCCAAACCTATTGTTGACAAACTGCTTGAAACTCTCTGCCGACATCACATCCACGTCGTTGGCACGGGTGCTGATCTTCACGTTTCCACTGTAACCCACCTTCACCTTGCCAGCCTGACCTTTCTTTGTAGTGATGATGATTACACCATTTGAGGCACGGCTACCATAGATGGCCGTGGCAGAGGCATCCTTCAGAATGGTAAACGTCTCGATGTCGTTCGGATGGACGGTAGCCAACGGGTTACGCATACCGCTGATGTCGCCATCGTCAACGGGCACTCCGTCAATCACG
>JAFZNI010000317.1 GCA_017551005.1 Prevotella sp.
AAGCACACCTTCTGGCACACCTCCGCCCACCTGTTGGCAGAGGCTCTGCAGGAGTTGTATCCCGGCATCCAGTTTGGTTTCGGCCCCGCTGTCGAGAACGGCTTCTTCTATGATGTCTTGCTGAAGGACGGCGAGATGATCAAGGAGAGCGACTTCCCCAAGATTGAGGCAAAGATGAAGGAACTGGCTAGCAAGAAAGAGCCTGTTGTCCGTCGTGAAGTACCTAAGGCTGACGCCCTGAAGCAGTTTGCTGCCGACGGTCAGACCTACAAGTGCGAGCACATCGACCAGGACTTGGAAGACGGTTCTATCACCACATATACGCAGGGTAACTTCACCGACCTCTGCCGTGGTCCGCACCTCGTGGATACGGGCGAGATCAAGGCTGTGAAACTGACCTCTGTAGCCGGTGCCTTCTGGCGCGGTGATGCTACCCGTGAGCAGATGCAGCGTCTGTATGGTATCTCGTTCCCCAAGAAGAAGATGCTCGACGAGTATTTAGAGATGCTGGAGGAGGCCAAGAAGCGCGACCATCGTAAGATCGGTAAAGAGATGGAACTCTTCATGTTCTCCGACAAGGTAGGTAAGGGTTTGCCCATCTGGTTGCCGAAGGGTACGGAACTCCGTCTGCGCTTGCAGGATCACTTGCGTAAGGTGCAGAAGCGTTTTGGTTATCAGGAAGTTATCACACCGCATATCGGTTCAAAGAATCTCTATGTCACCTCTGGTCACTATGCCCATTATGGCAAGGATTCGTTCCAGCCCATCCACACCCCTGAGGAGGATGAGGAGTATATGCTGAAGCCGATGAACTGTCCTCACCACTGCGAGATTTTCGCCTGGAAGCCCCGTTCCTATCGTGACCTGCCCCTGCGTATTGCAGAGTTTGGTACGGTCTATCGTTATGAGCAGAGTGGTGAGTTGCACGGTTTGACCCGCGTCCGTTCGTTTACGCAGGACGATGCCCACCTGTTCTGTCGTCCCGACCAGGTGAAGCAGGAGTTCCTCAATGTGATGGATATCATCGGTATCGTGCTCTCTGCTTTCGGATTCAATTTCGAGGCACAGATCTCACTGCGCGATCCTAACGACCATGAGAAGTATGTCGGTACTGACGAAGACTGGGCACTGGCCGAGAAGGCTATTGTGGAGGCTTGTCAGGAGAAGGGTCTGCCCGCCAAGGTGGAATACGGTGAGGCTGCCTTCTATGGTCCGAAACTCGACTTCATGATCAAGGACGCCATCGGTCGTCGCTGGCAACTCGGTACCATTCAGGTGGACTACAACCTCCCGAAGCGCTTCCAACTCGAATATACCGACGAGGACAATACGAAGAAGACGCCTGTGATGATCCACCGTGCTCCCTTCGGCAGTATGGAGCGCTTCTGCGCCGTGCTTATCGAGCACACCAGTGGTCACTTCCCCCTCTGGCTCACACCCGATCAGGTGGCCATCCTGCCGTTGTCGGAGAAGTACAACGACTATGCCCAGGAGGTGGCGAAGAAGTTCGATATGGGTGGTGTCCGTGCCACCATCGACCTGCGCAACGAGAAACTGGGTCGTAAGATCCGTGACAATGAGTTGAAGCGTATTCCGTATATGGTGATTGTCGGCGAGAAAGAAGCCGCCGATGGCACTGTGGCTGTCCGTCCTCAGGGTGGGGGAGAACAGAGTGTGAAGACCATTCAGGAGTTCATCGACGAGGTGAATGCTCGTGTCGCTGAAATGACAAAAGACTTCTAAGAAGTGAAAAGTTGAGAAGTGAAAAGTGTAAAGTGAAGGTGTTGTTAGTTAAAAAAACATAAATATGCTTATGCATAAAAACTTTTCACTTTTCACTTTTCATTTCTTCACTTCTTTTTTTGTACCTTTGCAGCCGATTTCATAAAAAACAGTGGATGAAGAATGACAAATTGAAGCAACAGTACCGTATCAATGAGCAGATCCGAGTACGTGAAGTCCGCATCGTCGGTGACAATGGCAGCACCGTTGTTCCTACCCGTGATGCTCTGAATATGGCCCACGATCAGGGTGTCGATCTCGTGGAGATTTCGCCCAACGCCAATCCACCAGTTTGTCGTCTCATCGACTACTCCAAGTTCCTCTACCAGCAGAAGAAGCGCCAGAAGGAAATGAAGGCCAAGCAGGTAAAGGTGGAGGTGAAGGAAATCCGCTTCGGTCCTCAGACCGACGAGCACGACTATCAGTTCAAACTGAAGCATGCCAAGGAGTTCCTCAGCGAAGGCAACAAGGTTCGTGCCTATGTGTTCTTCCGTGGACGCTCCATCCTGTTCAAGGAACAAGGCGAGGTGCTCCTCCTGCGTTTCGCCAACGATCTGGAGGAAGTCGGAAAGGTAGAGGGCATGCCCTCGCTCGAAGGCAAGAAGATGTTCCTCTATCTGGCTCCGAAGAAGGCTGGTGAGAAGAAGAAGAGCCAGCAGGCCCGTGACCGTGAGGCTGCCGAGGCCGAGGTCAAGGAGCAGAAGAGGGCTCAGCAGGCTGCCAAGCCAGAGGTTGATGCAGAGGTTCCCGCCAATGGCGGACTCTTTGCCAACGCGAAGATCTCTGCCGATGCCCTGAAGAAACTGACCGAGGACGCAGAGGACTAATGTTCAATGGTCAATGTTCAATGAAAAAGAAGATGGCGCGCCCGGTATATGCGTAGCCGTCGGTTATTAATAACAATTTAAAATTTAAAAACAATGCCAAAAGTAAAGACAAATTCCGGCGCGAAGAAGAGATTCTCGTTCACCGGTACAGGTAAGGTTAAGAGAAATCACGCTTACCACAGCCACATTCTGACAAAGAAGACCAAGAAGCAGAAGCGCAATCTTGTGCACTCTGCCATCGTTGACCCTTCAAACA
>JAFZNI010000318.1 GCA_017551005.1 Prevotella sp.
AATATAGTGAAATAATGTTAAAGCCATCTTGTGATAGTTCTAAACCACGTATTATCTGCCACCTGCCACCCATCTGCCACCACCCTGCATACCCTTTGTTTAAAGGCTATCCAAGAGACGGGTGGCAGAGTGGCAGATAAAACACAAAAATTTTCTTGTGCGACTCAGATGGACAAACACAAGAGATTGATTGGCAGAAAGGCTTCAAGCCATGAACCCATTAAAACGGCCCCGCCGATAGGGCGAGGCCGACACTTAATCAACATGTCAAAGTCGTATAATAGATTGATATCTCATTCCTTGTTCTTGAAATCCTCGTATCCCTTGACGAGTTTTTCGTAGGACTCGGGATTCAGGTAAAAGAGGAAGGAAGCGCCTGGGGTTATCTCCATCTCGTTCGTTTGGGTGTTGAGATAGAATGGAGGGAACGTCAATTCGATTTTCTGGGCCGCCTCCTTGGTGAGGCGACGGAACTCTCCTTTGTCAGGATTCATTATGATGACGCCCTCGCCTCGGTGAGCCAGTCTCTCTTCCTCACTACGAAGCATCTGAGGTGCCATCCAGTTCACCAACGGCTGTCCGATGTGCCAGTCGCGGGTCTGTACGATGATGTTTGCCACACTATCCTCCATCACCACGGGGACGCCATAACGATTCATATTGGTATAGGCAGCCATCATCTGCTCCATGGCCATACTAAACCTGATGTTCAACTGATCCATGTTCTTGATGCGCTTGTCGGCAGGAGCCTTGTCGTTGTCGTAGAAGGCCTGCATGATATGCAGGAAGCCGCGCCTCGTATCGGCGGTGTATAACGAAATGATGTTAATACCGGCTTTGAGACGGTTGTTGATAGTCAAGGGGTCGTAGCGGCCCAGTTGTTTCTCGATGGCATCGACGCCCAGTTCCAAATAGTCGCAGGCATTATCGACATCTCTCTGCAGCATGTAGATGCTGCCAATGATGGTATACGAGTTGGCGAGGAGCGTGTCCGTCAGTTCCTCTTTTGCCTGGGCAATCTTAAGTGCCTTTTGGGCATAGGCGAGGGCCTGCTCGTATTTGCTGTTGTCGTTGATGGCGACATTAGTCAGCGCTACGGCAGCCAGGTATTGCTTAATGCCGTCCTCTGGGTTCTCGTCAGCCAGTTTCATCGCCTGCTCAGCGTTCTTCTTGTTCTCTTCAACTGTGTTCTGGGCATTGACTTGGAATGTCATGGCGCATATCAGCGCCACAATGGTCATAATTTTTTGCATAATCTTGTTGTTTTTATTTGTTATACATTATTATATATATCATTGTTGATTGGTTATCGACGTCTCATCACGGGAGTCGGCGGTGGTAACGGATGGCCTTCATCAAACCTCCGTTTTCGTACTATACGATCTCGAAGGCCTATCAATCCATCAATTGACGGCAGGAATCTTTTCGACTTGTATTGGAAGTGAGACGTTATATCCTTATTTTTGTGAAGGAACATGATTGACGTGGTCGCTACATCGTCCTTGGGGGTAGCATCCACAGTCTTTTTAAGCAGATCTGGCTGATTGTGATTAGCCAGGGCTATACAGAAATCGGCCTTTAAAGACGGCATCTTCGGGAATCTGTCAGAATAGTTCGATGAGATGGCAGGAATTGTCTGTGCCATTGATGTAGTCGTCATGCAGATCAACGCAACTAAGATACCCGTTCGCCGTATCTTTCGGTGCAGTTCTGCATTCTCGTCAAGGAAGCGACCCAAGGTGGCATTCTTATCGCCGAGTCGCCACCTATAATATAAAGCGATACACACAAGGATGAGCACCATTACCATCATGGTGGCTGCGAGGGAGACTGTTAAAATGAGACTTGTTTCCATACACTTCGATATTTTTGATTTCGAGTGCAAAGTTACAACCCGTCAGCGAAACAGATGTCTCACTGACGGGAAAAGATGTCTCAATTCTGGGATTTCTACTTTGTTCTCGCTATTTCCCGATATTCACTACAAGACATACCATAGGTATTGCGGAAAAGGCGGGCAAGTGTGGCGCGGCTGGGAATGCCGGAGAGTTCGCCGATGATGGCGATGGGGTCGTCAGTAGTCTTCAGAAGATGGGCCACATGCTCTAAACGATAGCGGGTGATGAAGTCCATGACAGTGTCGCCATGCGAACACTCATGGATGGCCTGAACCACATATTTGGCATTGGTGCCGAGTAGCTGGGCCAGCGTATCGCGGTTCAGCGTTTCTTCAGTATAGGGCTGTTGCTCGGCCATCAGTGTGCAGAGACGGCGATAGAGTTGCTGCTCAGCGGTAAGACTCTCTTCGGGCTGTGCCTGCAACTGGCGTTGCTCCTCGGCTTTGGCCTGTTCTCGTTGCTGTATCTGCTCGTAGAGGCTGCGGTTTTTCTCTGTTAACAGACGATTGTAGCGATGGATGCGCCAGATGATATAAACAGCCAACAACAGCAGCAAGACGATGGCAACGAGAATAATACGGTGTATCGTCAACGACTGATGCTTACGAGCGATCTCCTCTTCCTGTTGTTTGATCTCCTGCATCTGTTCCACATCGGCCAGACGCTCCTGTTGACGGATGGAGTCTGTCAATTGCCGTATGCGATCGCTCATCGCCAACGCCTCTGCTGTGCGCCCAGCCTTCTGCAGAACATCGTACTTATAATTAAGTAAGGTGATGACATAGATATTGGCGATGGGGGCGCCATTTGAGTGCAGCATAGAGTCGGCCTCGTCGATAAGACGGATGGCCTCGTCGTAACGTCCCGTCTCTGTCAGATAAACACCTTCAGCCATCTTATCGACTGGATCCAGCCCTTGGGACTGCTGATGCTCGCGGAACAGGCTCTCGGCCTTATCTCGCTGTCCGTTAGACACATAGACCATCACCTTACTGATGGTTATGTTGTTGCGACGCTTCTGTACCACCCATTCGGGGGTATTGGGACACCGCATCAGACGGTTCATGGCTGTGTCCATCTTCGCTATCAAGGGCAACGCCCGCTCTGGCATCTTGTTGTCGACATAGAGGTCGTTGAGTGAAAGTAGCGTATAGATCAGCGGATCCACTTCGCCGAATCTGGTGGCATGCCGCGTGCTTTCCATCATGATGTCAAGGCATTGCAAGAACAATCGCTCGGATTCTGCGATGTGACTCAATTTGCTTTCACAATCAGCCATCATCGACAGTGCCCTACACTTCATCGCCAAAGTCTTAGGCGTCGAGGCATCACCCATAAATGCAAGGACATCCTTGGCCAGCGAAAGCGACTTACCGTACTCGCCACTGACGTATGCGCCATCGGCCAGAATCCAACGAGCCGTACAATAGAGATTGCTATCGGCTGGCGTTTTCACAACGGCATCTTCGGCAACGATTTTCTCAGCGTAATAGGCTGCCAACTGCCGCCGCTGGGCATTCTCGTAGATGCTAGCCCTGACGAGATTGGCCCGTGCCGCCGTGAACAGCCCCGCATCCTCAGCACTATCCACACGTGCCAACGCCTTGTCTATATCGCTGATTGCCGCATTCAGCAGTTCTTCGCTCAATGCCGTGGCCTCTTCGCTACGGTCAGGCTTTGTGCAACCCGCTGTCAGAATCAGCATGGCACACAGCAGTATTATATTTATTCGCTCTCTCATCATCGTTTAAAAAGCCTCGCCGATGAGGGCGAGGCCGTTATTATGAACAGTAGGCTAAAGCCTTTTACTTCTTGTTCAGGGCGAGGTCGATAGCAACAGCTACAGATACGGTAGCACCCACCATCGGGTTGTTACCCATACCCAGGAAGCCCATCATCTCAACGTGAGCAGGCACTGAAGAAGAACCTGCAAACTGAGCGTCAGAGTGCATACGACCCAGGGTGTCAGTCATACCGTAAGAAGCAGGACCGGC
>JAFZNI010000319.1 GCA_017551005.1 Prevotella sp.
AGTTAGGGGGCTATAGGGGTCTGAACAGGCGCAGACTCTGATGATAGTATTAATAAAAAGTCTGATAAACGCTTGTTCAGACCCCCATCCCCCTAACTTAGGGGGCTTAGAGTATGAAAATATTGATTACCGGCTGTAATGGCCAATTGGGAAACGAGATGCAGTTGCTGGAGAAGGAAAATCCCCAGCATACCTATTTTAATACGGATGTAGCAGAGTTGGATATCACCGACCAGAAGGCCATAGAGGATTTCGTTGCAACCAACGAGATTGACGGCATCGTGAACTGTGCCGCCTATACCGCTGTGGATAAGGCGGAGGACAATAAGGAACTCTGCACGACACTGAACACGGTGGCACCGGCCTATCTGGCCGCTGCTGTCGAGAAACGTGGCGGCTGGATCATCCAGATATCGACAGACTATGTCTTCAATGGGACAAAACATACGCCGTATGTGGAGACCGACACCCCTTGTCCAGACAGCGTCTATGGCTCGACGAAGTTGGCAGGTGAACTGGGGGTTCAGAAGTTCTGTAAGAAGGCCATGATCATCCGGACGGCGTGGCTGTATTCCACCTTTGGTAATAATTTCGTGAAGACGATGATCCGCTTGGGCAAGGAGAAACCCGAACTGGGTGTCATCTTCGATCAGATAGGTACCCCGACATACGCCCGTGATCTGGCCGTCGCCATCTTCGCTGCCATCAATCAGGGCATCGTGCCAGGTATCTATCATTACTCGAACGAGGGCATCATCTCGTGGTATGACTTCACGAAGGCCATTCATCGCATCGCAGGTATCACCACCTGTCATGTGCGTCCGCTCCATACGGAGGAGTATCCCACACCAGCCAATCGTCCACACTATTCCGTACTCGACAAGACAAAGATTAAACAGACCTACGGCCTCGAAGTCCCCTACTGGGAAGACAGCCTCGAAGTTTGTATTGACAAACTTCTAATTGACAATGTATAATGTATAATGGATAAATGTGGCGGAGAAGATGGCAGATAATAATATAGTAGCAGAAAAAAGTATAGATTTTGCTATTCGTATAGTGAATTGTTATAATTATTTGAGAGAAAAAAAGAAGGAAGATGTAATCTCAAAACAGATGTTAAGGAGTGGGACAAGTATTGGAGCGAATATACATGAAGGTACCCAGGCTCAAAGTCCGGCAGACTTCATTAGTAAAATGAGCATTGCTTTGAAGGAGGCATCAGAAACATCATATTGGCTTACCATCTTGTCAAGGACGGATTTCTTGGAGAATGATGCGTATGACTCTCTGAAAAGTGATTTGGATGAAATAATTCGGATATTGATATCATCAATTAAGACAACAAAGAAAAATTGGACATAGGAATTATCCATTATTCATTGTCCATTATCCATTAGTGAAATGAAGTGAAACGAAATGAACGAAATAGAACGTAGGCGAACATTCGCCATCATTTCCCACCCGGATGCGGGTAAGACCACCCTGACGGAGAAATTCCTGCTGTTTGGTGGACAGATACAGGTGGCGGGTGCCGTCAAGAACAACAAGATCAAGAAGACAGCCACCTCCGACTGGATGGATATCGAGAAACAGCGTGGTATCTCGGTATCGACTTCGGTGATGGAGTTTGATTATACCCCTGATGGTTCGGAGATAGAATATAAGGTAAACATCCTCGATACACCTGGTCACCAGGATTTTGCCGAGGATACGTTTCGTACCCTGACGGCTGTCGATTCCGCCATCATCGTGGTGGATGGTGCGAAGGGTGTGGAGACGCAGACACGCAAGTTGATGACTGTCTGCCGCATGCGTAAGACCCCTGTCATCATCTTTATCAACAAGATGGATCGTGAGGGACGCGACCCCTTCGACCTGCTCGACGAACTGGAACAGGAACTTGAGATTAAGGTGCGCCCGTTAAGTTGGCCGATCAACCAGGGGGCGAAGTTCAAGGGTGTCTATAACATCTACGAACAGAAACTCGACCTCTTCACACCCGATAAGCAGCGTGTGACAGACAAGGTGGAAGTAAGCCTCACCCCCGACCCCTCTCCAAAGGGCGAGGGGAGTGAATGCCTGGTAGTCGATGACTACGTTGGCGAGCAAGACGCCAATAAGTTGCGCGAGGATCTCGAACTGGTGGATGGTGTCTACCCTGAGTTCGATGTCGAGACGTATAGAAATGCCGAGGTAGCACCCGTGTTCTTCGGCTCAGCCCTCAATAACTTCGGCGTGCAGGAACTGCTGAACTGTTTTGTGGAGATTGCCCCCAGCCCCCGTCCCACGAAGGCCGAGGAGCGCGATGTGCAGCCCGAGGAACCCAAGTTTACGGGTTTTATCTTCAAGATTACGGCAAATATCGACCCCAACCATCGCTCGTGTATCGCCTTCTGTAAGGTGTGTAGCGGACGGTTCCAGCGCAACCAGCCCTATCTCCATGTGCGTCAGGGGAAGTCCATGCGCTTCACCTCGCCCACACAGTTTATGGCACAGCGCAAGAGCACCATCGATGAGGCATGGCCGGGCGATATCGTGGGATTGCCGGATACCGGTGGTATCTTCAAGATTGGCGACACACTGACCGAGGGCGAGCCCTTGCATTTCCGCGGTCTGCCTTCTTTCTCGCCGGAACTCTTCAAGTACATTGAGAACGACGACCCGATGAAGTCGAAGCAGTTACAAAAGGGTATTGACCAGTTGATGGACGAGGGCGTGGCCCAGTTGTTTGTCAACCAGTTCAACAACCGTAAGATTGTCGGTACCGTGGGTCAGTTGCAGTTCGAGGTCATTCAGTACCGTTTGGAGAACGAGTACAATGCCAAGTGCCGCTGGGAACCTGTGCATCTGTATAAGGCCTGTTGGATAGAGAGTGACGATGACCAGGAACTGGAGAACTTCAAGAAGCGCAAGTATCAGTATATGGCCAAGGACAAGGAGGGGCGTGATGTGTTCCTCGCTGACTCCGGCTATGTACTCTCGATGGCGCAGGAGGATTTTAAACATATCAAATTCCATTTCACCAGTGAGTTCTAACGGTATAAGAGCCTTCCTATTGTCTGTTCTGCTGGCGATGCCGCTGCTGATACAGGCGCAGATTTCCGGCGTAGTGGTGGATGCCGCTGACGGCTACCCCATACCATACGCCACGATCCAGTACAAAGGAAACCGTGTCTCTACGATTGCCAATGGCGAGGGCCGTTTCCGCATTGACCGCCACAATGGTTGGCGTCTGACAATCAGTTCTGTCGGTTATCGTGAACAGGTCATCAACGTCGGTCCGCAGACCTCAGGACAGATGACCATCCGATTGGCTTCTGACAACCAGACGCTGAAAGAGGTGACGGTGAAGTCGAAGAAGAAGTCGCGTTACCGTCGTAAGGATAATCCGGCTGTAGAACTGATGCGCAAGGTGATTGCCAACAAGAAGAAGGCCGACTTGAAGCGCCACGACTACTACCGTTACCAGAACTACCAGAAGATTGGTCTCGGTCTGAACGACCTGAAGCCGGAGACGTTGGAGAAGGGGATGTTCAAGAAATACCCTTGGCTGCGCGAACAAGTGGATAGCAGTCAGTACACCGACAAGTTGGTGCTGCCGCTGACGGTCGATGAGATGGTCACCGAACAACTCTGGCGGAAGGATCCGAAGGCTGAGCGTACCATCGTGAAGGGTACCCGTTCGAGTGGTGTCAACGACCTGTTCCAGACAGGCGAGATCCTGACCACCGTGATGCGTGAGGTGTTTGCCGATGTGGATATCTACGACGACTATATCCTGTTGCTGCGCCATAAGTTCAGTTCGCCCATCGGGCGTGATGCCATCCAGTTCTACCGCTACTATATTGCCGACACAGTCTATGTGGGCAATGACCGCTGTATCCACCTCGATTTCCTGCCGAACAATATCCAGGACTATGGCTTCCGTGGACAACTGTACATCCTCGATGACACGACCTATCAGGTGAAGCGCTGTGAACTGATGCTCCCCCGTTCCACCGACATCAACTGGGTGGAGTCGATGCAGTGTATGCAGGAGTTCGCCCAACAGGACAACGGTGAGTGGTTGCTCACCGTCGATGATATGATTGTGGAACTGATGCTGACGGAGTGGATACAGAAGGCTGTGGTGACGCGCACCACCCGTAAGACCGACTTCTCCTTCGACCCGTTGCCGCAGGAGCGTTTCAAGAGCAAGAACCCGTTGCAGGTGGAGCGTGGCTCCGACAATCGCAGCGATGCTTTCTGGCAGGAGCACCGTCAGGTGGAGTTCACCAGGAACGAGGCGGGCATGGGCGGATTCCTCGACCACCTCGAACAACTCAAGGGCTTCAAATATGTCATCTTCGTACTCAAGGCCCTCTTCGAGAACTACCTGGAGACTGGCTCCCGCGAAAAACCCAGTAAGTTCGATGTTGGCCCTATCAACACTTTCATCTCACAGAACTTCTACGATGGTCTGCGCCTCAGGGCGGGTGGACAGACCACGGCGAACCTCAACCCCCATCTCTTCGCCAAGGGCTATTATGCCTATGGCACGAAGACGCACGAGAACTACTACAATGCCGAACTCACCTATTCGTTCCCTGCCAAGCAGTATCTGCCGCAGGAGTTCCCCGTCAACCACCTCATCTTCTCCTCGAAGCGCGATGTGGCATTGCCCAGCGACAAGTACGCCGTCACTGACAAGGATAATGTATTCTCGTCATTCAAGGTTCACGACATCGACAAGATGTTCATGTATAACACCCAACGCTTGGCCTACGAGTATGAGACACCTAACCACTGGCGCTTCACGGCCGACCTGAAGACGGAGCGTATCGACCCCGTTGGTACGATGGAACTGCGCCCTCTGACTCCTGATGCCGCACTGCTTGATAAGATGCGCTACACGGAGTCGACCTTCGGCATCCGCTACGCTCCCGAAGAGAAATTCGTCAATACGAAACAGCGTCGTCGCCCGATGAACCGTGATGCGTGGTACGTGCAGTTGCAGCACACTGTCGGCTATCAGGGATTACTGGGCGGTGAATACAACTATAACTACACTGAGTTCGAGTGGTACCGTCGCTCATGGCTCCCCATGAGTTGGGGAAAGATTGACACGCGTCTGCGCCTCGGAGCCCAATGGAATCAGGTGCCTTGGCCCCTGTTGCCGATGCCGCAGGCCAACCTCTCGTACATTGTCTCTCCGCAGTTGTTCAATATGATCAACAACATGGAGTTCCTCAATGACCGTTATGCCTCACTGTTGCTCACCTGGGAGATGGGCGGCAAACTGTTGAACCGCATTCCTCTGCTCCGCAAACTCAAACTGCGCGAGATCTTCGAGTTCAAGGGTCTCTGGGGTACGCTCTCGGATAAGAATAATCCTTATCTGCCACAGAACCAGACGAGCGGCAAACTGCTCGTGTTCCCTGAAAATAGTTTTATCATGGATAGCAAGGTGCCTTACCTGGAGTATGCTGTCGGTGTACAGAATATCCTCAGTCTCATACAGATTGAGTATGTCCATCGCATCAACTACCGCAACTTGCCCACAGCTTCGGAGCACGGCATCCGTTTTGTGATTAACCCCTCATTCTAAATAGGTATATATGACAAGAGAAGAAGATATCAGACAGGCTGTGGAGACGATGCGGAAGGGTGGGGTGATACTCTACCCGACAGACACCGTCTGGGGCATCGGTTGCGATGCCACGAATGCCGAGGCCGTTGCCAAAGTCTACAAGATCAAGCAGCGTGACGACTCGAAGGCACTCATCTGCCTTGTTGACTCAGATGCACGCATGCAGCGCTACATCCGTAATGTGCCTGAGGTCGCCTGGCAACTCATCGACAGCCTTTCAGATAATGGTCAATGGTCAATGGTCAATGGTCAATGTTCAAAGCCTACTACGCTCATCCTTGATGGGGCTGTTAATCTGGCCCCGAACCTGATTGCCGAGGATGGTTCGATTGGCATCCGCATCACACAGGAACCTTTCTCAAAGGAACTCTGTTACCGTTTCCAGAAGGCCATCGTCTCGACATCGGCCAATATCAGTGGTGAGCCTGCGGCACAGAACTACTGCGACATCGACCAACGCATCCTCGACGCTGTGGATTATGTCTGCTGGTCGCGTCGGCAGGAACATAAACCGCATACCCCCTCGGCCATCATCCGCCTGCGGGAGAATGGAGAGGTGACGGTAGTAAGGAGTTGAGGAGAGAAGGAGTAAGGAGAGAAGGAGTAAGGAGTTGAGTGATGGAAGCAGCGGTAACGACAACGAAGAAGGGCTTTTTTGAACGCCTGCACGAGTGGCGCGTAGAGCACGTCAGCGAGCGGATGTTCATGCTCATCCTCGCACTGTTGGTGGGCTTCTTTGCCGCTGTGGCTGCCTTCTCGCTCCACTGGATCATCAACCAGATTGTGATGCTGTTGACGAGTGGTTTCGAGACATCGCATGCCAACTGGCTCTACCTCGTCTATCCTGTCATCGGTATCTACCTCACCTCGCTGTTCGTGCGCTATATCGTCAAGGATAATATCTCACACGGCATCACCCGCATCCTCTATGCCATCTCGATGAACAAGTCGCGATTGAAGTCGCACAACTGCTGGTCGTCGGTCATCGCCTCTGCCATCACCATCGGCTTTGGCGGTAGCGTGGGTGCTGAGGCACCCATCGTGCTGACGGGCTCTGCCATCGGCTCGAATCTGGGAAAGGCCTTCCACATGGACCGTAAGATGCTGATGACGCTGGTGGGTTGTGGTGCGGCTGGTGCCATTGCCGGTATCTTCAAGGCTCCGATAGCAGGTCTGGTGTTTACGGTGGAGGTGCTGCTGATCGACATGACGATGTCGGCGATGCTGCCCATCCTTGTGTCGTGTGTCACAGCCACGTGCTTCACCTACATCTTCAGCGGCGATGCAGCCCTCTTCACCTTCCATCTCGACAGTGAGTGGTCGGTACAGCGCATTCCCGCCTGTCTGTTGTTGGGCATCTCCTGTGGCCTCATCTCGCTCTACTTCATCCGAATGATGAGTGCCTGCGAGGGTGTCTTTGCCCGCTACAAGAACCATCCGCACATCAAACTCGCCATCGGCGGTTCGGTGCTGAGTCTCCTGATCTTCTGCTTCCCGGCACTCTATGGCGAAGGCTATAGCAGCATCAACCTGTTGCTGAACGGACGCACGGAGGCCGATTGGAACCAGATACTCAACAACTCGATGTTCGCAGGCGAGGGGAGTATCCTGCTGATCTATATCGCACTGGTGATTCTGATGAAGGTCATTGCCACGTCGGCCACCAATGGTGGCGGCGGCTGTGGCGGTACGTTTGCACCCAGTCTGTTTGTGGGCTGTTTTACGGGCTTCCTGTTCTCGCGCCTCTGGAACATTCACCAGATAGGTGTGTATATCCCCGAGAAGAACTTCGCCCTGATGGGAATGGCAGGCGTGATGTCGGGCGTGATGCATGCCCCATTGACGGGTATGTTCCTCATTGCTGAACTGACAGGCGGCTACGATCTGCTATTGCCCCTTATGATGGTGAGCGTCTGCTCCTATCTCACCATCATCATCTTCGAGCCGCACAGTATCTACGGTGCCCGGTTGGCAAAGGAAGGGCGACTGCTCACCCACCATACCGACCACGCTGTGTTGACGCTGATGAATCTCGACTCTGTGATTGAACGTGACTACGACTTCGTCTCGCCTGATATGGAACTGGGACAGATTGTGCAAAAGGTCAGTCGCAGTCACACCTCTGTGTTGCCCGTGCTCGATGCTGGCGGGATGCTGTTGGGTGAAGTGGAGATCATGAAAATCAGGAATGTGATGTTCCGCATCGAACTCTACCATCACTTCACGGCCTCGCAACTGATGGTCGAGCCCAAGGCCACCCTCTCCGACAATATACCGATGGCAGAGGTGATGCGCACCTTTGACCGTACACGTGCCGACTGGCTCCCCGTGCTCGATACCGAGAACCACCTCAAGGGCTACATCTCCCGCCAGCGCCTCTACACCCTCTATCGCAAGATGGTACACGACATGAGCGAGGATTAGCCACAGATTACACAGATTTTCACAGAATGTTGATTAACACAGATAATAAGTATGACAGATAAAAAGGATGAAAGAACTTATCAGATAATTGGGGCAGCAATGGAAGTCCATAAGAATCTGGGAGGAGGCTTTCTGGAGGTTGTTTATGGAGATGCTCTGGAATTGGAGTTTCAGGAGAGAGGAATACCATATCAACGTGAGAGGGGCTTACATATCTATTACAAAGATAAGGTTCTTCCTCACTTTTACAAACCTGATTTTGTTTGTTATGATAGTATTATTGTGGAGTTAAAGGCTGTTGATAATATGACTACGGATTATCAGGCGCAAATAATCAACTATTTGGCTGCGACAAGATGTAAGGTAGGTCTGCTTCTCAATTTTGGTAAG
>JAFZNI010000034.1 GCA_017551005.1 Prevotella sp.
CGAGTCATGCTGCCCGTACCCGTTCAGCCTCTCTCTATCGTCCTGTATCCAAGCATGCCTACCCCAACGTGATGGGTATCATTGCTGAAGTTAAGAAAGATGATGAGAAAGTGGAAATAGACCGCTTCACATTGTACGCTTATGATACAGACGGTGAGTGTCGCGGAGAGGGCAAATGGGTGAATGGGCTTGCATATATGACCCTTTACGGTAAGGGTGGGGAGGCACTCTCCTTCCGTGCAGTAGACCTTATGGACGGTACAATATATACCGTTCGAGAGACAACACCGTTTGCCGAAGGTATCACGGGTAGTGTCAATCAACCCTTCCTGTTGACGTTGGGTAAGGTGGAGGGCAACACCACTATGATGGAAGGCCTTCCCGTTGCTCCTGTCTCATCTGAGATTGACGGCTATTATAACCTGAATGGTTCCCGTGTGTCTTTCAGGACGGTCAGTCGTGGCATCTATCTCGTGAAATACAAGGATGGCTCATTCAAAAAAGTAATTGTGAAATAAAGCAGAAAATAGATATGAAAAAGATATCGAGTATAGTATTATTGCTCACGCTGGCAATATCCCACATGTCAGCCCAGGACGTTATTAAGATAGAATATAAGGGCGCTACGGCTACTGTCAATGTACCCAGTGGCATTACTAATGTCGTGTCGTCTGTGAATGGTGCCAACGTCACCATTACCTCTAATACAACCAATAAGGAGTATACTTATCAAGTAAAAGGAAGTTCTACGGACGGTTCGCTGACCATTAATGGTGACTACAAAATGACATTGCAGTTGGCTGGTGTGACGTTGACCAATGCTCACGGAGGTGCTGCCATCGACGTAGAGTGCGGCAAGCGCATTGCCGTGGAACTGGTCGAGGGTAGTGTGAACACACTGTGCGATGCAGCCAGCGGCAGCCAGAAAGCGGCTCTCTATTTCAAGGGACATGCAGAGTTTAAGGGCAGTGGAACACTCAATGTTTCCGGAAAACTGAAACACGCTATCTGTGCCAAGGAATACATCGAATTGAAGAGCTCCACAGGTATTATCAACGTGCTGGAAGCCGTTAGCGATGGTATCCACTGCGGCAAGGGTAAACAGAACAATGAGAACAACTATTTCATGATAAAAGGAGGTATTGTCAATATCATCAACGTAGGAGGTGACGGTATCGACAGCGATGACTATGGTGTTATCAGGATCGAGGGGGGGACTCTCAGCGTGAACATCAAGGATGATGCATCCGGACTCAAGGCCGACAGCACGGTTGCCATTAAGGATGGCATCATCAATATCTCTGTAAAGGGAGAAGACAGCAAGGGCATACGGGCTAACCATACTGTTAATATTATGGGCGGAAAGACGACCATTATCGTAGAAGGCGATGGTTCGAAGGGCATTAAAGCCAAGAGATATGAGTCTGGGTCGACTGTGCTCAATGGTGGCTTCCTCAACATCAGTGGCGGTGAACTCTCTGTACAATGTACTGGCGGTAATCTGCTTGCAGAGTCTGGTTTTACCAAATGTGTTGCTGTCAGTGTTGATGCAGACCTGAAACAGACGGCTGGTGATGTTGATATCACAGTGTTTGACAAGGCCATAGCCTACACCTTGGGCGGTGAAACATATAATGGTACAGAGACCCATACAGGTGGAACTTTTAACATTCGACAAGTACCCTGGCAGATAAAGACCAGAAACTATCAGTATGACATGACAGTTTATGTGACGGTGAGTAACAATGGTAACAAACTTACCAGTTATGACAATGTTGCCATCGGCGCATTTATTGGTGGCGAATGTGTGGGCTTTGGTATTTTTGAGGAGGATGGCTACGGTGTCATCCGAGTTAGAAGCAATGACAATTCTGCCCACCCCATCACCTTTAAACTTTGTCACTTTGGCAGTCTGTCAGAATATATACTCACACCAAGTGAAACGGTCACGTTCCAAAATCAAACCAACGTAGGTGAGCCCAGCAATCCCGTGGTGTTAAGTTATAGTAAGTTAATTGGCGATGCTAACGACGATGGTGAAGTGGATGCTAATGACATTGTTGCCATTACAAATTACATCATGGGAAAGAACGGTAATCTGATAAAAGAAGATACTGATGTCAACGGTGACGGAGTGGTGAATATTGCAGATATCATTAAAGTCTCTAATGCCATTACAGGAAAATAAGTGCTAAAAATGGTTAACGTGTTTGGTGGTATGAAATAATATTCCTATATTTGCACAATAAAAATAATCTATATAATAATAACAATAATAAACATATAAACTAAAAGCGTATGAAAATTAAAAGTTTACTAATGTTGGGTGCCCTCCTGATGGTGTCTGGAGCGGCTATGGCGCAGACGACCATTACTTCTGGTAATGCAAAGTTGATTTCGGATAATCAAGTCCAATTGAACTACTATTACACGAATGCAGAGGTAATGGGCGGTTTCCAAATGGTGGTGTCACTTCCTAATGGTGTGACACTCGAAGAGGATGCACAGAAAACGACTAAAGGCCTGTCGATTAATGGTGGAGAGGCTGCTCCGGCAACATTCTACAATGTTGTTGTTCCTGAGGGATTTGAGTGTATTGGTGTTAAGGCAGATGTTGATGGGACAACTTCTGACGGAACGGCTTACAAAGCCGGTGATGTCCTGCTCGTTTGTTTTCCTGTAAAGGCTGGTGCTAAATACAAGGCTACCGAAACTCCTTCTAGACTTTGTTCACTAACATTGAACGCAACATCGGAAAACAATCTTGAGTCTGTTGCTATTAAAGGTTTTGCTGGTAGTGATACTGAGGGTACTGGTGGTGCTGAGGCTGCTGCTAAATATGCAGTAGCAGCAGGAAGTCAAGTTTCACCTGCAAAAGTTTTGAAACTGGGCGACGTGAATGGTGATACGGATGTTAATGCCCTTGATATCCAGGACGTTATTAGTGCTCTCGTTGCTATGGAATACATAGATGATGGCGATGTGAATAATGATGAAGAAGTTGATGCCCTTGATATTCAGGACATTATCAGTATCATCGTTAATGAGTAATTATTATAAGGGCTAATAGTTCTTAATTATGAAAAAGTTTTTAGTATTTTGTATTGCTGCTTTGTTCTGTGGTAATGCAATGGCACAATCCAGTATTACAGGAGCAACGGTTAAAATCGCGCCAAATGGTACTGCAGATCTGGAACTTAATATTGAAGGTGAAGAATTGGCTGCAATTGCTCAGGTGACGTTACAGTTCCCAGATAAAATTTCAATTGAAAAGAACCAGAAAGGTAGGTATAAATACACTTTGGGTGATCTTTGCAGTGATGGCCATTCTGCAACTGTCAAGGACAAGAATGACGGTAGTGTTCTGGTATTGGTACAGAACAATGATGGAGATCCCTTTGAGGACAACTCTGGCTTGCTGATTACCTTGCCATTAAAGGCTGCAGATGATATTACAGCCGGTGAATACAATGTTTTGATGAGTGGTATTGTGATTGGTACTAACGACAGTCCGTCTCGGAAACTAAATAGTGTGACCGAAGGTACTATTAAAGTTGTTGTGAAAAATCAGGCTGTTATCTCAGTGAGCGAATCTAGTATTCTGGGTACATTCGGTGTAAATTTGACGGCTCCAACAGCAACTGTTAGTCAAGGCTACGATGGCACATTATCTTATAAGTCAAGTAATGAGCAGGTGGTAAATGTGAGTCAAAACGGTTCATTGACCATCGTGGGTGTAGGAAGTGCTGTGATTACTATTAGTGGTTCGGAAACTTCCACATGGTTTGCGCCTGCTGATGTGTCGTATAGCGTACAGATAGATAAAGCCTCCATTACGCCAGTTGTCACACTTGTGGGCTGGACGTTCGGTCAGACAGCAAATGTACCTTCAGTGACTGGTAATACTGGAAATGGCTCGGTGACCTATCAGTATAAGGTGAAAGGCGCTGCCGATGAAACCTATTCTACAACAGTGCCTACTGATGCTGGCAATTATACAGTAAAGGTTATAGTTGAGGCAACAGCCAACTATAAGGCTGGCACGGCCACTGCCGACTTCACCATTGCTCCTAAGGATGTTAATGCAAGCATGATACAGGCCATTGCCGACCTCATTTATACTGGCAGTGCTTTGACACCTCAGATTACAGTGAAGGATGGTAATACTGCAATGACACTGAACTCTGATTATACCGTAGCCTATTCTAACAACACCAATGCAGGAACGGCTACAGTTACTATCACTGGTAAGGGCAACTACCA
>JAFZNI010000320.1 GCA_017551005.1 Prevotella sp.
TGGCTGCTAGAGAGTCGCCATAGCAGGACGCGATGTCGAAGAGCAACCAGATTTCGCAGGAATCGGCTACGACATTTCCATCATCGTCTTTCGCAATCTCACTGATGTCTGGCAGTTTGATATTCTCCTGCATATTGAACTGTGCCATGAACTCTGTCTTGACATAAGTACCTGTCTCAGGGTCTTTCACATAACCGAAATAAGTGTCATAATTTCGGGCAAAGACGGAGTCAACGAGCACAGAACGGGTGTAAGCACTGAACGTGCCTGTGCTTAGTTCAAGTTTATCCGACTCGTTCGTTAGCGATGAGCCAAGGGTGTCTGTGTCTGTACTGCAAGAAATTATCGCCATTGCAGAAAATGCAATCGCTGTTAATAATTTGAGTTTCATGATTTGTTTTCTATCTTTATTGTTGATCCTCAGTAGGGTAGAGCGTCTCATAGAAGTCTTCACAGGCTTCTGCAACGTTTTCTGAATAGCCGAGGAAGGGAATGTTCTTTTCTTTAGTATATGTTAGCAACTCCTTGTCAACAAGGCTGTCTGACTGTACGATACCATCACTATAATCGATAGCGAGTTTACTCAGTTCGATAAAATCGAAGTTGTCCTTATAACCTTTCAGAAGGTCTGCTGTGGTCTCACGGAATTCAAGACACTGCTTAAATTCCTCACCAAGATCCTTGTCAAGTTTCTGCGTGAAGAGTGATGTAACCACCTTCGCATCAGCAAACGATGGCTCGTCGTGATATGCCGTCTTTACATAAAGAGGTACTACAGCACTCATCCAACCTTGACAATGGATGATATCGGGTATCCAACGGAGTTTCTTCACCGTCTCCAGCACACCACGTGCAAAGAAGATGGCACGCTCTCCGTTATCAGGATAATCTTCGCCCTGCTCATCTTTCTCCATCAGACGCTTTCCGAAGTAGTCGTCGTTGTCAATGAAATAGACCTGCACCTTTGCTGACTGGATCGAGGCGACTTTGATAATCAGTGGATGGTCTGTGTCGTTGATGATCAGATTCATGCCCGACAGTCGAATCACTTCATGTAATTGTCCGCGACGCTCATTGATGGTACCCCATTTGGGCATGAACGTACGGATTTCGTGGCTACACTCTTGGATGGTTTGGGGAAGTACTCTTCCCATGACCGACAATTCGTTGTCGGGAACATACGGGGATATCTCCTGATTGATGAATAATATCTTCTTTTTTGCCATCTTTTTAGTTTTTACCTTGCAAAGGTACAAAAAAAAAGTCGCATATCCGACATTCTATGCGTGTTTTTAGCAAAAAGTGACATTTTTTCGAGTCTTTTTTGGATTTCTTTTGTCTTTCTAGATCATTTTCCTTATGATAGAACACAATCTTAAAATATTAAAAAAGCAGTCTTATTTATGCAAAAATGTTGAAATTATTTTGTAAATAGCATCTACTTTCAAATTATTTGATTAAATTTGCACAATATAAAGCTAACCCGTTATGTCATGACAAAGTACAACATTATTGAAAAAAAAGAGAAGGTAGCGGCTTACAGAGGTCTGGTAAGCCCCAAGGTCATGGATGAGATGCAGGAAAAGATAATGAACATTATCGTGATGCAGAAGAAGTATCGTGACAAAGATTATTCAGCAAAGAAACTCGCTGAAGATTTAGGAACGAATACCCGCTATATTTCTGCTGTTGTCAATGTGCGTTTTCACATGAACTACACCTCCTTCGTCAACAAGTATCGCATTGATGAGGCGATGACCATCCTTGTTGACAAACGATATCAAGATCTCCGCATGGAGGAAATCAGCGATATGGTTGGTTTTTCCAACCGCCAGTCTTTCTACGCTTCATTCTTCAGGCTGGTAGGTATCACCCCGAGGGATTACCGTCTGCAGCACTTGCAGCAGCATCCTGCCATGAAAGCCACCAAGCGTAAGCCGAGGAAGAAGAAGGCGAAATGAAGAATTTGACAGAAACCTTTGGTTTCAATTATCGGGATGAGCGGTTTGCTGACTTGCAACTGCTCAGATATCGTTTAACGGGTTTTGAAGCACTCTCTCCCAAGCAAAAAGAGTTCATTTATTATCTTTCGAAAGCCACATTGTATGGGAGAGACATCACTTTCGATCAGTTTGGGAAATACAATCTCCGCATCCGCAAGATGCTGGAGGTTGTTTTTACAGAACAGAACGTTAATCACGATACAGACGAATTCCGCGCTTTGGAGATCTATCTGAAGCGTGTTTGGTTCTCCAACGGTATATACCATCACTATGGCAGTGAGAAGATGGTGCCGGGTTTCTCGTCCGCTTATCTCCGTGAACAACTTCAAAAGGTCGATGCATGTCGTTTACCACTTAGGGCCGGTGAAACGCTTGATGAATTCTGTAACGAACTCTTCCCCGTGATCTTTGATCCGCAAGTACTTCCTAAAAGGGTAAACAAGGCTGATGGCGAAGACCTGATTTTGACCTCTGCCTGTCATTTTTATGAAGGTGTCACTCAAGCTGAGGCAGACACCTTCTATGAAACGATGAAACAGAATGATCCAACCCCTGATACACCGCCGTCGTTTGGACTGAACTCGACACTGGTCAAGGAAGATGGAACAGTCAAGGAGGTTGTATGGTCGGCCAACGGTCGTTATTCCAATGCTATCCGACACATTATCTATTGGCTTAAGAAAGCAGAAGAAGTAGCAGAAAACGAGCAGCAATGTAAGGTTATACAACTATTGATAAGTTATTATGAATCAGGAGATTTGCAGATTTTTAATCAATATTGTATTGAATGGTTGAAAGAACATGAATCTGCTATTGATTTCATTAACGGCTTTATCGAGGTTTATGGTGATCCTTTGGGCTTGAAAGGTTCTTGGGAAGGTTTGGTGGAGTATATCGATGAAATGGCTACAGAACGTACTCGGACCATCAGCCGCAATGCCCAGTGGTTTGAAGATCATTCGCCTGTGGATCCGCGTTTCAGAAAGGCAGTGGTCAAGGGTGTCTCTGCCAACGTGATCTGTGCTGCGATGCTCGGTGGTGATGAATATCCGTCTACGGCTATCGGCATCAATCTCCCTAATGCTGACTGGATACGGGCTGAATATGGTTCAAAGAGCATTACTATCAGTAATATCACCGATGCATACAATAAAGCAGCCCATGGAAACGGTTTTAAGGAAGAATTTGTAATAGATGACGTAACTCTCAATATGATAGAGCGTTATGGTGATACCTGCGACGACCTGCATACTGATTTGCATGAGTGTCTCGGTCATGGTAGCGGCAGACTCCTTCCGGGTGTCGATCCTGATGCACTGAAGGCCTATGGTAACACTATTGAAGAGGCGAGGGCGGACCTCTTCGGACTCTATTACATTGCAGATCCGAAACTGGTGGAACTTGGTCTGACGCCTGATATGGAAGCATATAAGTCGCAGTACTACACCTATATGATGAACGGACTGATGACACAACTAATCCGTATCACCCCCGGCAACCAGATCGAAGAGGCACACATGCGAAACAGGGCACTGATTGCCTACTGGTGTTTGGAGCATGGCAATGCCGTGAAGTTAGTCAAGCGCGACGATAAAACCTTCGTTGAAATTACTGATTATGACAAACTGCGTCAACTGTTTGCCACGTTGTTGGCCGAGGTTCAGCGCATTAAGAGTGAAGGTGACTTCGAGGCAGCCCGTCAGTTAGTAGAACGCTACGCAGTACATGTCGATGCTTCACTGCATCAGGAGATTCTTGAACGTTATCGTCGCTTAGATGTGGCTCCATACAAAGGTTTTATCAATCCCATGATGCTGCCCATCTACGACCATGAGGGCAGAATCTCCGACGTACATCTTTATTATGGTGAGAGTTATACCCACCAGATGCTTAGATACAGTCAGGAATACGGCACGCTCATCTGATTTAATACGAAGAAATGGACATAAACAGTCAGATAAAGGAAATCAAACAGTCGTTCCGTCAGATGATGGATGGTTCCATCGCCCAGTCCATGCGTGACAAGGGCATAGACTATCATCTTAACTGGGGAGCCACTCTACCGCGACTGCGTGAGAAGGCTGATGGAATCGGGAAGAACTACGACCTTGCGATTGCCCTGTGGAAAGAGAATGTTCGTGAGTGTAAGATATTGGCTACGATGATTATGCCGCCAGACATCGTATTACCTGAAGTCATCGATATCTGGATGGAACAGGTACCCACTCAGGAGATTGCCGAACAGGCTGTATACAATCTCTATCAGTACCTCCCGTATGCCCCGGAGAAGGCCTACACTTGGATCGCCTCTGATAAGGAACTTTATCAACTCTGTGGCTTCCACATCCTTTCACGACTGTTCATGAATGGACAGGAACCTAACGAACGTGGCATCAACGAGTTTATCGACCAGGCACTTGCCGCCTTACAAGGGGAGAGTTTAGCAGTCAGGAAGGCGGCTATGGCCAGCATGCAACGCTTTGCAGAACTTGGTCTTGTCTACCACCGATTGGCCAAAAGCGCAATAAAAACGATTAATTTAGAATTTTTATAAATAAAGTCTCTTCTGTCTCTATGAAAATGTGTACCTTTGTGCGGTTTTCATGGATTCGACAGAAAGGAACAATGACTGTATCGAGTAAAGAAAGCGTGATCAACGCTGTTGAGCGCATTTTGGATAACTATCTTGAGATGAACAATCATCGCAAGACGCCAGAGCGCTATACCATCCTTCGGGCCATCTACAGCACCAACGGTCATTTCACGTTAGAGGAACTAAACGAGAAACTGCTCAGGGAGATGAATTTTCGTGTAAGCAGGGCTACGATGTACAATACACTCAATCTGTTCATGGAACTGCGTCTGGTGATCCGTCACCGTTTTCAGGGTACGACAAAATATGAGGCTTGTTACGACAATACCAGTCATTGTCATCAGATATGTACAATATGTGGTAAGGTGATGGAGATCAAATCCAATGAGATCAGTCTTACCGTGGAGAATATGCCCACAAAGCGTTTCCGTAAGGACGGTTTTACGCTCTATGTCTATGGTGTCTGTAGCACCTGTCAGGCCAAGATAACGAAGAAAAAGAAAAAAGTTAATGTAAAATCATAGATTATGAACAAAGGAAAAGTTGATGTCCTGCTCGGTTTGCAGTGGGGCGACGAAGGAAAAGGTAAGGTGGTCGATGTGCTGACCCCGAAGTATGATGTGGTGGCCCGTTTCCAAGGAGGACCGAATGCTGGTCATACGCTGGAGTTTGAAGGTCAGAAGTATGTGTTGCGCTCTATCCCTTCTGGTATCTTCCAGGGAGGAAAAGTGAATATCATCGGCAACGGTGTGGTGTTGGCGCCCGATCTGTTTATGGACGAGGCAAAAGCCCTCGAAGCCAGCGGCCACGACCTGCATTCGCGTCTTCACATATCAAAGAAGGCGCACCTCATCATGCCCACCCATCGTGTGCTCGATGCTGCCTATGAGGCCCAGAAGGGTAAGGACAAGGTGGGCACGACTGGCAAAGGCATCGGTCCTACCTATACTGACAAGATCAGCCGTAATGGTCTGCGCGTAGGTGATATCCTTGAGAACTTCGAGGAGAAATACGCCAAGGCCAAAGCGCGTCATGAGGCCATCCTGAAATCACTCAACTTCGATTACGATATTACCGAAGTCGAAAAGAAGTGGCTTGAGGGCGTTGCCTATCTGCGCCAGTTCCCGATAGTTGACTCTGAGCATGAAATCAACGGCATCCTGAAGAGTGGCAAGAGTGTGCTTTGCGAA
>JAFZNI010000321.1 GCA_017551005.1 Prevotella sp.
CTGGTCCTTGCCGTCGTAGGTGAACTCCGTCGGGTCAACGACAATCTTAGCCGTGGCTGTCGCGTCGTCGTCACCGCCGATCTTGATCATATCCTTGCTGACGGTCAGAGTGCCTGCCGCGAAGGTGATGTCGTAGTTCGTCGAAGTCAGGCCGGCGGGGATAATATAATAGGTACCCACGGGACTCTCATTCGTATAGGGATTGCCCGTGCCGTCAGACTTCGTGTTATAACTGTAACTGAGCGTACCACTGAGCACGGCCTCCGTCTCTGTGCCCACGAAGCCGGAGTACGTCACGCCGCTGTTGGCGGGTGCCTCGCCGTAGGTAATGGTCTTGTCATTAGCCGTGACGGTGAGCGCCTTCTTGGCGATAGTCACGGTGATGGGTCCTACCTCAGGCACATCGGCATAGTTGGTGTTGCCGACGACCTTGTAGTAAACCTTATAGGTGCCTGCGGTGGTACCCGTCGGGATGGATGTCGAGTACGTGCCGTCCTCGAGGCGGTACTGTACGGTGCCGTTCGTGGCCGTACCTGCACTGACCAGATCCTGTGCCGATCCGTCGTAGGTCAGGGACGAGATGACGGCAGGGGTAAGTGTCAGCACTGAGGCGGCTGACGTGATGCTGAAGTTCTGGGTCAGACCTGTCGTCGGCAGTTTGTAGTTGCCGGCCTTCGCACCAGTAAGTGCCGATGCTGTGGCGGTGTAGTTGCCAACGGCAGTGTGCTCACCTGCAATGGTCACGGTCACACCAATCTCATCACTGTTCACCAGACCAGTAGCCGTACAGGTCGGAGCCAACGGGCTACCGCTATAGGTCTGGCTGAGGTTCGACCAGTTCAGGACAACCTCCTTCTGCTGCACGGTGAGCGTGCCAGTCTTGAAGGTGATGTCGTAGTTCGTTGCCGTCAAACCCTTCGGCGTGATGGTATAGGTGCCAACATCATCGTACTGCGCATAGTTGTAATCATAACTGAGCGTCGAAGTACCGAAGATGCCTGTGGTATTCTCGTTCTCACCATCGATGAAGCCGCTGTATGTCACACCGTCATTGGCCGGTGCGTCGCCATAGGTGATGGTCTTCGGTTTGGCGGTGATCGTCAACGTATTCTTGCCGATGCTGAAGGCAACGCTGCTAAAACTGTTCTTCAGGCAACCGTTAGCGACAGCCGCCAGCGTGGCAGTATAGTTGCCGGCATCCGTCTGGCTGTTGCCGCTGATGCTCACTTGAGCGTCCTTGTCTGCTTGCACTTCGGGAGCCGCAAATGTCTTCGTGCCGTTTGAGAGGGTGAAACCGCTGATGACGGGCCCGTGGGCTGAGCCGTCATAGGTCCAACTCACCTTGTCGAGCGTGATGGTAGCCGTCCAACCGCCGGTGGTGGCGGTGACGACCTTACCCGTTCCATCGATAGTGGCTCCGCTGAGGTCGATCTTCTCGACGGCCTCGCCGCCGATAATCACCTTGCTATAACCATTCACATTCGTACATTCTGCCGGAATCTGATAGTAATAATACCCTGTGCCGTCAGCCTTGTTTGTACTGAGTGCTGTCGGGTTGACGGAAACCATGATACTGCGGGTACGGCCCTCTGCACCGCCGATGCTACCCGCCACCTGCATGGTGAGCATCTTTTCATAAGTCCAGTAGCCGCTGTTGGGCGTGACCTTGATGATGATCCATTCCCCCGGTGCAACTGTCGTGACAACAGCGCTGGTAGGAGCGGCCGTAGGCTCACTGGCGCTCTTGTAGAACGCCACCGTGGCATTAGTCACACTGCCGCTGATATCCAGATTATCAGCATTGGCTGTGCCGATGCCGACGAACAGTGCGGCTATGGCAAGAAGTATTCTATTGATATATTTGTTCATACTCATGTCCTCCTTTCATTATTTGATCACGACCTTGCGGCCTCCGTTGATGTAGATTCCCTTCTTCGTAGGCTGGCCTTCCAGTTTCCTTCCATCGAGAGAGTACCAGTCGGCGCCGTCATCACTGCTCTCCATGCGAGGAGCGCTGATGCCGGTCTCCTCGCCGCCGATGTTGTACAGACGAGCGGGTGCCACCACGGCGGTATTGCCGAGTGCCACGTAACAGCGGTGCGCGGCGAGCGTCTTGTCAGTGTCGGTGATGTCAACGTAGAAGAAATCGCCCTTGCGGTTCAAGACGTACACATTAGTAAAGCCGCTCATATCCTTGGCCTCCGTGGTGCCGTTGAAATAACGCGACGGCACGACGTTGGTCGAGGCATTGGCATCGGGAGTAAACTTCAATTTCTCGGGGAGGCCGTTCTTGCAGTAGAATAAAGTGGGCATGCCGTGGAAGGCTGTGCTACTGAGGTCGCCAGTCTTGAAGCCACCCGTCATGGGATTGATATCCGTGATGGTCAGAGCGGTGATTGACTTCCCTGTGCCGCTTCCGTCTGTGACAGTATAGTTCATAGCCGCCGTGGGTTCCCACTTATGATAGAAACTCATCCACTCCTGCTGGTTCGTGTCGATGGTGAACCAGTCTGACGAGGCGATGGTGGTGTTAATGGTGACCTCGGCATCAGGCATGCCAGTAACCAAAATGAAGTTATAAGGGAATGTGGCATTAGCGTACATAAATTCATCAGGGGGAATATTTGAATAAAAGGGAAGGTCGTTCGTCCCGTCTGTCATTTCCACGCTGGCTATCTCATAGAACGTGCGTCCGTCGTTCTTCACCTGTTGACAGGTGACTGTCACGGAGACGGGATCGCCGGGGGCATAGTAGTAGGTTTTGCCTGAGCCGGCGTAACAATTGGTTCCCACCGTCGTATTATCGAAGGTCATCGTGGTTGTCCCAGTAATCGTCGCGGGCTTCACATACATCTTCGCGCCGTCTTTGTAGGTGACGGGGTTACTTGGGTCGCTATCGTCAACCATTTCCGTGAGGTCGTTAAAATCGACGCTGATAACATTGTCACCATCATCCACAACAACATCTCTCCTACCACGGGGGGTGTAGCCGCTGAGTGTTGTCGTGCCTTCTGTGTTCGTACAGGTGACAGTCACACTCTTCTCGTAGTAATTGTTATAGAAAACAGGTACGTCACCCGGGGTGTCAACGCGGTAAGTTCCATAGACAGCACCCACCATACTGATCTTGGCATTTGGCATGACATCAGTGATACTGGTCTTGCCCTTCACCATATTGTCATGAATTGTAGCAGCATAGTCTCCACCGATGATGCCACCGGTTCTATTACCATTGCCAGTAGCAGGATAGTTGGAACTGATGGTACAGTTCTCCACGGTGCAATCGTCAATCACACTTTCATGGCAGAAGCCGGCGATGCCGCCCGTCGTGCTATTGAAGCCTCCATCGGCATCTGTCACCAAACTGGTAATGATGGCAGGATTGTCAGTGGTGCCGGTGACCGTACAGCCGGTGACACGGCTGTTGGTCATCATAGTGCCGACGATACCGCCAACCGTTGGCTGACCCTTCTTCGAGGCATAGACCTTGCAACTGGTGGTGGTGACATTGCTGATGGTGGTTTTAGAGATACTGCCTGCCACGGCTCCGCAATCATCCACTCTCTCCGCATTGCTGTCGAAGGTGCAACCGTTCAGGGTCAGGTTTTTAATGGTTCCATTTTCCACACTGCCAAACAGACCAATATAGGTACCTGATGGCATAGCGTCGGTGAGTTTATAGTTCAGGTTGCTGATGGTCTTGTCGTTTCCGTCAAATGTGCCTTTGAAAGGCGGTATGCTACCGAGATAGCCTTCAACGCGAGCCACAGGCTTGAAGCCTGCATTTGCTCCAGGATTCACTGCTTCATCGTAGTCGAGGTCATTCATTAACTTCACATACTCGCCGTTAAAGGAGTATTCACCTACATTTACGCACTTGGCGAACACGTTCATCTCACTGACATCTCTCACACGCCAAGGATTTTCCGCCGTGCCCTTCGGGGCAGTGTTGTCGGCCACGGTGAGTGGCATGGCGATATCGAAACTGGCATCGTCGCGGTAGGCACCATAGTTCCCACTATTGAGGCTGTAGCAGAACCAGGAGGACTGACTTGTGCCGAGCCTGATGGGGCACTTGCCGATGCGGTGGTCGCTGCCGACGGTCAGCAAGCCGTCGAAGTCATCTGTCTCCGTCAAGATATCTTTCTTGGCCACGACCAACTTCGTATTGTTCCTCTTTATGGTGATGTCTGTGATGACGGGCTTATGGTCTGCAGCGTCGAAGGGGAAACTCAGTGTCTCGGCATCGAAGGTGATTTCTGCCTTCCAGCCCGCTGTCTCCGGGTCATCCGGATCCTGCGTCACGGTCAGCACATTGCCCGACATACTGATCCTTTCTGCATAGTCTACATAGAAACTGAACTGCTGCGGCACCTCGCCGTCGATGACGCTGCTGGTATAGCCGGCAGCAGTGTTGTGCTCCTTCGGCAGTTTATAGTAGTACCAGCCTGTGCCGTCGTAGCAGGTGTGGGTGACGGATTCGTCGTCAGTATAAGTGTCGCGCTTCAGCAGGTGCAGGGACTGGGGCAGGTCTAAGCCAGGAGCCCTGCTGCGGGCCAGGCTGCCGACGGCCTCGTAACTGAGCAGCAGTTGCTCGTCAGTCCAGTAATAGCCTTCGTACCAGTTGTTTG
Organism: Prevotella sp.; assembly: GCA_017551005.1. GTDB lineage: Bacteria > Bacteroidota > Bacteroidia > Bacteroidales > Bacteroidaceae > Prevotella. Next base: position 4,632 of record JAFZNI010000321.1, read on the forward strand.
TCGGTTTGATATAGACGATGATGTATCTGTCTTTGCCTGCGGCCAAGTCGCCGGAGTTGTCTATCATCGTGATACCAGCCCCGTCTTTGGGGTAAGGTGTCGAGTCGAATGTGCTGGCAACAGGTTCTGTATTACCGCCGTCGAAGAACTTCGCTGTAGCCACTGGTACGCCGGGGGTAACACTCTCTTTGAAGTTACTTATCAGCATCAGGCCCCAGTCCTTGCGGAGCGAGACATTGTTCGTCGTAGTACCGTCCACGACCAGCGTTTGGCCTGGCTTGACATAGTCAACCATATTGCCTAAGTCGCTGAGTTTGCCACCCATCGTGGTAATAGTACATTCCACGAAGTTCATGCTCGAACTTGTATCGCCAAAAGTTAAAACCAATGGATCAAGTGTACTTCCGTTGAGGTAAGAATATGTGTTGACGTTCAAGACACTGCTATTGGTGAGTGTCATATAGTGATAGCCCCACGTGAAATGGGAACTTGTCATCGTAGCATTGTCGAGCGTGAACGTATATTCTCCTCCTCCACTATCAGAACAGGTGATTGCGCTTGTCATCGTGCCGTTCTTGATAGTAAGACTGCTCTGAGTCGTAATGTCTCCGAAGGTGGCCGTATGACTGTTTAAGTCAATCGTCAGGAGGGCGTCTCTGATGTCACCAGAAGTATAGCCTATCGTATTTCCACTCTCATCGCCCGTGTCAGCAAGCAACTTGACGGTGGGAGCATTGGAAAAGCCCGAGCCATTAGTCTTGATATACTGGAAGGCATCGCTTAATGTAAGTGTAGAAGCCTTCAGCGTAGTGCCGTCATAGACTTCCGCTATGGGAGTAGCGAAGGTGGCGGTGACGGTGATATCTTTGTCGGGCATGGTGATGACGTAGTCGTTGGCCTGGCGCTTGATGTCGTTTGTACCAGTGCCGATGCCGTAGGTATTTGTGCCGTCGGTGTAACTGAGAGCGGTGAGCATCTTGCCGGGATTCGGGGTGACGTAAACGACAACGCGCTCTTCTTCGAAGGCTTTGATTCTGTCCACCTCAATGTTGCCGCCGGTGATGTCTGATGCGACGGTGACGGTGTGGTAAGTAGCACCAGAAGGCGTGAGTTCCTTGCCGGCAATGGCATTCTTTTCATCATCGTCGAGCGAATGGTTATAGGTGAGCGAACCAGCGCCTTCGTAGTAAAATGCCTTGCCGTCGGCAGTCTCTACAGTCCCGTCATAACTGCTGGCCTTGATAAAGTCTGTGGCATTAGTCCAACCGAGGGTGATGGTGCCGGTGGTACGGATGCCAGCAGTGCTGCCAGTGGCGGTGACTTGGCCGCCCTTGATCTCAATACCAGAGCCAACATCGGAAGACATGCCGTATAGTTTACCATTAGCGGTCACCTGTCCGCCATTGATGGTGATACCATTATAGGCATAGATGCCATCGAATCCGGATGCATTACTTGTTGCATCAACTTGTCCCCCGTTGATGGCGAGGTAATTACAACTAATGCCATTTTCGGTGTCAGAAGTGGCGGAAATGATTCCGCCGTTGATAGTGAGAGTGCCATTGAAAATTATTGCTCCATAATTACTATTGATAGTGATTCTTCCTGCACGGGGGCCGCTGCTCTGGGCATAGATGGTTAAATTATCTACAAAGCCAAAAATACCACTATCGCCAGTGGTGTTGATTTTCAACTCGGCACCGTCGCAGAGGATGATAGTAGTGTTGCCAGACAGGTTGAGCCTCCTGTTGATGGTGACAGTACCCTCCACGTAGTACCAGTCCGAGAGATTGTTGCTCTCAGAAGTGATCTTCTCGGCCCAGCCTGAGGCTTCCGCAAAGGCAGCAGTCCCGCCGACGTAGTTGAGATAGGTAATTTTCTTCGTCTGAGCCCAGGCCCCACTGCTCATGGCGACCACCACGAGCAGGGCTAATAGTTTTCTAATGGTTTGTTTCATAATTATATTGTTTTTGTTTCTTACACGTTATTTCACGATGACCTTCATGCCACTGTTGACATACACGCCCTTCTGAGTCGGCGCACCGTTGAGCCTGCGACCGTCGAGGGTATAGAAGTATTCACTCCCCTCGCCCATTGGAGAGGGGTCGGGGGTGAGGCTTCTTATGCCGGTGGCGTCGCTGCCGATGGCAATGGGGATGTAGCGGATGCCGGAGGCACTACTGCGTGTGCGGGCTTCACTGCTGCCGTTGTCGCGGTTGAGGTATTTGAGCAAGAGATCCTTCACCAAGAACAGGATGGGATTCTTTTTGATAAGCGGTGTAAGGGGATCTGCGACGACGGGCCTGAAACTCTCACCCACGAGAGTCGCCGGCACATAGTCGGTGAGCCTGCTGCTCAGCGCAGCGCCGTTCTCCGTGCGCGGCTGGCCGTTCTCGTCTGTGACGGCACCGGCGAGCACATCGCCGAGGGTCTGTCCGGGCAGGCCGATAGTGAGCAGCGGCGAACTAATGGCCTTGATCTGCTCGCCAGTAGCGTCGGCAGCGGCGCTGTTGTCGGTGCTGACGGGTACAGTAGCGGGCAGGGCCGCGCCTTCGGTCTTGTTGGCGAGGATGCAAGTGGCGCCCTCGGGGACTTCGCTGACGCTGGCGAACTTGGCACAGAGGCCCTTGCCGTCAACGACTTCGAGGCCCTGGTAAGCGAGTATCTCCACGCTGGCGTCATCCACGGTGAGGTTGTTATTATCGTCCTGAATGCCGAGATACATCGTACCGCCCGTAGGAGCACCGAGGTTGTCGATGCTCAGCGTCACGTCGGCATCGGGAAGATCGAATTCCACGGCGTTGACTGCGGGCCTCCCCACGGTAACTTCTCCGTCAGTGAACGCTACTTCGGTGTCGGTAAAGTAATCAGCCACGAGCGCGGTGTTCTTGAGCGCGGCGGTGACCGTAAGACCTTCCTTATATATATAATAAGGTGTAGTGACGCTGCCTTCAGTGACCTCCACGTACTCGGCGGGGTTGCTGCCGCGCTTGACGGTGACGCTGACTTCGTCGGGCGCGGTGATCTTATACTGAGCGCGGCGCAGCGTCTTGCCGCCGATTTCGCTGTAGGTACCAGAAGAGAAATCGCCAGTGTAGGCGCTGCTGCTTTTCCCGTCTGCATCGACGGCCATCATCCATTGCCCGGCGTTGGCATCGACGGAAATGGTGTGGGGCGAGTGTTTATCGTAACTGGTGGCGAAGATATAGTCGTCGGCGTTGGTGTAGCCGAGGTGAATGTCGCCATAATTGGAAAAGATGCCAACAGTATTCGGAGGGGGAGAGCAAGTAGCCTTCACCTGACCGCCGGAGATGGTTAAGTCATTGGTAGCCCAGATTCCAACTTCTTTGCCTATGGCCTCAACCGTGCCACCAGTGATGCTGACGGTATTTTGTGCCAATATGCCATTATAACCTTCGGCCTTGACCTTGCCGCCGGAGATGGTGAAGTCATTGGTAGCCCAGATTCCAACATAATCGCCTATGGCATTGACCTTGCCGCCGTTGATGGTGACATTATCGGCAAGTATACCATTACCATTATAGCTAGTTGCGTTAGTGGTGACCTCACCGCCGTTGATAGCCAAATTGTGAACATCGATACAACCATCGGCTTTGGTAGCAGTCAGCTTACCCATGTCATCGCCAATGCTCTGGCCGTAGATGGTGAGATTGTCTTCACTTGAATATTTACTTAAACCGCTACACGTCATCGCTGCCTTGTCGGCCAGGATAAGGCGCACATTACCATAGAGTATTAGCCCGCCAGTATAGACAAGACCCTTGCCCTCGTTCTCGGTGGCAGGGGTGTTGCAGACGTACCAGGTCTCCTCGCCGTCCTTACCCAGCGACGTCTCCGTGCCGTCGAGGACGGTATATTTGGAGCATGTCTGCTCATTGCCGTTCTCATCGATATAAGGGATCTTCACCTTGGCGACGACAACTACAGAGCACTTAGCGCGTGCTGCACCGTCACCGGAAATTGCTGTGATTGTAGCGTTGCCTGGGCCGACAGCTGTAAGGTTACCATTATTGACTGTCACTACTTTCTCGTCGGAAGAAACCCAGGTGATGTTCTTGTATGTGGCATTTTTTGGAGAAACTGTTGCACTAAGTGTGAAGTTATTGCCTACTTCCAGGCTCTTTTCTGTATAATCGAGTGTGACGCCTGTTGCAGGAGTGAATGACTTCAGGACTGTTATTTTGCATTGTGCTGATAAGCCTGTTCCGTCGGTTGTTGTGCATGTGATGGTTGCTTCATCCTCTTTTGCTCCAGCGATAAATGTACCTGCTGTTGGATCTAAGATTGTAATGACATTATTGTCGTCACTTGTAAATATTACATCCTTGACACGTGCGTTATCAGGATGGATGGTTGCAGTCAACTGGCCAGTTGCATTAGTCAACACAACCATGGTCTTGTTGTCGAGTTCAATGGATTCTACATGGACGATATCAATGTCGGCAGCGAAGTGGCCTGCGTAGTTTGACCAGTTTGGCGCATTCTCAAAAATGCCCTCCATCTGAGTAAACACATGGATTCTTGTGTCTTCTGAATCTTGGAATGGAGTATTAGCGTCGAGAGCAATCTTGCTTGGGATGTTGTTGATGTAGAAATTCTTGACGTTAGTTTCATTGAATGCGTTTTTGCCAATTGAAGTAACGGATTCTGGGATTTCTACTTTGTCGATAGTTGTTCCGTTGTTGTAGAATGCTTTTTCACCAATAGTTTCCAGACCTTCCGGGAGTGTAATGCTGGTTAGTTTACATCCGCTGAAGGTAGAAGCCAGAATCTCTGTGATGCTTCGTGGAATGTTGATGCTTGCCAACTTCGAACATCCAGAGAATGCTCCTTCTTCGATAGTCTTAAGATCACTTGGCAAAACAATGCTTGTTATTTCGCTACAGCCATGAAAAGCGTACTCATCAATCTTATCCACGTCTGTTGGTACAGTGAAGTTGCCAGTCTTTGTCTTTGCGCAAACTATCAGTTCTGTTTGAGTGAAGTTGTATAATACATTATCCTTCGCATAGTATTTTTGGTTCTGCGGGTTAACGGTTATCTTTTCCAGGCTGGTACAACCTGAAAATGCCATTTTGCCAATTGATTCGACAGTTTTAGGGATGTCTACACTTTTGATGCTTGTAGAACCGTAAAATGCGTAGTTGTCAATGCCGATGACTGTATATATTGTCAACTCGTTATATTCGTTCTCTACTTGGAATGTTTCTGGGATTAAAATATTATTAATAGAGTACGAATTGCTGCCAGTTGCGTCGCCTGCATAATTCTTAGTGGTTAGGACAGCTGTATGTGTGCCCCAATCATTGTCGAAAAGGAGAAAATATAAATCGCCGACGTGTGCAGTACGGCCACCTGTACCTGCCTTAGCGCCTGTCCATGAGGCACTTGCTGTAAGGAACAAGAGCATGAAGCTCAAGAATTGACGAGTAGATTTGTTCATAATCCTCTTTTAACTGTTTCTTTGTTTATATTATCGTAAGCACTAACGCACCACGACCGCACGGCCATTGTGGATGTACACACCCTTGGCAGTCGGTCGCCCGCTGAGGCGGCGGCCGTCGAGGGTATAGAAGTATTCACTCCCCTCGCCCATTGGAGAGGGGTCGGGGGTGAGGCTTCCTATGCCGGTGGTGTTGCTGCCGAGGGCAATAGGGATGTAGCGGATGTCGGAGGCACTACTGCGTGTGCGGGCGGTGGCGCCGGACTGGCCGTTGAGGTAACTGAGCACGTCAGTCTTGGGCACGAAGAGGATGCAGCGGCTGCCGGTGAGCGGCGTGTCGCCGTCGGCGACGACGGGCCTGAAACTGGTGCCGCTGAGGATGGTCACGAGGTAGTCGGCGATCCTAGTGCTCACGGCAGTGCCGTTCTCCGTGCGCGGGCCGCCGTTCCCGTCGGTGACGGCGGCGGTGAATACCTGGCTGAGGGTCTTACCCGTGCGGCCGGTAGCGAGCAGGGGCGACGCGGCGGCCCTGATGGTCTCAGCGGCAGTGTTGCCAGCGGTGGTGTAGTCGATGCTCATGCCGACGGTGGCGGGCAGGGCCGCGCCCTCGGTCTTATTGGCGAGGATGCAAGTGGTACCCTCGGGGACTTCTCTGACGCTTTGGAACACAGCACAGAGCCCCTGGCCCTCGACGACCTCGAGGCCCTTGTAAGCGAGGATCTCCACGCTGGTGTCATCCACTTTGAGGTTGTTGTTATCGTCCTCGATGGGCAGGTATGTCGCGCCGTTCGTGGGAGCACCGAGGTTGTCGATGTTGATGCGGAGGTAGTCTTGGGGAAGAGTGAACACTACGGCGTTGACTCCGCTCTTTGTTAAGCCGGTAGTACCGTCGGCGAAGGTCAGTATATCATTGAAGGTGAAGTCAGCGACGAGCGCGGGGTTAGTAAGCGCGGCGGTGACCTCAAGACCTTCCTTATATATATAATAAGGTTTAGTGACGTCGTTTTTAGTGATCTCCTCGTACTCGGCGGGGGCGCTGCCGTCCATGACGGTGACGCTCACCTTCTCGGGCGCGAAGATCGCATACTGAGCGCGGCGCAACTTCATGTTGGCGATGGTGCTGAGGTCATCAGAAGTGAGCACGCCGGTGTAGGCCTTGTCGCTGATGCCCTCAGGGTCGACGCCCATCATCCATTGGTCGGGATTGGCATCGACAGAAACGGTCTTGCCGGGGACGACTTTGTAACTGGTGGCATAGATATAGTCGTCGGCATTCGTGTAGCCAAGATGGATGTCGCCATTATTGGAGCAGATGCCTGCATCGCCCGAACCAGTGCCGCCGGTGGCAGTCACCTGTCCGCCGGAGATGGTGATGTCATATTTATTGAGAATGCCGAAATAATCTCCATAAGCCTCGACAGTACCACCAGTGATGTTGACGGCAGTATAGGTGTAAATGCCAATAAGTCCATCGGCCTTGACCTTGCCGTCGTTGATGGTTACATCATTGGCATAGATACCATAGATACAAGATGAGGTAGAGGTGATGTCACCGCCGTTGACGGTGATATTGGCATCGAAGCTACTGATGCAAAAATAAGAATCAGACGTGGCGACTACCTTTCCACTGTTGAAAGTAATATTCTTTCCTTCGGCGACGATAGCGCAGTCATTGTCAGCCTTGTTCACGTTGAGCGTGCCTGAGACACTGCTCTGACCATAGACGGTGAAATCGCCGATGGTGTAGATACCGACCTTACGAGGATCACCGTCAACAAAAACCACGCTATTCCCCACCGTGACCTTCACCCCGTCCGCGAGGATGAGGTGGGTTTCGCCCGTGAGGGTGAGGCCGCCGGTGTAGGTGACGTTGCCCTCAGCGATGTACCAGCCCCCGGGGAGCGTGGTGGCTCCGCCGCCGTCAAGGAAATAGACCTTCGTGCCGTCGGGGGTAGTCTGCTCCGTGCCGTCGGCATCGATGTATTTGAAGCCGTAGTTGTAGAAGTCAACAGCGGTGATGTCGATGTCCTGGGCAGGCATGGGAAATTGGTGTTCACCTTCCTTAAAGTAGTTCTCACCATATTTGGGACGGGTGGCATGGATATCGGCATAGTCGTCTTCATGGCCAGTCACAATAACAGGGTGAAGAAACTCATAAACATAATAAGATTTGTTGTTTAGGGTAAACATCCTGCTATAAGCGGTGAGGGTAATGCCATTAGGGGGGCATACGGTGAAGCCATCGAGGCGTCGCAGGGTTTTGCCGCTGATGTCTATGTTTGAACTACTGCTGACGATACCCGCAGCCTCAGGGCCGTCTTCGGTGTTATAGGCCACAAAGCGCTGGTTGCCCTTGGCGGTCACCGTGCCGCTGCAGTTCCTGACGTAGAAAATTTCGTCTTCGATGTTTGTCATACGAGTCCAGCCGAAGGAGATGTTTGTGGCACTTATCGTGCCATTGACGCTCACCTGACCGCCGTCTATGCAGATATTACCGGCTGACAAATCTCCTGTGGTGGTCTCCTGGCATTCGTAGAAGGTGATGTCTTTGTCGACGGCTGTAGCGATGCTGCCGGCAGCCATCTGACAATTACTGATTCTGATGTCGCCTGTAGCAGTGATGCTACCAGTTGTCACCGTACCGCCATAAATGTTCAAGCCTTTGCATTCGACAGCATTGCCTACCGTCATTTGACCGCTGCCCAGGGGATAGACATTCATCTGTACATCAGGAGCGCTCACACCTCCGTTGACGGTCAGATGGGCACCGTCGGCAATCAGGAAGGTGACTTTCGGGCTTTGGGCACCGTCAGCCTTGGATATGGTGATATCGCCATCGACGGTCGTATTCTCTGCCACGTAATAGAAGGCACTCATGTTGTCATCGGCAGTTGCGGTGGCTGGGACGCCTGTGTTGTCGGAGACAGTCGCATTGTCGCTGATGGTGGCATTTTCACTTGCCCCTGTCACCTGACCACTGATGACGTTGCTGGTGAGAGTAGCCCCGTTAGAACCCGATTTGAATTCAACTGTATTCAAGAAATTATCTTTGATAGTCGCAGGAGAACTGACCGTCAATTTGTTTTTTACCGTGTTATTCTTAAATGTGACATTTGAGCCTCTTGTTGTTACAGCATTAAATGTGTTGTTGTACACAGTACATCCGTTTTGAATAATAGAACTCGAGCCATACACCACGTTGTTGTATGCCGTACTATTTGCATGCAAATCAAAGCCGCTGGCATTATAGAACTCACTGTTGATGACAGTCGCATTTGTACCTGTCTGTATGTTTTTACTCGCATTAACTTGTATGCAGTCAATCGTGGTGTAGTCGGCATTGTCGTTTGCTATAGGAAAGGCATCAGGATAACCAGTCTTAAAGGCACAGTTTTTGATGGTATTTTTCGTGCTTGTCGCTACATAATCCTCAAATGGCGCATCATAGACCTCGTTTGGACATGTCAAAGTCAAGAGCGAACCTATTTTCGACTGGCCTTCAATGGTCATGTTAATGATACTGGAGCGGTTGACGACATAGAAAACTATACTGGGGGCATCGGTGTTTTCGGTAAAAACATTCCAACCGTCCATCACTAAATGATCGCAGTATCTGACGGCTGTATGACCTATTTCTTCACTAAGGCCAATACTCCTAACACTAATGGTTATGTCTTTCAAGAGGACGTCAGCCACATTATAGATCCATGTCTGGGTATTCCAGATGAACAAATCCTTGATGACAGAACCCGACGCACCGGTACTGACGATAAAACTAAACTTAGGAATTTCGGTATCACCATGAGTGTCGCCCTTCACCGTGTGCAAATTGAACGTAGCATCCTTCGTAGAGGAGAAAATGCCCACCCTTTTATTGATGACAAAAGAACGGTTATAGTCAATGTATCCCTGAATATCCAGGATAGCACCATCGGGAATCTGAGGGCCTAAACAATATTGGGAAATCACATCAGTAGCGTTTTCTACGCCACAGAAAATCTCATTGACATTCGCACTTGTCACGACAATCGGTACGACGGGCGTTGAGATGGTCAGCGACAGGGCGATGCCGTTCATAGAGCCCGTATAGGTGCCCGCCGGCTTGTTGGCGTAGTCTTCGGGATCGATGAATACAGAGCCACGCGGGGTCACAGTCACATTGTCAGTTCCTACATCAGTTGCCTGTTCAAAGTTGTGGATTGTAAAGGGAATGGTGTGGCCGGCGCCGTCGGTCAACATGTCTTTCGTTCCATCCAACGCATCGGGGAATTTATCACCAATCACGTTATAACCCCAGCCTGTGAGGTCAACGGCCCAAGTCTGTCCCGCCCCGACAATCATCGCGGCGAGGATGGTTAACATACTAATCGTTCTTTTCATATCTTGTTGGTTTACTCGGCTGCAAATATAGTGAAAATTTCCGAAACCGCCAAAAAAAATGTATCTATTTTTCGGGTTCACTATCTGTAGCGCCCCTCGTCGCCTGGCTGGCGGATATGGCGGCGATGCTCCACGGGTGCCTCGCCATATTCGCGCTTTGTAATCAGATAGAGGTTGTTGGCCGAGCCAATGCCTGAACGACGGCCCACCTCGGCGGGCGAGAGCGACGTGTAGCGCAGCAACTCGTCCATCATACGCACCTGGTAGCGCTGACGGAATTCTTTGCCACTCATACCTGTTAACATAAACACCAGCGAGTCGATGTCGCTAACCCGCAGACCTCTCTCCTCGCAAAAGGCCGCCATGTCTGAACGACCTTCGGCCAGGTAACTGATCAGTTCATCCATGATCCGGATGCCTGTCGTTTGAACTCCTGGCAGATTCCGCTCCACGTACTTCTCTATCACCTGTGGTTTCTCCGGGCCGCCGCCAACGACCTCATAGCAACGCTCCTCGCGCAGCGGCGAGCGGTAGAGTTCATCGAATGTGAACTGGGCCTCGGTCTTCAGTATCCGTGCCTTTTCCGTTTGTTTTTTCTTGCTCATCTTTCTTGTTTATTTTGTTTTGATAATTCCGCTACAAAGATAGTAAAAAAACGGGGATTTTAAGAATTCCACGCTCAGGAAATAATGATTTTCAGAAAATTTAAATATTTCAATCCTAAAATATAATAATATTCTGAAAGTCTAAACGTTTTTATCTTTGGAAATAAAATTTTCAGTATTTCCGAATATTCTGAAACATGAAAATAATAAAATTCAGAAAATCTAAATAAATGATATTTTGGAAATAATAATTTTCAGAAATCCTAAATATTTCGAAATCAAAAAATAATCATTTTCAGAATTTCTAATAATCGCCCTACAGTTTTTAAGTGCTTTTTTCCGAAGATGACACCTGCGTTCTTCCGTATTTTGCCCTCTGTCTCTGTAGGTTCTCTTTCATACTGCAAAGGTACTACATTTTTAAGCCGATTCCAAGCAATTAACAAAGAATAACGCTTATTAGGCTTTCTGTTTCGTGACATATTTGCTTTTTCGCTTATTTATTAGTACCTTTGCAGCATAATTATGGAAGAGAATATCATTACCAGCGTACAGAACGCCCGTGTGAAGCACGTGGTGGCCCTGCAGCAGAAGTCGTCGCTGCGCCGCGAAGAGGGACTCTTCGTGGTGGAGGGACAGCGCGAGATAGAACACTGCATCGCCTGTGGATACGAGGTGGTGGAGATGTTTTTAAGGAGTCAGGAGTCAGGAGTCAGGAGTCAGGAGAATACTCCTACTGCCACATTAGTGACGCCGCAGGTATACGAGAAGATGGCATATCGCGAGAGTACCGAGGGCATCATCGCCATTGCTAAGTGCAAAAGCCACGGACTAAAAGACCTCGTCCTGAAGGAGCATCCGCTCATCGTGGTACTCGAGAGCGTGGAGAAGCCTGGTAACCTCGGCGCCATCCTACGAACGGCAGAGGCTGCCAATGTAGATGCCGTTATCGTATGCGACCCACTGACCGACCTCTACAACCCGAATCTGATCCGCGCCAGCATCGGTGGCGTGTTTGCAGTGCCTACAGCCGTCTGTTCCTCTAAGGAGTGCATCGCCTTCCTCAAGGAGCATCAGATCCGCATCCTCACGGCACAGTTGCAGGACTCCTACGACTATTACGACTATGACATGCGGCACGCGACGGCCATTGTGATGGGAACGGAATCGACAGGACTCTCCCAGCAGTGGCGCGAGGCTGCCGACGCGCATATCCGTATCCCCATGCTGGGGCGCCTCGACTCTCTGAATGTCAGCGTCAGTGCGGCTATCCTGATGTACGAGGCCGTTCGCCAACGTCATATACGCCCCCTAAGTTAGGGGGCCACAGGGGTCTGAACAGGCGCAGACTCCTAAAAGTTAAACAAATATAGATATGGTTTGATTCGCTTGTTCAGACCCCCATCCCCCTAACTTAGGGGGCATAAAAAAATGAGAATAGGAATTATTGTAGCGATGGAAAAGGAACTCAGGCAACTACGCCCCCTGTTTCCAGAAAGTAAAGTATTGTTACAGCAGAGCGGTATCGGCAAGGTGAACGCCGCCCTGCAGGCCGCCAAGATGATCAACGTATTTCATCCTGACGTGGTTATCTCGACAGGCTGTGCCGGTGGCAATGGCGACGACATCAATATACAAGATGTGGTGGTTAGCACACATCTGGCCTACCACGACGTGTATTGTGGCGAGGCCGTTGGCAAAACCGTCTATGGACAGGTACAGGGCATGCCCGCCCGTTTCGAGGCAGATGCGCAGTTGGTGGAGAAAGCCCTGAAACTAAACGAGCAATTTACGGACATCAAGGTTCACCCCGGTCTCATTGTCACCGGTGACTGGTTCGTCGACACGAAGGAGAAGATGCGCGAAATCGTCGGCCACTTCCCCGAGGCAAAGGCCGTGGATATGGAGTCAGCCGCCATCGCACAGACGTGCTTGATCTATAAGGTGCCGTTCATCTCGTTCCGCGTCATCAGCGACATCCCCCTGCGCGACACCGATGCTTCGCAGTATCACGATTTTTGGAACACCATCGCCGAGAAGTCCTTCCACGTCACCCGCGCATTCGTCGAAATAATAACCCCTTAAGTTAGGGGGCTTGTAAAATGGAAGTCATACAAAGTTTCACCATCGACCACACGCATTTGAAACCGGGCATCTACGTGTCGCGTGAGGACAATGGGTTTACCACTTTCGACCTGCGCATCACAGAGCCAAACCAGGAACCCGCCGTGGCTCCAGCCGCCATGCACAGTCTGGAGCATCTGATGGCTACCTGGTTCCGTAACAGCGAGGTCAAGGACGATGTGGTGTATGTAGGCCCCATGGGCTGTCTCACCGGCATGTACATTATCATGACGGGAACCTACACCGTCGAGGATATGAGGCGGCTGACCATCGCGTGCCTCCAGTGGATCCTCACGCAGACAGAAGTACCCGCCACGCGACCTGAAGCCTGCGGCAACTATCTGCTCCACGACCTGCCGATGTGCAAATGGGAAAGTGCCCGCTACCTCGACCGTCTGCAGCACGATTTCCACAGCGAATATACAAAACTTCAGATTACCCTCGACGACGGCAAGGTCTTTGCCGACGCATAGGGAATAGGAAATATTACTGTTCAGAGAAGAGCACCTGGATGACGGTCTGACCGACGGCTTGGAGGGTGCTCTTGTCAATATGCGCCATATCGTCATTGACGGTATGCCACGTGGGACCGAAACTACTCTGTTCGCAGAAAGGATAATAGGGAATGATGTCGATGCAGGGAATCTTGGCAATGGTGTTCACGGGGAGATGATCGTCAGTGATGTTCCATCCATCCTTCTTGGGGAAGAAAGAGCCATAGCCCACCACAGACGCAGCCCGCCACACCTTGTCGACGATACTACTGGCATAAACCTTCGACATCCCTTCCTGATAGAACTGCGCGCCCTGTCCGCCCACCATGTCGAGCAGGATTCCGAAACGCGCCGTATAGCCCTGTTTATGGAGGTTGGCAGACCAATATTGGGCACCCAAGGCCCAGGTATCACCCGGGTCAATGCCTGTCTCCCACTGGGGATAACCGTAGTCCTCGGCATCGAAACAGATGAAGTCGATGCCAAGGGAAGGAGACAGGAGACAGGAGTCAGGAGACAGGAGAGAAGGAGAAAGGAGACGGGCGATCTCGAGCATCACAGCCACGCCGGAGGCGCCATCGTTGGCCGCCATCACAGGCTTATGCCAGTTGGCCTCGTCAGGGTCATTGTCAGCCCAAGGACGGGAGTCCCAATGGGCACAGAGCAGGATGCGGTCAGAAAGGTCTGGCTTATAACTGGCGATGATGTTCGTGCTACGGAGCGGTGTCCCGTCGTAGCCTTGGAGAATGGTCTTCTGGGGAATGACGGTCATGCCGTACGACTGAAACTTCTTGACAATCCACTGTTCACAGTCATCGTGGGCCTTGCTGTTCATCGTACGTGGGCCGAAGTCGCACTGCTGCTGACAGAACAGGTAGGCACTGTCGGCACAGAACGTCGGGCCTACGGGCTGCATCTGTACACTATTGTCGGCCGTCTGCTTGCGGAAACCACAGGAAGTGAAAAGTGAAAAGTGAAA
>JAFZNI010000035.1 GCA_017551005.1 Prevotella sp.
AGTGCGGCTTTACAAGGGCCACACCATGTACCCCAAACATCGAGAAAGATTATGCGACCTTTGTATGGTTCGATCATTTTTCGTAAAATCGCCTCACCATCACTCATATTCTCAACATCTGTTGAAGGGTGTAGGCTTGCAGCACTTGTCAGATCCTGATTCTGAAGGGCAGCATATTTGTCGTTCAACTTCTTTATCGTATTGAGTGCCAAAGGCAGTTTTATTTCCCGCTCTGCACATTCCATCATTAATGGTGGAAGTGGATTGCGAGTAACATCGATAAATCTCCAAAGATAGCAAGCCAAATAGATATCGCGCAGATTGCGGTCGCAGCCTACGGAATCAATCGTTGCGAGGTTCGAACGGATACTCTGAGCAGTCTGTTCTCTTTCAAGGGGCTCCCCAAGCCGATCAAACAGTTTGTAGGTCTTTGCTACAGTGTCATTCTTCTCAAAAGCCTCTATCAACTGGTGGCTCTCCTCATGACTCTTGGCAAAACTCAGTTTACGATCCATCTCTTTCGCTAAAGGGCTATAATCATCCAAAAGTTTTGACTCCTCTGGTGTCAATTTGATGATGCCCTCCTGCTCCAGACGTTTCACAGCCCTGACAGTCTGATCACCTAGATCTATATGACGTTTCTCATCCAACTGGTCTATATAGTCGCGCATAAACGTTGAAAAGTCTCGGTATAGGGTATATGGCTTCACTTTTTGCTGCCAGAGTTGACCTACATAGTCCATATATTCCTGTGGCAACTCCCTACCAGGCATGTGGAAGCGGGCCTGCATCATCGACTCGCCTTGACCTGTCAGATAATAGCCTGTCAGGTAGTCGATATATCGTTGCGAGAGGTTGGGGTGTTGGTGGATGCGTTCTTTCAGTTCAGCCATACGTAACAAACGCATACTATCTGTATGTGCCTTGAATTGCATGGCAGTCATATTGGCTGGCTCCATATCTTCTAAGCGATCATTGGCAAATTGATGGGGATAGGCTAAGAGTTCATTCTGCACTCTGACATCATCACCCATAAAAAGTCTTTGACCCGTCTTGAAATCACAAAGCAGAAAATAGGTCTTCCCAGGCTCCATAACACTGCTGAGCATGCTTCGCCTCCAGTCGATAAACACTTGCGAAGAATTTAACAGTGGTATCTTGAGGGAAAAACGACCTAATGAATCCATCTTTGCATAAGCACTTATTTGTTGTCTGTCGAAGAGATTCTCGTAACCCACTTCAAATTCCCTGCCATATCTCCAACCTTGTTCGGGCATATCTTTCATCCAACCAATCAGGGTGGCACTATCGCCCATCTGATAGTTGTTGTCATCGAAACCCTTACGCTGATCCTTGATGGGATAGTCGGGCAATGTAGCAGTAGTGATGAGACTGCAAATAACAGGTTTCTCGCTACCGATGGTAATCGAACGTAAGCCACTATTGAGTTTGCCAACCTTGATGATGGTACCATTATTGAGCGTCAACGTGTAGGTATCCTTATTCTCTGTCTGAGTAGCAATATCACACACTTGATTCTCATAAATCACATGTTTGGACGCAAAGCCTATGATCCAGTCGCCTGTTGCATCATTGCGCCAATAGGTATCAGCGATAGACTTACTTTGTGATTTAATCTCTTGTGCTTGCCCCGTCATTACGACGATGGTAAGTAGCACAGTGAAAATGGTTTCCTTCATATTATTAATGTACAATGACTCCGATGATATAATAATGTGGAACGAATTTCAGGATATCTGACGAGAGGTCTGGTTTTATGGTATTTTCGCCACAGAAGCGGGTTATCTTCCACTTTTCATCATACCAGACAGAGCCGCAGAGCACCAGCGGGATAAACTTTTCTTTCTCAAATGATGACATCTCAAAAGGACGTGTATGGTAT
>JAFZNI010000322.1 GCA_017551005.1 Prevotella sp.
CCAGACATGGCGTACTTCGGGTTTACCAACAAACTGTTGAAGGGCGAGACCATCCAGATATTCAACTACGGCAACTGCAGGCGCGACTTCACCTATGTGGACGACATCGTGGAAGGTATCGTTCGTGTGATGCAGGGAGCACCGGAGAAAAAATCAGGCGAGGACGGTCTGCCGATTCCACCATACGCGGTTTATAATATCGGTGGCGGTCAGCCGGAGAACCTGCTCGACTTCGTGAATATCCTCCAGGAGGAACTGGTGCGGGCTGGCGTGTTGCCAGAGGACTACGACTTCGAGGCACACAAGCAACTGGTGCCGATGCAGCCGGGCGATGTGCCCACGACGTATGCGGATGCCGCTGCCTTGGAACGTGACTTCGGCTTTACGCCCAAGATCACATTGAGGGAAGGTCTTCGCCAATTTGCGGAGTGGTATGCTGAGTACTATAGAGTGAAAAAAGAGTAACAAGATGAAGTGTGTGATATTAGCAGCGGGGTATGCAACCAGGTTGTATCCGTTGACGGAGAATTTTCCGAAGCCTTTGTTGGAAGTGGCAGGAAAGCCCATTCTGGACTGGTTGATTGATGACATGGCTCAGACCGGACTGATCGATGAGTATATTGTTATCAGTAACCATAAGTTCGCCTCCATCTTCGAAGAGTGGGCTACGAAAAATGCACAATGCACAATGGATAATGCACAATTCACAATGGATAATGCACAATGCACAATGCATAATGCACAATTCACAATGCACAATTCACAATGCAAGATCACTGTGATAGATGACGGGACATCGACCAACGAGACCCGCCTGGGCGCCGTCAAAGATATTCTGTTGGCCATCGAAGGCGGTAGCCAAATTGTAAATGGTCAGTTGTCAAACCGTAAATCTCTTGATGATGACCTGTTGGTGATGGCGGGGGACAACCTGTTGGACTTCAGTCTCGGTGGGTTTATCCGTTATGCGAAGGAGAAAAACGCTACCTGTGTGATGCGCTATTACGAGGCTGACGAAGCCAGGCTCCATAAGACAGGCGTGGCGGAGATTGATGCCGATGGACGTATCCTCTCCATGGAGGAGAAACCGGCCAATCCGAAGAGTCACTGGTGTATTCCCGCGTTCTATTATTACACCCGTGAGGATACCCACCTGATCAAGAAGGGTATCGAGAGCGGCTGTGGCACCGATGCACCGGGCAGTTTCATTGCCTGGCTCTGTGGTCAGACGTGCGTCTATGCCTGGGAGATGCCGGGCAGACGGTATGACATCGGTAATCTGGCCAGTTACGAGAAAGTAAAAAAGACTTTTAAAATTTAAAAACAAAGAAATTTATCATTTTATTTGGTTTTTTGCTTAATAAATCGTATCTTTGCTCGCGGATTTGAACAGTACGTATTTATGAAGCACAGTAACAACCAGTCTAACAGGCTGATTAAATGGGTTGTGATGGCAGGCGACTTCGTGTTGCTGAATGCTATCATCATTGTTTCTTCACAACATTCGTGGCGAATAGAGACATGGCCGGAGAAGAGTCTGGAGATTTTCATTCTGGTGAACAACATCGCCCTGATGCTAAGTCAGTTGCGTTTCTCGACCATCATCCACCTGCGACTGGTGGGTGCTGGTGACGTCATCCGACGGATCATGGGGTTGACAATCACGCAGTCGGTATTGGCCTATGTACTATTGAAGGTGTTCGACTACTACCTGCCAATCGGGCTGCTGATCTTCGTCATCGGCACCATCTTCTTTGTCACCTTGTTAATCAAACGACTGTTTGAGCGCTGGTTTATCAGACTCTACCGTGAGGCCGGTAGGAATACACGTAATGTGACACTGGTAGGTTCAGACAAAGAACTTGCTGAGGTGTACTGGAAACTCAGGGAGGATCCCACCTTGGGATACCGCGTACAGGGCTACTATGGCGACGAAGAGGTGAAGAACTATATCTATGAGGCCATGCGGTTGAGGAATGCACAAGGACAGCATCTGAAATATACGGATGAGATTACCCGACTCGGATCCATGGACGATTTCATAGACGGCATCAGCCATCCTGATGATCTGACCATCGGCGACGAGTTGTATCTCTGTATCTCAAGAAAGAATAGAGATGTCATCAAGAAGACGTCAAGGATGTGCGACCATAAGGTGGTGAGATTCTTCTTCATCCCCGTATCGGTGGAGTCGATTGGCCTGAACTTGAAGCGCGAGATGTTGGATGACATGGAGATCTTCACGACCTACGAGAATCCGCTCCAGAACTCGGTGAACAGAGCCATCAAACGCGTGTTTGACATCATCCTCTCATTGGTGTTCCTCATCCCGACAGCCATCGTCTTCCCGATTATCTATCTGTTCATCAAGATCCAGAGTCCGGGACCCATCCTGTTCAAACAACAGCGCACAGGCCTGGACGGAAAGACATTCAACTGCTATAAGTTCCGTTCGATGCACGTAAATAAGGATGCCGACAAGGTGCAGGCCACGAAGGACGACCCGCGGAAATACCCGTTCGGCAATTTTATGCGCAAGGCGAACATCGATGAACTGCCTCAGTTCCTGAATGTGTTGCAGGGTAGAATGAGTATCGTGGGACCACGACCGCACATGCTGGCTCATACGGAACAGTACTCGGAACTGATTGACAAGTATATGGTGCGTCACTTCGTGAAACCCGGTGTGACGGGTTGGGCACAGGTGACGGGCTTCCGTGGAGAGACCAAGGAACTCTGGCAGATGGAAGGGCGCGTGAAGCGTGACATCTGGTATATGGAGAACTGGAGTATCTGGCTCGACATCCGCATCATCTGGATGACGGCCAAAAGTATCTTTATTCATGACAAAAATGCGTACTAGACTATTCATAATAGCAATGTGCCTGGGACTGATGGAGACTCAGGCACAGGTGTTTGATGTAGCCGATGGTGGTAATCTGACTGATGGCAAGGCCACGGAGAATGTGGTGGTGGCGGATGGGTTCTGGAAGCACTGGTTCGTGCAGATGGGACTCGACATGACATTACAGAACCCGTATGGCTACGACCTCTCAAAGGTGTTCCCGAACGGAAAGTCGTTCGGACTGGATCTGGCAGTGGGTAAGTGGTTTACCCACCAGGTGGGTGTCCGTGGAAACTTCAATTGGGAGAATGCACTGCCACTGTTGGAGAACGACCATGCCAACTGGCTGGCACCCTTTGATGAACCGGGAGTGAACCGTGACAAGGGTGGCTATATCGCCTTCTATGGCGATGCACTGGTGAATGTGCACAACCTGTTGGGGGCGTATCGTCCTGACCGGACGTGGAACCTGAGTGTCTACCCGCGTGTGGGTGTGAACTATAATTTCGGTGTGTCGAAAGGCGCGTTGTGTGCAGGTCTCGGTATGTTGAACACGTACCGGTTGAGCGACCGCTGGAGTCTGACTGGTGACATCGCCTATATCATGACCGGTAGTGGATTCGTGGGGAATAATGAGAGTGGTGGTACAGGAACGGGCAGTAACTCGAACGGGTACCTGACGATAGAAATCGGGGCACAATGTGATTTAGGAGTCAGGAGACAGGAGTCAGGAGTAAGGAGACAGGAGACAGGAGTCAGGAGTAAGGAGTCAGGAGTGCTGACGAATGGGATCTGGGACAACTGGTTCGTACAGGCAGGACTGGATATGAGTCTGATGAACCCCTACGGCTGCAACTTCTCCAACTCAATCCCCAAGGGTATGACATTCGGCTTGAATGCCGCCGTGGGAAAGTGGTTTACCCCGGAGTTCGGACTGAGAGGACGTGTGCAATGGGACAACGGTCTGATTCCCAACAACAGTCTGGAATGGGTTGCCCCGAGGGATGACCCCAAACAGAACTATAAGGATGGCGGTATCGGCGTGGCTACGATTGAGGCCATGCTGAATCTGACAAATGTGTTTGTCGGCTATGAGCCCGAGCGGAAATGGCACACGACAGGCTATGTCAGGGCTGGTCTCATCTCGCAGTTTACAGATGGCTCGGCCTCGCCCTTGATGGGTGCAGGACTGGAAGAGACCTGTCGTCTGAACGACAGACTGAGTCTGTTTGGGGCACTTGGCTATCAGGTATCGACCAGTGAGGGCATGGGATTCAGCACCACTGGCATGGAGGTGTCTTCTGGCAGCAATGGTTTCTTTGATATTGACTTCGGCGTGCGCTATGATATTGGCAGAAACACTTTCTATCGTGATGTCGAGAACAGAAGGAAGGCCTATGCCCAACCCGTTGGCACGCACAACTGGTCGCGGTTCATTGCGAATACGGTAGCCTCGGTGGGTGTGGCATACGGTGCCAAGACCGTCCTGAAGGCCATCGTCAAAGAGGATCGTCCGGATCATTCGGACGACAAGTCTTTCCCGTCTGGCCATGCTGCCATGGCATTTGCCGCAGCAAGGTCTCTGGACAAAGAGTTTAGGAAGGAGAGTATCTGGATTCCCATCGCCGGCTATGCTGCCGCCACAGCCATTGGCGTGGAACGTGTAGCCAGAGACCGTCATCACTGGTATGATGTGGTGGCGGGCGCTGCGGTTGGCGTTGGTTCTGCGGAACTCACCTGGTGGCTGTCGGATATGTTGCTCGGCAAAGGTAGCAATATCGCTGTCGGCACCAGTGGCAACGCCGTCGACGTCAAATACAACTTCTAAGTCATACCCGTAATAGGGAAATCGAACAATGTTTTTCTTTCTTTAAAAAAACATTCCGCACGAGGATGAAATCCGAGCCAGGACGTTTTTGAAAGAAAGAAAAACATTGGTATAGCCATCAGGCTCTCCAATGCACCTATCATTAGGGCCTTATCATTAGGGCCTGGCCCCAGTGATAGGTGTTAGGCGCGCCAGTGGAGGAAGCGGGTGACGGTGTTTGCGAGGCTTCGGTCCATATTATCGATGAAGGCATCGAGGATGCGGGTATTGTCATGCTGTGGCAAGACGTCGTAGTCGGCGATGGCTGCAGGGATCAAGGTGCTACTGCCTTCCTTCAGGAATATTTCCTCACCAGTACTGCGCACACGGATGATACAATCACCTTCAATACACATAGTGATCACGAAACTGTCGTATTTCATCAGGTCACGATGGAAAGGCTTTGAGACAATCATCACACGAATGCTGAAATAAGGAGAGTTGATGACCTGTATCGCGCGGTTGGAAGTATCCGGATAGTCCGTACGGTAGTTGGCCTCCACATGGAAGTCAAGCGCCTTGGCTGCCAGTTCGGTATGCAGTTCACGGGGCTTGCCATCCAGTCCGGGACGGTTGTAGTCGTAGATACGGTAGGTCACGTCAGACGACTGCTGCACCTCCGCCAACAGGATGCCCCCACAGATGGCATGTACCCGACCGGCAGGGAGGTAGAAGACATCACCGGCCTTGACAGTATGATCGGCCAACACCTCCGTGATAGTGCCATCGGCAATACGCCGCTGATAGTCTTCGGGGGTGATCTCCTGCTTGAAACCGGCATAGAGATGAGCCCCTTCATCCGCCTTGATGATATACCACATCTCGGACTTGCCTTTCTTGCCATGTTCGCGCATGGCCATCTCGTCGTTGGGGTGTACCTGGATGCTCAGGTCTTGTCTGGCATCAATGAACTTCACCAGCAGGGGTAGTTTGCCGTGGTATTTCTCATTGACAGCCTTTCCCAAGATGTCGTCCGGATGCTGTTCAATCACGGCAGTCAGTTCCTGACCTGCCCATTCACCATTGCTGATGATGCTGATGCTACCAGGGACAGCACTTACCTCCCAACTCTCGCCCCCCCAGACCGTGGGATGCAGATTCGGCTCAAATAATAGCGGATAAAACTTCATTTACATACAAATTTTTTGCAAAGATAATGAAATTGAGCCTAATCTCAAAAAAAAACTCCCATAAAATTTGTTTTTATGCTTACTTATACGTACCTTTGCATCGGTGTATGAAAAACGCCACACTTTTATTTACATTCTTAAATTTAATTCAAACAATGAAAAAAATGTTTTTGATGGCAGTAACATGCCTGTTGACTGCAAGTTGCAGCAACGAAAATGAAGTAACAGTAAGTAACCCCGTAGAGACTGCACCCGTGAGGGTGGAGGTGAACGACTTCTCTACGTCCGTAGAGGACTTCTCAAGTTCCGGTGGAAGGACGAGAGCAGCGGTGGATCCAGGCTCTTACAATGACGTGAAGGCTATCACGCTGGCGTTCTACAATGGTTCTAACGAGGTGTACAAGGCCACGCATGTGAAAAGCGAAGGCAACTACGCTTCCTTCGGTTCCTTTTCCTGTCATCTGCCTCTGGGCAACTATACGATGGTGGTGGTGGGCTATGGTCTTTTCACCGATGACGTGTTCACGCTGACCAGTCCTACAGAGGCCTCGTTCAGTCCCAAGGCCCGTGAGACCTTTGTGAAGACGCAGACCGTATCCATCTCCAACACCAACGCCGTGAATCTCAATGCCACGCTGGAGCGCGTCATCAGCGGACTGCAGATCATCTCCACCGACACCCGTGTCGAGGGTGTTGCCAAAATCCGGACCTCCTACGCAAAAGGGGGATTGAGTTTCAACCCCACGACCGGTCTCGCGACGGTGAATAACGGTTTTGTCGTAGAGGTCAACCCCTCCAAACCTGTTGGTCAGGCTATTAATATGGTCAGTTTCGTGTTCCTGGCCTCCGATGAGCAGAACATCAACATCACCATCGACGTGTTGGATGACGGCGATAATGTGCTCTTCACAAAGACCATCCCGAACGTTCCTTTCAAGCGCAACCGCAAGACCATTCTCCGGGGACCGGTCTTCCAAACGACTGCTCAGACATCCTCGGTCTTCCAGATTGAGAGTGCCTGGCTTGACGATACGACTGTTGAATTCTAATCATCGGGAGGACATACTATGAAGAAAATCACTTTTGCTTTGTTTGCCACACTGATGCTATGTGCCTGTGAAAAACCGCTTGTGAGTGAAGAGAAAACGAGTGGGAACGATGGTAACCTGAGGGTGAGCGTGTTTGAGATAGAGAAGACACCGTTTGCGAGTCTTACCCGTGGTGAGGCTGCCTCTGAGATATGTACGCACCTGAACTACGCGGTCTATACTCAAGATGGTACGCGTGTGAAACA
>JAFZNI010000323.1 GCA_017551005.1 Prevotella sp.
ATCTTTCAATGCCAAAATCAAAGCTTTCAGAACACAGTTCAGAGGAGTCGGGGACATCAAGTTCTTTATGTATAGACTGGCCACACTTTATTCTTGATTAGCTCAAGTTTTACCAACCGGGTAAATCCGCTGAGCCCGGATTTGGGTGTAAAACTGGGTGTAAAAACGGCATAAAAAAAGTAACCCTCTGATAACCAGGAGGGTTACATTTTGCTTGCGGAGAGAGAGGGATTCGAACCCCCGGTACCTCTCGGTACGGTAGTTTTCAAGACTACTGTAATCGACCACTCTACCATCTCTCCAATGCCCGATTGTCTCGAAAGCGGCTGCAAAGGTACGAGTTTTTATTCAATTGAGCAAATTTTTCGGTAACTTTTTATAAATAATTTGGTGTTTCGCCCAATTATTTGTAATTTCGCGCCGTGATTTACCCGAACAACTTCGAACAAAAGATTGGTTTCGACGAGATACGCGAGTTGCTGAAGGGACGTTGTCTGAGCACGCTGGGCAAGGAGAAGGTGGAAAAGATGGCCTTTTCTACGGATGCCAGCGTGGTGAACGAGTGGCTCTCACAAGTACGCGAGTTTCGTAGATTGCAGGA
This sequence comes from Prevotella sp., assembly GCA_017551005.1. Lineage (GTDB taxonomy): Bacteria > Bacteroidota > Bacteroidia > Bacteroidales > Bacteroidaceae > Prevotella. The sequence continues at coordinate 602 of JAFZNI010000323.1, forward strand.
GGAGAAGGACGACTTCCCCATGCAATACTTCTTCGATGTGCGCGAGAGCATCAAACGCATCCGACTCGAGAACACCCATCTGGAGGAAAACGAAGTGTGGGACTTGCGCCGTTCGTTACAGACCATTGCTGACATCGTGAAATATCTGGAGCGGGGTGCCGAGGAGACAGCCAGCGGTGAGACACGGTATCCCTACCCTGCCCTTCACCGACTGACGGAGGATGTGCAGACCTTCCCAGCCATCATCCGTCGCATAGACTCCATCCTCGACAAGTTCGGCAAAATCAAAGACTCTGCCACGATGACACTGGCCGGCATCCGCCACGACCTCTCGAAGATGGAGGGCAGCATCTCACGTACCTTATATACTATATTACACGCTGCCCAAAAGGACGGGCTGGTGGACAAGGATGTGACACCCGCTGTGAGAGACGGACGACTGGTAATCCCCGTATCGCCTACGGTGAAACGCAAGATCAACGGTATCGTACATGACGAGTCGGCCACAGGAAAGACCGTGTTTATCGAACCTACGGAGGTAGTGGAGGCCAACAACAAGGTACGCGAACTCGAAGCCGCCGAACGGCGCGAGATTGTCCGAATACTGACGGTGTTCTCAGATGAACTCAGACCAAACGTTACAGAGATTCTGAACTCCTACGATTTCCTCGCACAAATAGAAATGATAAACGCCAAATCAGAACTGGCGAAACTGACAAAAGCCTTCGAGCCGGAAGTGAAGGCAGAGCCGCACTTAGACTGGATAAGGGCCATACACCCACTGCTGCAACTCTCGTTGGAGAAGCAGAATAAGAAGGTGGTGCCGTTGGATATTCGATTAGAAGGAGAGAAGGAGAGAAGGAGTAAGGAGAGAAGTCATGATGAGAATATTGGACGATTGTTAATCATAAGCGGTCCGAATGCAGGCGGAAAGTCGGTGTGTCTGAAGACCGTCGGATTGCTGCAGTATATGTTGCAGTGCGGACTGAGCATCCCCATCGGTGACCGTTCCACCACAGGTATCTTCGAGAATATCATGATTGATATCGGCGATGAGCAGAGCATCGAGAACGACCTCTCGACCTATTCCTCGCATCTGCTGAACATGAAACAGATGATGAAGCAGGCCAACGCACGTACCATTTTATTAATAGACGAGTTCGGAGGCGGCACGGAACCCACCATCGGCGGTGCCATCGCAGAGGCCGTGCTGAAGCAATTCTGGGAGAAGAAAACATTCGGCGTGATTACCACTCACTACCAGAACCTGAAGCACTTTGCCGAGGATCATGAGGGTGTGGTGAATGGTGCCATGCTCTACGACCGAGGACAGATGCAGGCACTCTTCCAACTCAGCATCGGACAGCCTGGCTCCTCATTTGCCATCGAGATTGCCCGCAAGACAGGACTGCCAGAGGAGGTGATCAACGATGCCTCGGACATCGTGGGCCGCGACTATATCCAAAGTGATAAATACCTGCAGGACATCGTGCGCGACAAACGCTACTGGGAGGGCAAGCGCCAAACCATCCACCAGCACGAGAAATCACTGGAGGGACATATCCAGCGCTACGAGACCAACCTTGAAGAGATTGAACGGGAGCGCAAGGAGATTTTGCGTCGGGCCCAACAACAAGCCGAAGAACTGTTGGCTGAGGCCAACCGCAAGATAGAAAACGCCATCCGAGAGATCAAAGAGGCACAGGCAGAGAAGGAACGTACACGTATCGTCAGGGAAGAACTGCAGGAATTCCGTCAACAGGTGGCCTCCGACGATACCCGTGGTCTAATGAGCGAAGAGGACTTCGCCAAGAAACTGCGCCAGATGGAAGAGCGCAAGGCTCGCAAAGCCCAACGCAAAGTAAGGAAGGGCGAGGAAGAAAAGGCCGCGAGTAAAAAACTGGCAGAGCACGCCAAGACCAACAAAGATGCAGAGAACCGACCTTTGGAGATAGGAGATACCGTTCGCATCAAAGGTTTGAACAGTGTAGGTAAGATAGAGGGCATCCAAGGCAAGCAGGCTACCGTTATCTTTGGTGACGTGCGCTCGAAAATAAAACTGGAACAGTTGGAGCGGGCGAAAGAGGCTCCCAAAGAAAGTACCTCTGCCAACAAACACGAGGCACTGGCCATCCAGACTTCCAAGGTGACCCGCGCCACGATGGAAGACCGTCGCCACAACTTCCATCAGGATCTTGATGTAAGAGGTATGCGAGGCGACGAAGCCATCGACACCGTGATGCATTTCATCGACGATGCGATCCTCATCGGGATGAGTCGGGTACGTATTCTGCATGGTACTGGTTCAGGTATTTTACGCCAGTTAATACGTCAGTACCTGAACACCGTTCCCAACGTGGTGAAGGCCCGCGACGAGCACGTACAATTCGGCGGAGCAGGTATCACTGTGGTCGATTTAGATTAGTTTACATCCCTTGACATTTGACGTGCGCGCACACAATAAATCTTAAAAAACCTAAAAACATTTGGCTAAGTAATTGATTTGCCGTAACTTTGTCGCAGAATCGAGAGATTCAGCGATCATTTGCGACGTGAAGTTGCATCTTTGAAGAAGAAAATCTAAAGGATAACGCGGTACTCGTGAGAGTCTCCGCCTAAAGTATAGAGATATGATTCAATTTATTAAAAAAGCATGTTTAAGCCTGATTGCCTTGACCATTGCACTGACAGCATCGGCTGAAGGAAATGCAAAGAGCACTAAAACATCAGGCTTCGACTGGGATCCAGTAATGGAAGCAATTATCCAAGTCGAGAGCGAAGGAAATCCCAACGCCGTAAGCGGAAATTCCGTAGGCGTGATGCAGATTACTCCGATTCTTGTGAAGGATTGCAATGACATTCTGAAAAGACAGAAGAGTAAGAAGCAGTTTAAGATGGCCGACCGATATAGTGTCGACAAGTCAAAAGAGATGTTCCTGATTATCCAGAAGTACTATAACCCCGAAAACAACGTCGAGAAGGCTATTCGACTTTGGAATGGAGGTGTTAAGTACAGCATTAAGGCCACCAACAGGTACTACAGGAAAGTACTGGCCAAGATGAAATGAACAAGGAAGCGCGAACCAATTGGTTCGCGCTTCCTTGTTCTCTCCATTCTTCTCTCTTAGTTGCGGAGGCAGGATTCGAACGTGCGACCTCCAGGTTATGAGCCTGGCGAGCTACCAACTGCTCCACTCCGCGATTTTTTAAATCGGCTGCAAAGGTACAACTATTTTTTGAATTACGCAAATAATTATGCTACTTTTTTGTATTTTTGCTTTTTCCCAAACTTTTTTCATCTGATTTCTTGCGTATTTCAAAGGAAATGTGTAATTTTGCACACAATAATGCCCGTGTGCAATTTTCAAAAGCAATAGGAGGACTCAATTATGTCAATATCGAAGACTAGACAAAAACTCGTCGACGTGGCCCGCCAGTTGTTTGCCAAAAACGGTCTGGAGAACACTACGATGAACGACATCGCCACCCAGTCTGGGAAAGGCAGGCGTACGCTTTACACCTACTTTAAATCAAAGGAGGAAATATACTATGCCGTGATTGAGGGTGAATTGGAACGTCTGAGCGATAAACTCGACGAGGTGGCTGCACGCAAGATTCGTCCACAGGACAAGATTATCGAACTGATTTATACCCATCTGAGTATGATCCGCGAGACGGTGGTAAGAAACGGGAACCTCCGTGCCGAGTTCTTCCGTAACATCTGGATGGTGGAGAAGGTGCGCAAACATTTCGATGATGCTGAGATTGAACTCTTCCGTAAGGTCTATACCGAAGGTAAGGAAGACGGAGAGTTTGACATCGATAACGTGGACCTCGTGGCTGACATCACCCACTACTGTATCAAGGGCCTTGAAGTTCCTTATATCTACGGACGTATCGCACACGGTATGAAGGAAGAAGACACCAAGCCGCAGGTGGCAAAGGTTGTCTATGGTGCATTGGGAAAAATCCAAAGAAGATAAACAGTAAATTGTAAATTATAAAATTGTAAATTAAAATGGGATTATTAGAAGGTAAGACAGCACTGATTACTGGTGCTGCACGCGGTATCGGAAAGGCTATCGCATTGAAATACGCCTCTGAGGGTGCTAACATTGCATTCACCGATTTGGAGGTGAATCTGGAAACAGAAAAGGAGATTGCCGCCTTAGGCGTGAAGGCTAAGAGTTATGCTTCGAACGCTGCTGATTTCGCTCAGACAGAGGAAGTGGTGAAGGCTGTAAAAGAAGAGTTCGGTTCAATTGACATTCTGGTCAACAATGCAGGTATCACAAAGGACGGTCTGATGCTGCGCATGACGGAACAGCAATGGGATGCAGTGATTGCCGTCAACCTAAAATCGGCCTTTAACTTCATCCATGCCTGTGTCCCCGTAATGATGCGTCAGCGTGGCGGAAGCATTATCAATATGGCCTCTGTGGTAGGCGTGCATGGTAATGCCGGTCAGGCTAACTACGCTGCCTCGAAGGCTGGTCTGATCGCACTCGCAAAGAGCATCGCCCAGGAGATGGGTCCCAAGGGCATTCGTGCCAACGCCATTGCTCCCGGTTTCATTGAGACGGCTATGACGGCTGCCCTCCCAGACGAGGTTCGCGAACAGTGGAAGCAGAAGATACCTCTTCGTCGCGGCGGTCAAGTGGAGGATATCGCCAATGTGGCTACGTTCCTCGCATCAGACCTGTCAAGTTACGTCAGCGGTCAGGTGATCCAGGTCGACGGCGGCATGAACATGTAGTCAACGGATAACTGATAATTATGGAAGTCGTCTACGAGGACAACCATATCATCATCGTCAATAAACGGAGTGGGGAGATCGTACAGGGAGATAAGACTGGCGATCGCCCCCTTTCTGATATTGTGAAGGACTATGTCAAGACTAAATACCAAAAACCTGGAGCCGTTTTCCTCGGTGTGGTGCATCGTCTGGATCGTCCTGTTTCCGGCCTTGTTGTCTTTGCTCGTACCTCGAAGGCCCTCTCCCGTCTGAACAAGATGTTTGCCGAGGGTGAAGTCCACAAGACGTATTGGGCCATTGTAAAGAACGCCCCTCGCGAACCAGAAGGAACACTGGAACACTGGCTAGTACGCAACGAGAAACAGAACAAGTCATATGCCTACGACCACGAAAAACCTAATGCCAAGAAGGCCATTCTGAAATATCGTGTCATCGGCCACTCTGACAATTATACGTTGCTTGAAGTCCATCTGCTGACGGGTCGCCATCACCAGATCCGCTGTCAACTGGCAGCCATGGGCTGTCCTATCAAGGGCGACCTAAAATATGGCGCACCCCGTAGTAATCCAGACGGCAGCATTTCTCTGATGGCGCGCCGTGTGGAGTTCATTCATCCTGTCTCGAAAGAGACAATCAATGCTGAGGCTCCCATTCCGGATGAGCCGCTGTGGAAAGCACTGACAGGCTTATGAACAGATGGATCATCCTCCTACTATGGTTGTTCTGCACGCATGGTGAATCCCAGACCTTCGAACTGCGGAAAGAGCATGACAGTCTCTATTGGCTCAACGACTGGCGTCTGCCCTACCCTGTGTATCAGTTCCAGACCGGTGATGTTGATGGCGACGGTAGCGAGGATGCGATGGTGGGCGTCATCAAGTCCACCCGTTTCTATCCAGAAAAAGGCCGCAGACTGTTTATCTTCAAACAAGTGAATAAAAAGGCACGCCCCCTGTGGATGGGCTCGAAGTTGGGTGGTATCCTCAAAGACTTTCGATACATAGACGGGAAAATACGTGCCCTGGAATCGACCACGGACTCACTCTACGTGGTATCAGACTACAAATGGGACAGTTTCGGTATGAAATTCGACCATTATATTATTAAAGGTGTAGACAAAGAAACAGCAATAAAATTCTTTAGCCAATGAAAAAATTACTATTGACGGCATGTGTGGCAGCCTTGATTTGCGCCTGCAGCCAAAAACAGAGTGTAGTGCAAGTGCCCCCGTCGCAAATCGACGTGGAGAAACTGCTCGACAGTATTGATTACGACATGGATATCAGCGGACTCTCACTGGCTGATGTCCGTACACTGCGTAATGCACCTGCAGCCCAGCGTGGTTTACCCTTCAGGGACTCTTACATTAGAGGTATCTACAACGCCACCACGTGGTACGACTCGCTGATGTGGAAATTCGACGAGAAGGTGGAATCGGCTGGTATGGAGTCGAAGGAGGACGAGAGTTGGCGTGACTTCTACTACCGCATCATCGACGAGAAGAACCTGCTGAACTACAATGATCAGGAGAAGGCCTTCATCAAACGTTTGCAAGAGCGCGAGGATGAGTTGGCGAAGCAGAACTTCGAAGTGCCTGAAGGTCTGCGAGTCAACATATCCAACTTATTGAACCCTACGCAAATCAAGGAATTTGACCCACAGTTGAGTCAGCGACTGGGAGAAGACGGCTTCGCCATCGTGCCAGCCAGACATAATCAGTTGTTCGAGGTGTACGAGCAGAACGACTATCAGGAATTCCCCAACTTCGTGACGACCGACCTCTATTTGCAACTCTACCATCTCTATTTCGACTGCATGCTGCGCGAGTTGGAGGAAAACCATCTGTTGCAACTGATGACCGACTTCTCGCACGACATGTTCTATGCCATGGATCGCCAACTCAACTGGGCAGGCGGCGACGAGACAATTAGTCAGGTAGCACTCAAGAACTGTGTCTACTATAGCATCGCCCACTACCTCTTCACAGGTGAGTATCTCGGCACCCCCGAGGTGACAAAGGCTGCACAGGCAGAGGCAGAACTCGCCATGGCCGGGCTGGACAATTTCAGCACCTTCATGGAGGACTACAAGGAGATCACCTATCCTTACAGTCTATACCGTCCACGAGGCCACTATACCCGTAGCGAGAAATTGAAGCGCTACTTCAGAGGTATGATGTGGTTGCAGACGGCCAATTTCGGACTGAAGAATAAGTCCGAGGTGCAGGCCGCAGCCATGCAGACCTACGCCTTTAAATATGACGACCAGTTGGTGAAGAAATACAAAACACTCGACGAACTCATCACTTTCCTCATGGGTAAGCCCGATAATCTGACCATCCTGCAGGTAAAGGATGAGGTGGAGAAATTGAATATGCAGATGGAAGACCTGCTGCACAGCGACCAGGCAATAGCCAAACTCACGGCTACCCTTGACAAGATTGGCAACAAACAGACACGTATCCGTCCGAAGTTTGAGAAGACGAGCCACAACAAAATCAATATCATGCCACAGCGCTACCAACCCGATGGTGAGGTACTGCAGGAGATGGTCGACTACGACAACAGACCCTCAAAGCGCGCCATACCAAAAGGTCTCGATTTCTTCGCCGCCATGCGAGTCTCAGCGGCTGAGCAGATTCTCCTCAACGAGCAGAACCAATGGCAAGGCCTAAAGCCCATGCTAGAGAAGATGAAGATACGCATGCAACAGATCAATTGGGGCGAGACCATTGCTACAGAGTGGATGAGTACCCTCAGAGCATTGTGCGACCGTGACCCACAACTGAATCTGCCCTACTTCATGGTGACCAAGGAGTGGGATCTAAAAGACCTCAATGCCATGCTCGCCTCATGGGCAGAATTGAAACACGATGCTATCCTCTACGCCAAACAACCGGCAGGAGCCGAATGTGGTGGAGGTGGTCCCCCAGAGCCAGTCGTGAAAGGATATGTAGAACCCAACATCGGTTTCTGGAAAAAAGCAATCTCCTTACTTGAAAATACGGAACGTGTTCTGAAGGAAGAGAATATGTTGACAGAGAAAATCAGCAATGCCACAGAGCGTATGCTTGAGGAGGCACAATTCCTGCTAAATGTCAGCGAAAAAGAGTTGGCTGGTAAGGAACTGAGCGAAGAGGAATACGACCAGTTGGAGTATATCGGCGCCACCTTTGAGAACATCAGTCTCGACCTGGTGCGCGAGCCTGACCAGTATCTCATGGGCTGGAGCGATGTGCAGGGGGCCGACAAAAAGGTGGCTCTTGTTGCTGATGTTTATACCGCCAATGCTGACAATAATCCAGAGAAGTCGATCCTCTTCGAGGCTGTTGGCGATGCTGACGAAATCTACGTCGTTGTAGAAATTGGCGGCTATCTGTATCTGACACGTGGTGCAGTGTTAAGTTATCGTGAGTTCATCCAACCTATTGACCTGCCCCGTCTAACAGACGAGGAATGGCAGGAGCAGTTAGAGAAGAATCCACGTAAGGGCGTGCCTGATTGGATGAAACGTATCATCGTACCCCTGAACAATATGCCAGAGGTGAATGAGGAGTTTTTCTATAGTACTGGCTGTTAGTATGATGTTGGGTGTATCTGCGCAAAATGCAGATACACTCACCGTCGTTCTCACTGGTGATATCCTCCTCGACCGTGGGGTGCGCCAGACCATCAATCGTCACGGAGTCAACCATCTCTTCTCGGAGGGAATTGATTCCGTGTTTCGTCAGGCTCAAGTCGTCGTAGGAAATCTCGAATGTCCTGCCACGAAGATCGAAGCGCCAGTCTTCAAACAATTCATCTTCCGTGCAGAACCGGAATGGCTCGACACCTTGCACCAGCACGGCATCACACACCTCAATCTGGCTAACAACCACTCCATCGACCAAGGGCGCGAAGGTCTTATCGACACAAAACTAAACATCGAAAAGGCCGGTATGATACCACTCGGCGCAGGTCAGAACATGACAGAAGCCTCACAACCAGTTCTCATAGCCTCTAAGCCCCGCAATGTCTGGTTTGTACCCTCACTACGACTGGCACTTGAGAACTATACCTACTTGCCTGACAAACCCTGCGTCAGCCAAGAACCGATGGAATCTCTCTTGGAACGTGTATTCCGTCTGCGTCGAGCAGACTCTACTGCTGTTATCATCGTCTCGCTCCACTGGGGTGGTGAGCACACCCTTCAACCCGTACCCCGCCAACGTCATGAGGCACATCAACTAATACAGGCTGGTGCCGACATCCTTGTCTGCCACCATACGCACACCCTTCAAACCATCGAAAACTTTCAAGGACATACAATCTACTACAGCATCGGTAATTTCATTTTCGATCAGCGCAAGCCGATGAACAGCCGTGCCTGCATCGTTCGCCTACGCATCAATAAAAATGGTTTCCAAACGGAAACCATCCCTATCGACATCCGCAACTGCGTTCCCATCATAACTAAAACGTGAGGCAAATTCGTCTTTCTTCAGCAACTTCTCGATAGTATCAATAAAAAAGCCCCGGAGATTTCTCTCCAGGGCTTTCCTTTACTGAAAAAAGGGGGCGGCCTCCTACTCTCCCGCATTGCATTGCAGTACCATCGGCGCAGGCGGGCTTAACTTCTCTGTTCGGAATGGGAAGAGGTGGGACCCC
>JAFZNI010000324.1 GCA_017551005.1 Prevotella sp.
CCCTTACGCAGAGTTCATCAAACCCATCGGTGGCAAGCCGTTGAAGAAATCGAAGCGCGTCTTCGACACCTCGAAGGTCACCGACCACCACGCCATCATCCCCACGGGTGTCATCCCCACAAACCTCACCGATGCCGAACAGAAGGTCTTCGACCTCGTGGCCAGAAGGTTCATCGCCGTATTCCTGCCGGATTGCAAATTCTCGACGACGACAGTATTAGGCGAGGTCCTAGGCAATCCTAGGGAAGACCTAGGTGAACCTAGGAATGACCAAGAAGAGCCTAGCGAAGCCATCGAGTTCAAGGCTGCGAATGAGCGAGAGCAGGCTCGAATAGAGTTCAAGGTCACAGGCAAAGAAATCCTCGACCCGGGCTGGCGCGTGACCTTGCCCCCTAAGTTAGGGGGCGACAGGGGTCTGAACGAGGGAGAAAATGACAATTCTTCAGACCCCCAACCCCCTAACTTAGGGGGCTCGGCGGCTGAAGAGCGCACCCTCCCCACCTTCGTCAAAGGCGAGAGCGGAGAGCATAAGCCCACCCTCACGGAGAAATGGACCACCCCACCACCATATTATAACGAAGCCTCTCTGCTCCGTGCGATGGAAACGGCTGGCAAGTTTGTTGAAGACGAAACGTTAAGAGCCGCCATGAAGGAAAACGGTATTGGTCGTCCTTCGTCACGTGCCTCCATCATCGAGACCCTCTTCAAACGTCACTATATCAAGCGTGACCGCAAACGCCTTATCGCCACACCGACGGGTATCGAACTCATCGACCTCATTCGCGAAGAACTGTTGAAGAGTTGTGAACTGACGGGCATCTGGGAAAAGAAACTCCGCGACATCGAGCACCAGAAATACGATGCCCAGCAGTTTATCGAGGAACTCAAAGCGCAGGTCTCGGAAATAGTCAGTGAGGTAATGGCTGACACCAGCAACCGCCGTGTCACCGTCCTCTCCGATGCCGAACTGAAGAAAGTGAAATCACCCAAAGCCGAACAGGCACCCAAGCCCAAGACCACTCGCAAGAAAACGGCTTCTGAGCCTGTCGAAGGGTCCGACGCTCCCGTGGAAGGAGCCCCCTGTCCCCTCTGCGGCCAGGGTCATATCATCAAAGGTAACACCGCCTTCGGTTGTTCCCGCTGGAAAGAAGGCTGCACCTACCGTGTACCCTTCAGTTCCCAAAAGTAGTGAGGGGATGCAATAAAAGGGCCGATTCTTTCGTTATAAGATAGTATGCGAAAGAGTCTCATCATAGCATCTGTCACAATCGTGACCGCGCTCCTGACGGGGTGCGGAGCGGATCAGGCCTTGAAGAAGGCAGATAAATTCTATGCCGTCGGCGAATACTACGACGCAGCGGCACAATATAGGAAGGCCTACTCAGCGACGCCTTCGAAGGAGAAGGAGAAACGCGGACGACTGAGCCTGAAGATGGCGGAGTGCTATCGGAGAATTAACAATACCAACAAGGCCATCACCGCCTACAAGAATGTGATACGCTACAAACAGGCCGACTCGTTGACACACCTGCGACTGGCACAGCAACTGATGAAATCAGGCAACTACAAGGAGGCTGGGAAGCAATACCAGACAGCCATTGACAGTTTGGAGAACGGACAATGGGAGATGGACAGTTCTGAGTTGGCAGACTTGCTAAAACTGGCAAAGAATGGTCTGGAAGCCTCCAAGATGGCCCCCGAATGGAAGAAGGAAGGTTCGAAATACACCGTGAAACGTATGGACCTCTTCAACTCGCGCCGCGACGATTATTCGCCTGCCCTCACTGGCGAGGAGAGTGACCAACTCTTCTTCACCTCCACCCGAAACCAGGCACAGGGTGATGAGTATAGCGGTATCACGGGTTCGAAGCCCGCCGATATCTTCTGGGCACAGAAGGACGAAAAAGGCAGATGGGGGAAACCACAAGCCATTGACTCGGAATTGAACTCCGACTATGACGAGGGTGCCTGTTGCTTTTCGCCCGACGGAAAAACCATGTACCTGACACAGTGCAAGACCGACCCGCAATATCCCCGCTATGCTACCATTGCCGTATCCAGCCGCAGTGATGCCGTATGGAGCAAACCCAAAGAACTGAACATCTCAAAGGACACACTCTCCAGTTTCGCCCATCCTGCCGTATCGCCTGATGGGGAGTGGCTCTACTTCGTGAGCGACATGCCAGGGGGCTTGGGAGGTCTGGATATCTGGCGCTGCCAACTCCTTTCCGGTAACGAAACAGGAGGTGTAGAGAATCTGGGAGCACCCATCAATACGGCTGGCGATGAGATGTTCCCCACCTTCCGTCCCAACGGAGATTTATACTTCTCCAGCGACGGACACCCAGGTCTTGGTGGATTGGATATCTTCATTGCCAAACCCAAGACCGTTGGTTGGACGGTGGAACATCCGGGATTCCCCCTGAACTCGCAAGGCGACGACTTCGGCATGACCTTCGAGGGACTACTGAATCAGGGTTATTTCTCGTCGAGTCGTGGCGACAACCGAGGGTTGGATCATATCTACAGTTTCTTCAATCCCGAAATCGTGCAAACGGTAAAGGGCTGGGTGTATGAGCAGGACGGCTACGAACTGACTGACGCACAAGTGTATATGGTAGGTAACGACGGGACGAACCTAAAACTGAGCGTACGGGGTGATGGTTCGTTTACACAGGAGATCAAACCAGGTGTGGACTATGTGCTGCTTGGCACCTGCAAGGGTTACCTGAACCATCAGGAACAGTTGCATGTAGAACCGGTGACGGAGTCGGAGGAGTACGTGCTCCAGTTCCCCCTCGCCAACATCGCTGCACCCGTGCTGATAGAAAACATCTTCTACGACTTTGACAAAGCGACACTGCGCCCTGAGTCAGCCACTGCCCTCGACGAACTCGTGAAACTGTTGAACGAGAATCCCAACGTGACCATCGAACTGTCGGCACATACTGACTATAAGGGTTCCGACCAGTATAATGAACGACTCTCACAGCGTCGTGCGGAGAGTGTGGTAGGCTATCTGATAGACCACGGCATTGCCGCTGACCGTCTGATGCCGAAGGGCTACGGTGAAAGCAAGCCCAAGACAATCAAGAGAAAGGTGGCAGAAAGATATGCGTTCCTCAAGGGGGGCGATGTGCTGACCGAAGACTTCATCGCCAAACTACCCGAGGAACAGCAGGAGCAGTGTAACCAGTTGAACCGGCGAACAGAGTTTAAAGTACTGCGGACAACTTACGGTATGTTCGATACGGAAGGTAAATTAATACAAAAGCAGCAACCAAAAGAAGCACCACAGGATTCAGAGGAACCTCAGTCGTTGGAGCCGTGGTAAGGAAGACGCTCAACGAAGTGAGTACTCCATGGAGTGCCACCATGATGCTGGCCTTCAGGGCCTCCCAGCCACCAAAGACGAAGAAAAGCACCACACTTACCACGACACAGAACAGCGTCCAGAGAAGCGACAGCCTGTGGGCCTTTTCCTCCTGCTCACTTTCGGGCAGATTCATCATCACCCGCTCCGTGAACCCATTGTCCTCAATCTGCTGCTGAGCAGCCTGCTTGAAGAAATCCTCGATTAATATATTGTCTTTATCGGTCATATCCATTGGCTTTTAAGTATTCTGTCAATTTTTCCTTGCCCCGTTTCAGGTGCGACTTCACGGTATTCTGGGGCAAGCCCGTGATATCGCTGATCTTGTCGATCGGATGGCCATCAACCAACTGGAGTGTGATACAGGTACGCTCCACCTCTTTCAGTTGCGAGAGGGCATGATAGAGGTCCATCTGCAATCCTGCATCTCCAGAGAGTGCTGACATCCTGGCCACTTCCCTCGAATCGAGGTCGTCCGTCTGTTTCCGGCTGCGCACCTCATCGTAGAACACATTGTAGGCTATGCGGAAGAGCCAGGTGGAGAAACTCGAGATACCCTTGAAATTGGTGATGTTCATATAGGCTTTAATGAAAGTCTCCTGGGCCAGGTCGTCACTCAACTGCTCATCGCCCAATGTCTGGTTCAGGAAGAACCGGCGCACAGGTGACTGGTACTTCCGTACAAGTTGGTCGAAGGCCCGCTTGTTGTGGAAAACCGCCACCTGCGTCACGAGGGCTATGTCAGTGAGTGCTGCCATCTGTCGTTAATAGAGTTTCTTCTCGGGCATCACGAGCCACAGGACGATGTAGAAGATGAGTCCGCAGAAGGCTGTGAAGATGGTGAGGAAGGCATAGGCGATACGCACCATCACGGGGTCGAACTCCATATACTCGGCGATTCCGCCGCAGACACCTGCTATCACTCTGTCGTTAGAGCGCATCAATCTCTTAGTCATAATTCTTAAATATTTGAGTTGTTGATATTATCGTTCTTAATGTTATTCAGCGGGTCGTTGCCTGTATTTCCCGACTGGCGGGACACGAACCACTTACCCAGTCCGATGAAGAATACGAGGGCGCCGATGCCGATACCGAGTTTGCCGATGATGATGCCGAGGAAGATGGCCAGGCCAATGCCTACGAACATCTGTCGGATGCCTGCCTGATATTCACTGGTCATCATTTTCGTATCGGTATTATCCTTGAGGATCTCATCAGGGATAGGCTGTCCGTTCTGGATGGCCATCTGCGCCAGTTTGTATCTCTCACGCCTGTTCCTGTTCACAAAGTAGAAGATGGCGATGATGATGAGTAACGGAGCCAAGAGGAAGATAACGACGATGGCTACGATACTCACTGCCATCCAAGGTGCGAAGAATCCACCAACGGTGTCCATCACATCCTTGAGTTCCTGTACGTCACCGCTACTCGTATAGGTTGTACCGCGACGATAGGTGATGTACTTGTCATCCTCAGCGTCTTCTGAGTCAGCAGCGGCTGTAGTGTCAGAAAAGGCTTCGATGGCGTCATGATTGTTCTTAGTAGAGTCCACCTGCTCCGTACGTGGAGTGTGGCGGTGC
>JAFZNI010000325.1 GCA_017551005.1 Prevotella sp.
GGCCTGCAACAGCCTCTAATCATCTATGGATTGAAGTCTGCGCTATGAAGCGCAGCTCCAATGATGATTAGATATGCTCATTAAATCCCTTACGAGGTTGCAGTTCGACAGGAGAATTGAGCAATAAAAAGTTCGTGACTCATACGAATCACGCCACAAAGATACGAATTTTAAACGAATTAAGACACGAAAGACTTAATTTTTTTGCCATTTTCACCTTATTTATAATATATAGTTCCTCATTTTTTTTACCCAAATGTTGCCTTTTTGAATAAATTGTTGTATCTTTGCCCTCGCAAAGAAGCAAATGAGAATTGGTAATAAGTTTGTCGAACCTGCCAATGAATCGCCTCTGATAGCTTCAGACCGCGCGGTTAATTTGGCTAAAAATAGTTAAGAATGATGCAAGTAATTGAAAATCAGTATAGAATTGTCGGAAACCAAGTTTTCAACGAGGATGAGTATTAAAAAAAGCGATGTGACTTTCGGGTTACATCGCTTTTTCTGTGTAGGATATCATTTCTCCTACACAGAAAACTACACAGAAAAGCACATTAGTTACTCAATGACTTCGATATAGAAACTGAATGGACGGAAGCCGTCATTGCAACTGATCATTGCACTCATGGGGTTCTTCATCCAGCCGTCATAAAAGTTGCCCTCGCCCCTTGCCAGCGACTCTACAAACTCACGCATAGAACTCCAAGCCGAAGGGCACATCCCCTCAGGGCATTCTCCGTTGAGAGAAATCCACTGCTGTCCCTCCCTGACATCGCAGGTGTGATCAATTGGATTCTCGTACTTTGCCATCAGGTCAGGATATACCGTTTGGCGAATGGCAGTGATTCGTACTTTGTTCATCATATCATCATATTTCTTTATCAGTAGGATGCAAAGATAAACAATTCCTATGAATTATAACTATTATGTTGGGAATTTTTTGGGGGATTATCATACGAAAGCGGGAAGTCTCAGATCTGAGGCTCCCCGCGAGTCCTTTTGGAAAAGGCATATATAGAGTAAATGGAACAACCTATCTGCGTGCGCCAAAGTGGCCGGAAGCGCTGCGAGTTCCGCTAGTGTTTTGTGCAATCTGACGATTGGGCTTGCTATCGTGACGAACAGCGGGCTTATCATTGTGCATAGCGGGCTTGTTGTTGTGTACAGCAGGCTTGTTGTTATGAACAGCGGGCTTGTCATTGTGATGCGCCATCGGAGTGCGGTGATGTACGTCGGGCTTTGCTATGTGACGGTCTGCATAGAAGCGAGGGTCACGATGGTTGTTACCGCCTTTGTATGTCACAAACACCTTTGGATGTGCATGATAGAAATGTCCCCTGTCGTAGTGAGAGTAGACGGCGAACGTCCAATTGCCAGCCTTCCAGGCCACAGGGCGATAGAAGTAGGCAAGGCTCATGTACTTGTCGAACTGCCAGGTGTTCAGCACGAAGTGGAGGTCAGCGTTGCGGCGATCCCACCAGATGCCGAAGACATCACCATGTCCGTTCAGACTCATCAGGTAGTCGAGGTTGATTTCATAGACAGCCTCATACTGTGCAGCGGTAAGGTTCAGTTCGTAAGCCATCTTGTCGCTCAGGAAGAGAGCCTCGCGCTTTGCTGCGTTATAGTTCATTGCGTTGGCCGAGATGGTCATGACCATCATCACTGCCAGAATCATCATCTTCTTCATATCGTTATCTCCTATACTTTAAATGGTGAGACATTAATTTCTTTTTCTCGGTGCAAAGATCGGAACTTTTGACGAGGTTTCAAAAGGAATAATCCTAATTTGGAAGGGTGTTTTTCCTATTCTTGCATAGGGAAAACCCCTGTGTATTGTTGAAAAATGAGGATATATTTAGTCTGTTTCTTGGTGGAATCATTTATTATTCGTAATTTTGCGCCCATAATTTATAAGACATGAAGACTGACATACAGATTGCTCGCGAATGCGAACTGTTGCCTATCAGCGACATTGCATCACAGTTAGGGATTGATCCAGAGAAGATAGAGCCATACGGACGGTATATGGCCAAGGTACCAGTATCACTCATTGATGAGAAAAAGGTGGAGAAGAGTCGTCTGATACTGGTGACTGCCATCAGTCCTACGAAGGCAGGTATCGGTAAGACCACCGTCAGCATTGGCCTGACGCTGGGGCTTAACAAGATAGGTAAGAAGGCTGCTGTGGCCCTGCGCGAACCGTCGTTGGGTCCTTGTTTTGGCATCAAGGGAGGCGCTGCTGGTGGTGGCTATGCCCAAGTGCTTCCGATGGAGAAGATCAACTTGCACTTCACAGGTGACTTCCACGCTGTGACCTCTGCCCACAACACTATTAGTGCCCTGCTCGATAACTATATCTACCAGCACCGTAAGGATGGCTTTTCGTTGCGTGAGATATACTGGAAGCGTGTGCTTGATGTGAACGATCGTGCGCTTCGCAATGTGGTGACAGGACTGAGGGGTGACGGTGTGGTATCGGAGACAGGCTTTGACATTACACCCGCCTCTGAATTGATGGCAATCCTTTGTCTGGCAACGAGTGAGGAAGACCTGCAGCGTCGTATTGAGAACATCGTGCTGGGCGTCACTGCTGACGGCAAACACTTCCGCGTCAAAGACCTTGGTGTAGCGGGTGCTATCACAGTCCTTCTGAGAGATGCCCTCAATCCAAATCTTGTGCAGACAACGGAGAATACGCCCGCCTTCATACACGGTGGCCCGTTTGCAAATATCGCCCATGGCTGTAGCAGTGTGTTGGCTACGAAGATGGCTATGACATACTGCGACTATGTGGTGACAGAGGCAGGCTTTGGTGCCGACCTTGGGGCTGAGAAATTCTTCGACATCAAATGCAGAAAGGCAGGTCTGCAACCTCGATTGGTGGTCATCGTGGCTACCACACAGGGTCTGAAGATGCATGGTGGCGTCAGTCTCGATAATATCAAGGAACCAAATATCAAGGGATTGACTGAGGGCCTGAAGAACCTGAACCGTCACATCCGCAATATGCAGGGTTTTGGGCAGCCTGTCATCGTGACCCTGAACCGCTTTGACTTTGATACTGACGAAGAGATAGATATCGTACGCAAGAATTGTGAGGACTTGGAAGTGGGCTTTGCCGTTAACGAAGCCTTCCTGAAGGGTGGTGAAGGTGCCATAGAACTGGCACAGACGGTGGTCGACACCATTGACAAGCAACAGCCCCTGCCCATCCGCTTTACCTATAAGGAGGCTGACTGTTTAGAGGACAAGATAGAGAAGGTCTGCAAACGAATCTATGGGGCGTCGGCAGTGGAGTACGGTCAGAAAGTTAAAAAGAAACTTGAAAGCCTGCGTGCCACCTTTACCGACGACGATGGTGCTATCGCACACTATCCCGTTTGCATCGCCAAGACACAGTTCTCTTTCTCTGCCGACTCAACGCTCTATGGCTCGCCAGAAGGCTTTACCATTCGTATCCGTGATGTCATTCTCAACTGTGGCAGCGAGATGATTGTCGCCATTGCTGGCGATATGGTTCGTATGCCTGGATTGCCAAAAAGTCCGCAGGCTGAGCGTATCACCATCGTTGATGGAGAAATCGAAGGACTATCGTAATGCAATAAAACGGGGTTGTGTTACGTTATATGTCAAGTGAGACGTTTCTTTATAGTCACAGTATTACTGCTGGCGGCTCTGACGGTTCAGGCGCAGCAGGATGTGTCCTTCGGCCATTACTGGGCGATGGAACCGTCTTTTAACCCCGCTTCTGCCGGTAAGGAAGAGAAACTGAATGTTGTTGTGGCCTATGCGATGCAGTTGGCCGGTTTCGAGCATAATCCGAAGACGATGTATGCCGCTGCCGACATGCCTTTCTATGCGATGAATGCCTATCATGGTATTGGTGTGCAGATTATCAATGATGATATCGGTCTGTTTTCCCACAAGCGTCTTGGCTTGCAATATGCCTATAAGAAATCATTGCTTAGGGGTACGCTGAGTGGTGGTTTGCAGGTTTCTGTATTGAGCGAGGGCTTCACCGGTTCGAAGTTGGAAGTCATTGATGACGGCGACGAAGCACTGCCCACATCAGATGTGACAGGAACGGGATTAGACATAGGTGCAGGCCTGTATTACACCCACCGTA
>JAFZNI010000036.1 GCA_017551005.1 Prevotella sp.
GATGAGGCATACGACGGCAAGTACCCAATAGGTCTGGGCAGAAAAGAGTGTTGTAATGCTGGCACCCATCATGTCGCGTATCCAGTCTTTTCCCGCAACGAGTAATAATGCCATGATGATCAGTGCCATCAGCAGATGGACCGTAGCCTCTTTCAGGGTTGTCAGGTAAAACTCCCGTTTAGGAGCGCCTAACACTTTCCGGATGGCTACCAGGCGTGCCTTGCCCACCATCAGACTGATCACCACAAGGATATAGTTCATCACTGCCGTGAAGAGCATCACGAAGGCAACGATAGAGAGGATGATACAGGTGGTCTTCACCGACTTGTCTTTCATCCTGCTCTCGCTGACAGGATAGAAACGGAAACCGAAATCCTCGATGCCGGCCTCCTTCACCTTATCCCAAGGAATCAGTTCTTTCAGCATCTTATTCATCTCATCACTCACCTTTTTCATGTCGGTGTCAGGACGGAGACGGACATAGGAGCGATATCGGTCATTGCCCATCAGATTGCCGGTGCCGTCATAGGAATAAGTGCCGATAGAAGGAAGAGACATGATGATATCCAATCCGTGGAAGGTGGAGTTCTCATCGTAAGTCTGGAAGACGCCGCTGATGGTCATGGGCCTGTCGGGGGCTGCCATGAAAGAGAATGTCTTACCGATAATAGTCTGTAAGGAAGCGTTTGCGACCCCTGACTGTAGTCTTTCGTACAGACGCTTGCTGATAAGGCACTGTCCTGCTGTGCTCAGCACTTTCTTGGCATCCCCCTGTAATACCTTGGTGCCAAAGATATCGAAGAAGCAGGAATCGGCAAAGACCGAATGCTCAAACGCATAGCGTTTACCATCCTCCAGGGTCAGTTTCTCGTCAGTAAACTGAAAGGTATATCGGGTGCCTACCGTGATCTCCGGTATATAGTGACAAAGCGCAGGAATGGCTCCTCCCGGTGTGTTCTCATATTCTGCAGGATCAGCACCCTGTTTGGTGAATGACTCTGACACAGCATACACATTTTCTTTATCCACGATACATCGGTCGTAGTTACGTTCCAGTTGTACCTTGGCGATGAGTACCAGTCCGACAGTCAGTCCGACGGCTAATGAGAAGATTTTGATAAAGGCTCCTTGGCCTTTGTGAAATATATTCATAGTCTTTTTCCTTTTTTATTGCAAAGTTATACCCTAAAGATATACCATCCAAATGTTTCAATAGCAGTGAATACGGTTCGTCTAATTATTAGACGCTTTGTCGTATGATTCTTTGACAGGGAAACAACGCGCCACCTTCAGATGATTACAGTGATCTGGTTAATGATGAAGCAGGTAAATCCAACATCAGTGAATATCCTTCGGTGGGCGCGTTGCATGTAGTCATATCATTCTGTCTTAATACTCTCAACAGGATTGGTACTTACAGCCTTGACAATCTGGTAACCCACGGAGAGCACCGCCACGAGAAGTGTAAACGCACAGGTGACGATAAAGATCCACGGACTGAGCGTTATGCGGTAATTGAAGTTGGTGAGCCAGCCGTGCATGATATACCATGACAAGGGGATGGCGATGACGAACGACAACAGCAGCGGTGCGCAGAACGTACGGAACATCAGCCACATCACCTCCCGGGAGGTACTGCCCATAATCTTGCGGATGCCAATCTCTTTCTGTCGTTGACGGACGAAGAAGAGTGACATACCGATGAAGCCGAGCACAGAGATGACGATAGCCACGAGCGTAAAGAGCGTGATGATCTTCAGCGTATTCCTATGGTCAACAAACGACTGGGCGATATTTTCTTCCATACTGTTGACATACCATTTCATGTCCGCATCGGAAACTCCTTGTTCCTTCATCATAGCCACGAAAGAAGCCTTTGCATGCCTGTCGCCATTGGTCTTAACCACAAAGGAGGGATAGGTCATCTTATCTGTCAGTCCGATGGCGAAAGGCTCCGGACCCTGCAGGATATTGACCCGATGGAAGTCATACAGGATACCTGTGATAGGATTTGTCCAGTCACCCCAGTCGATCTCCCTGTCATCCTCTGTATAACCCAGTTGGCGCATAGCCTCCTCAGTCAGATAATAGCCATCACTGGTGGAGCCATGGTCTTTCTTGATTCGCAAGCCATAGAGGTCGAATGCCGTCTTGTCAAGGTTCATCATGTATATGGTGGTATGCTTGTCTTCATGAGCGACATACCGCATACTACATTGCCCACTGGCCAACTTGGTAAACTCCGACATGCCGATAGCCTCGACAAAGGGCATCTTCTCCAACTGACTCCTCACGATCTGGCTCTTTCCTTCCGGACAGTCTATTTGAAAGAGGTTCTCTGTATGGTAACCAAGTGGTGCCTTGATCAAGCAGTTCAGTTGTAGCCAGATGACCAGTGCGGCAGTGAGCATCGTGACGGTGATGATGTTCTGTATGATGATGAACACCTTGCC
>JAFZNI010000326.1 GCA_017551005.1 Prevotella sp.
ACCTTCAGGTCGTATATCAGAAACTCAAGCATGGTTGTTCTCGATTTGGTCTATCAGTTCTTTCAGTTCTTCCACAGAGATCTTCTCCTCTTTGACGAACGAGGAGACGGCAGAGAGGTAGGAGTCGTTGAAGTAGTTCTTGATCACACCGGCGATGGACTTCCTGCCGTATTCCGCCTCAGTGATGAGGGGGAAATACTGGTAGGTATTGCCAAACTGCTTATGATCCAAAAATCCTTCCTTCTCCAGTATGCGTACCATCGTGGAGAGCGTATTGAAATGCGGACGGGGCTCGTCGTAGTACTCCAAGAGTTCCTTGACGAACATCGGTCCATGCGCCCAATACAGATCCATGATCTCTTTTTCTCTATTTGTCAGTTTTTTCATTGTTGCTTTGCTTTTAATTATTCACTCTTTGTGCGTCGTTATCAATATCCGACTGCAAAATAACTAAAAGTTTTCGTTATATACAACTAATCGGCTTAGTTATTAAACTAAATTAATTAGTTTGCTTGACGTTTAACGTTTTTTTATATCATAATCATCTTTTTCCCGCTATTTTCTTTGAGATATCAATAAAAAAACATATCTTTGCAACAACTTAAAACAAAAAGACATGAAAGGGAGAATGATTATCTGTTGCCTGCTATTCACCCTGAATGCAGCCGCACAGGAACAGACTACTACAGACAGCACGCGCACGCAGGAGAGTTCCACTGGCCTGATGAGCCAACTTCGAAAGGTGCAACAGTTTTTGGACGACAAAGCCCGGGCCAAGGTCGACCCGCACTACATCGAAGTCCCTGAAAAACCCTGGAGAGTCATCCTACGTGGTAAGGAAACGGCGCTCGACGTGGATTACGAAAACGACTTTGACTTTCCTGAGGAGAAGGAGCATTTCTTCTGGAAGTTGAGTTTCGAACCGCCTGTGTCGGCTTCCGTCGGATTTTGGGCAGGCTATCGTGGTACGGGTATCTCCTACTCCCACTCGCTCGTCAAAAACGCAGGACGTTATTTTTCTTTCAGTACCACAGGTGCAAAATACGGGATTAATTTCCGTCTGAGGCGATTCAGCACAGACGAAGTAACATTCAATGGAAAAGAATATCATGACGGGAAAAATGTGTATGAACAGAACATACATGGCAATATCGAGGCCCCGATATGGATACGTTCCACTTATGTCAACGGATACTATGTGTTCAACGGGCGCCGCTACTCACAGGCCGCCGCCTACAACCAGTCCGTCATCCAGCGCCGCTCAGCAGGGTCACTTCTGGTAGGAGCCACATGGTATCAGTCGTCAATCGACCTGTCACACCCCCAAAATGCCCTGTTTGCCATACTTAGTAAAAGAATAGGCCGTATCAAAATGCACCAGGCCAACATCGGTATCGGCTACGGCTATAACTTCGTACCATTCCGGGGCTTCGTTATCAACGCCATGGCCATGCCTACCCTTAGCGTCTACAACCGCGTGAAAGTTAATAAGTACGACTTCAACTACCTACCTCCCTACGATGATAGTATGCCGACTGACGGCTACGGACAATGGAACCCGCAGACGCACACCTGGGCCAACGGAGAAACATATAAGCCCATGGATGAAGATGGGGCATGGCTTCAAGATGTGGAGACATGGGAAATAGAGAGTGACGTAAACTACGGCAGATTGCAATTCAACGTTGACCTGCGACTTGGCATTGCGTATAACTGGAGCAATTACTTCATAGGTCTTCAAGGACAGGTCAACCGTTTCTCCTATAAGATGGACGAGACCAAGGTCGTCCTCATCGACGGCTATGCCCGCCTCTCCTTAGGCGTGAGGTTTTAAAAAAGCAGTGTATCCCGAAGAATACACTGCTTTTATCTATGTTTCGTAGAATGCTACGAGGGGGTACTAGACCTTGATCTCAACCTCAACACCGCTGGGGAGTTCGAGTTTCATCAGGGCGTCAACGGTCTTAGCCGTTGAACTGTAGATGTCGATCAGGCGCTTGTAGTCTGACAACTGGAACTGCTCGCGAGCCTTCTTGTTAACGAAGGTAGAGCGGTTGACGGTGTAGATACGCTTGTGTGTGGGAAGGGGGATAGGACCGCTGATGATAGCACCTGTGGCCTTCACAGCCTTCACGATTTTCTCTGCTGACTTGTCGACCAATTTGTGGTCGTAACTCTTCAGTTTGATACGAATTTTCTGACTCATTTTGAAAAATTTAAAAATTTGATAATTTAATAATGTAAAAATGGGGCTGTCGCTAAAGAGTCATTTGCTCAACGGCAGACCCCAATTTTATAATTGTTACATTTTTACATTGCGCGAAGCGCTTATACCAGGTCGGCACGGCCCTTCACCTCCTCCAGCACGGCCTTGGCAAGAGCGCTTGACAGCGGTGCGTGGTGGCTGTACTCCATAGAACTGGTGGCACGACCGGAAGTGATGGTACGCAGAGCGGTTACATAACCGAACATCTCTGACAGGGGCACCTTGGCCTTGACGACACGGGCACCACTGCGAGCCTCGTCCATACCCTCTACCTGACCACGACGCTTGTTCAAGTCGCCAATCACATCACCCATGTTCTCTTCAGGTGTCACCACCTCAAGTTTCATGATGGGCTCCATGAGTACTGGCTTGGCCTGGGCGCAGATTGCCTTGTAGGCCATCTGGGCAGCCACCTCGAACGAGAGTTGGTCGGAGTCAACGGGGTGGAATGAACCGTCGACGACAGTCACCTTCAGGCTGTCCATCGGATAACCACCGAGGATACCATTCTTCAGAGAAGTCTCAAAGCCCTTCTGGATAGCGGGGATGTACTCCTTGGGGATGTTACCGCCCTTCACCTCGTTGATGAACTGCAGCGGCCCATTCTCCTTGATATCGTAATCCTCGTCCACAGGACCAACGTTGACGATGATGTCGGCGAACTTACCGCGACCACCCGACTGTTTCTTGTAGACCTCACGGTAACCCATGACGGTCTTGGTGATGGCCTCCTTATAGTTCACCTGCGGCTTACCCTGGTTACACTCCACCTTGAACTCACGCTTCAGACGGTCGATGATGATGTCGAGGTGCAACTCACCCATACCAGAGATAATGGTCTGACCACTCTGCTCGTCGGTACGGACGGTGAAGGTCGGGTCTTCCTCGGCGAGTTTAGCCAGACCGTTGTCGAGTTTGGCCACGTCAGCCTGAGACTTCGGCTCCACAGCGATAGAGATCACAGTGTCGGGGAAGGTCATCGACTCCAGCACGATGGGCTTGTTCTCATCGCAGAGAGTGTCACCGGTACGGATATCCTTGAAGCCCACACCTGCGCCAATATCACCGGCGTCGATCGACTCCATGGGAATTTCCTTGTTGGAGTTCATCTGGAACAGACGGCTGATACGCTCCTTCTTGCCCGAACGGGGATTGAATACATAACTACCGGCAGTCACCTTACCTGAGTAGACACGGAAGAACACCAGACGTCCCATATACGGGTCTGTGGCAATCTTAAATGCCAGAGCCGATGTGGGAGCGGCCTCGGAGGGTTCACGATCCTCTTCCTCGTCAGTGTTGGGGTTGGTACCCTTGATCACCTCCACGTCAACCGGTGCGGGCAGGAATGCACACACAGCATCGAGCAGCGGCTGGACACCCTTGTTCTTATAAGAAGAGCCCAAGAGCATCGGGGTACACTGCATGGAGATGGTTCCCTTACGGATAGCGGCGATGATCTCATCCTCGGTGATGGACTCGGGATCGTCGAAGTATTTCTCCATCAGGGCCTCGTCATACTCGGCAGCAGCCTCGAGCAACTTATTGCGCCACTCATCGCACTCTGCCTGCAGATCGGCGGGGATTTCCTCGATGTCGTACTCGGCGCCCATGGTCTCATCATGCCACAGGATAGCCTTCATCTTAATCAGATCAACCAGACCCTTGAAGTTCTCCTCAGCACCGATAGGCACCTGAATCACAACAGGGTTGGCACCCAGAATGTCACGCATCTGCTGTACAGTCTCGAAGAAGTCTGCACCAGAGCGGTCCATCTTGTTCACATAACCGATACGGGGCACGTTATACTTGTCGGCCTGACGCCATACGGTCTCAGACTGAGGCTGTACACCATCGGCGGCAGAGTAAGTAGCCACGGCTCCATCGAGCACGCGCAGGGAACGCTCCACCTCAGCGGTGAAGTCCACGTGTCCCGGAGTGTCAATCAGGTTAATCTTGAATTGTTTATTATTCCATGTCCAGTTACAGGTAGTGGCAGCGGAAGTAA
>JAFZNI010000327.1 GCA_017551005.1 Prevotella sp.
CGGTGGCATAGGTGGTGATAACAATGCCTATGGGTACATGAATGATGAGAACAAGATGATGGTGGTTCGTGAAGATGAGGCTGAGATAATACGCAGAATCTTCAACATGTATGCAGATGGGAAAAGCACCATTGATATATGTGATATTCTCAATACCGAAGGAGTGCCAACATCATACGGAACGAGAATAAAGGAGTTCAATGAGAATCGGAAACGCAAAGGTCTTGCTCCAAAAACTTACGACCACTTCAAGGATGAAGAAAGTTTTGAATGGAGACCATCTGCCATTTCCAAACTATTATGCAAGGAACTATACAAAGGTCATAGACATGTCGTATTTCGCAAACCACTAGTTGACAAACTCGATAAGAAAAAAGGTGAAGAGGTAGAGCGTGAAGTCATATTCACCTATGACTTTCAACTTGAAAATTTGCGCATCATCGATGATGTATTATTTCAGAGAGTTCAAGACAGATTAGCACAAGCAGCCTACAACAAGAACAACGCCATGAAACACGATAATCTGTTGAAAGCCAAACTCATCTGCGGTGAATGTGGCTCACGTTTCACTGTGGGTAAACAAACGGATAACGCCACGAATTATGATATGAATCCAAGAACATATCGCTGTTATGGATTGGTTGACCGTAAAGACCATCCAAGAATTTGCACAAGGGGCGCAGAAATGAGGCAATGGCGACTGGATGGACTGGTGTTAACCCTATCACAACACATGTTTGCAGAGATAAACATAACTGACTCAAACAACAATAAAATAGGTCAACTGACATCAGAAATAATGGATATGCTCAAAATCAAGGATGCCAAAAGCAAAGAACTTAGCACCCTTACAGATGAGCACAAGAAAGCGGTTTTGAGACTGTCCCATAGTAAAGAGGCAGATGAGATTGTTAACGAGTTGATGGCTAATGAGACTATGGAATATAACACCAAGCAAAAGGCTTTGGCAGTCTCCATTGACAAATATTCCAAAGGCATTACGTCAAGGCAAGTAACAATCAACAAACTACAAAGGTTGACAAATGCATACTCAAACATCAAAGACAAGATTGACGAGATAAGACAGAATAAAGAACTAGTCAAGGCAATGGTTGACGAATACATTGAAGATGTAACCATCTACAAGATTCATAAGTTGTGGAACTTGATAATTGTGCATTACACTAATGGTGCAGAGAGTTGGGGTACTATCAAGAATGCAAGATATAAGAAAGATGAAACTTTCTTCGATGAGGCTTTTTGCCACTATGGGATAGAGTATCGGAGTTGGATAATCATCAACAACGACCATGCATTTACTTACGACAAGGATAATCAGACAGTGCATTACAACGGTAAAAGTGAAATCTATAGACAACTACATGCTGGTACATATAATTACGAAGAGTTTCATAACATACTTGTCGAAAACGATTGGATTGGCAGTTTCCCACTCTATGCTTATGAGGAATATCCAAGTGAACATGTTCAAGAATCCAAGCAAGAACAGAACCCAACAAATGATATAGATTGGAACAAACATAATGAACAAGTCATTGATGAGTTAAAGAGAAGGAAAGAACAAGAAGAATTAGAAATAGCATTAGCAGCAGCAACCGAATGAGGGGGGTATCTATGTCATCTACTTTTAAATCTGTGAACTGCAATTCACCATATCACGGCATCAGTTCGAAAAAAATTCTGGGGGACCTATTCACGACAAGATACAATCCACCTTTTTATCTTCCATATATCTCCCAACCCTTGCAGAGCAGACCCATTTGAGCAATTGAGATGATATAAGAAAGATATATGGTCACTGTTCTGATACAGTGCAGCACACTTTGTTGCCTCTTCCACCTACATTCCATAGGCGCTGAATCGTTCCCATCCCTATCAGCATTTAACAACACTAGTGATTCTTGTCCTTTTCGCTTTCGCTCTGGAATCAAGGGGCGTTTGGTGTCAGCGTTGCCCTCACATCAGACAAGACTAGCGGAGTGTACACGCTACTTTTAATTGGTGTAGCCTCAACCATAGTTTCTTTTAAAGTATTCAGACCTTTGTTGCAGCAGATTAAACTAATAATAACTGCTAGGACTATTGCAACTCTATTTCGTCCTTATAAATAATAATTGACATAAGAAGAAAAACAATAGTTTCACTATCATTTTTTTATTAATCGTACTATTTATATATGAAGTCAATTCATAAATAAATATATCAATAAAGACAAAAGTATTATGGACAAGATAAATAATTTACAAACAAATAGCAGGAAAGATAGGCATGGGGCTAATAATCCAATGTACGGCAGGCATCATACGGCTATAACCAAACAGAAACAAAGTGACGCTGCAATCAAAAGATACCAGCAATACAAAAAGGCAATAGAGAACCAGCCTAGTCTATCAATGGATGAGTTTCTTGGCAGCCAGCCCATACATGAGTATATCAGTTCATTAATCAGAGAAGAAATAAACAAGTTATTATGTTACCAAACAAATGGAAGATAAGGCAGAAATATATCGACATGGTTAAGAGATATGATAACACCAAAGACTTAGCAGAAAAGATACAGAAGAAGTACAAGTTTATCGAATGGATAAATGGCAACCATAACATGTTGACAGATGCCGAACTTGAATATCTACAAAAAGCCATCTGCTATGTCGAGGACATCAATTATTAGTTCAATATATCCACGCTGTGTAAATTCATTGGTACAGCCTCAACGTTGCACAAGTTCTTTATTTATGGGTATTTCAGCACTTAACTAGTGAAGAAAACAACTATTTGCCGTCTCTATCTTCACTTGACATGTTCAGATTTGCGGATGCCACGCCCCCCACTCTTTGACAGCAGTACACCCTTGCGGATGATACACTTCTTATTGTGGTAAGGGTGTTCATAAGACAAACCGTAATTCCGTAGGCTTGAATATGTAATACCAAGTTCTTCACTCGTATAGAACTCATACATATTGGCAACACTACCATAATAGTGATGCTGACCATTTATCTCCAGATGGATAACTGTTCTTTCCTTCTCCATAATCTCCAATTATGGTGCAAAGATAGGCAAAATATTGCATATATCAAACAAATGTAATATGTTTAACTGGATTTAACGTCAGAAAGTTGCATATATCAAATAAATGTCGTAATTTTGCAGTGTAATCAGATAGTAACTAGTTTACAGCCTGATGTACTCAAAAAATGGGGTGTTATCAAAAAAAGCAAATATATCTCTCTACAAGGTCAAAAAGTGATATAAAACATGTTCACAGATTTATCAAAGATTAATATGATGACAAAAACAGCAGTTATCTACAGCCGTACAAGTTCATGCGGTTATCAGCAGAACAGACAAGACACATCAAGACAAGTGGCTGACCTCAAAGCATACGCAGACTATGCACAATTGGAAGTTCGAAAGGTTTACGAAGAACATGTGAGCGGTGCAAGCAAACAAAAGCCTACACTTGTTGAGGCTATCGACTACTGCAAACGTGAACACGTTGATATGTTGCTGGTATCTGAACTGAGCCGTGTGGGACGAAACGCATTCGAGGTGCTTGCAACGGTGAAAGAGTTAGTTGACCATAAGATTAACATGTTCATGCAAAAGGAACAGTTGACCCTACTCGATGAAAAGGGTGAGCCGACACTCTTTGCACCAATTATGATTGCCACCCTCTCAACATGTGCACAATTGGAACGTGACAGCATCAGTTTTCGCTTGAGCAGTGGGCGCAAGTTGTATGTAGAGAATGGCGGTCAGTTAGGACGCAAGAAAGGTAGTATCAAGACTAGGGAACAGAAAGAAAAGCAGTACAAAGAAGTGCTTGCCTACCTTCGCAAAAACTACTCCATTCGTGTGACCGCCAAACTCACTAACACCAGTGTTGCTACTGTTCAACGGTTAAAAACAGAGTTTGAATTGTAGAGAATCTAGTTAAATCTGTTCATTTTCATAACTTTTTGAATATAAAACTTGGAAGTTATCGATAAAAAAACTATCTTTGTGGGCAGAATAGTAACTAAAAACAAGATAAGAAATTATGAAAAGAGTATTATTTATTATAATAGGAACTTTTTTGGCTTCTTCTGTTTCTTTATCGCAAACAAATCAAGACGATTTGCCAGTAATGTGTAAAAATGCCTCAACAAGAATACTTCTTGATAAAAGTGGAGAAAAATATCTTGAGGTTATGATAACAGATATCTCGATTCGTAATAGTTCATTGACGGCTTGCGAAGTTACGGTTTCAGGTACGATTTCTTCTATAGGACAGAAAACTAAATTTGGAAACTACACGGATATATTGGGGAATCAAAAAGGTCATAAATTCGATTTCCCTGTTACTCCTAGTATTATTCCTAAAAATGGGTCTGCTACTTTCAAAGGAAGAGTATATATTGGTCATAGTCAAAAGGAAACATTAAAACTTGATAAAAAACCGATTTTTTTGTATCCAGTGTATGATGGAAGTGATTTTGTTAAGGAAAAACAAGCAGAAAGAGAAAAAGCATTCGCCAGTCATGATTCTATTCTAAATAGCATAACTAATAAGGGTGATTCAATAAAAAGAGAGCAAACAACTCAATCAGGAGACGGCTCAAATCTATCGGCAATAGATAAAAGAAACTTAATTTTTACCCCCAAATACTATACTAATTTTATAGGAACCTCATCTTTTACAATTGCAAACATTGAAAAAGAATTTGAAGTTTATCCTATAAGTATAGAAGGATTATCTTTTATCTATCTATTTGAAAACGTAAAATATAATTCTACACAAGCGATTTATACTACATTTAATGCTGTTAATGAAGAAGGGGTTGTAGCTGCAATGCACTTTAAACTTTTAGGAGAATCGTATGCAAGTGCTTTCATTAAATCCGCTATTGAATATGGTTATAAATACTATTCGAAAGGCAAAGATATAATTGTCACAACTAGTACAAAATATCTATTACCTTCATTTACAACATCTAACGTTAAGGTATATCGAATAAAAACAAAACAAGGCTATGTATATATAGAGATAGGAGTAAATGACAATTTTTCACAGGAATTTTATATTTCTATATATAGAAAACGAAATTAATAACAAAGCGTTGAGAAATGCCAACTTTACTAGTGGGGCTATTATTAATAGAAAAAAGTAACCATATTCATTTTTGAATATAAAATAATATTAAAAGTTCCTCCTATGATTATAAGAGGAACTTTTTATAATTTACTGAAAACAAACACATTAAATTAAGGATGTGTCAAACTCTGCCGTATGCGCTGGCGGGAACTCATCCTTGTTGTGGTCATTTAAGATATAATCCTGTGCCATTTTTATGCTTTGAATTTGAGGACGAGTGCACTGGAGGGCGAGACTTGCAAGGCGATAGCCCCATCACGTCGCAAGAATAGTTTGAGTTTTTCGCCAGTGAGCAGGTCGGTAGCCTGGGCATTCTTTTCCTTCAATTGCAGATAGTCGAAGGCGTGAGCAGGAATGGTGACATCAACGGTGACGGGGAGTTCGTCGAAGTTGGTGACGACAAGGAGCACCTCGCTGCCCGCCTTTCTTAAAAAGGCATACTGGCGCTGCAAATGGCCATTGACGTACATAAGATCGAACGACATGCCATCGGTGACAGCCTTCTCCGTGCTGGCAATCGTCATCACCTTATTATATATTTCTTTCAACTGCTTCTCCTCAGCGGTGAGTTTACGCTGGGCGGCACGCACGAGGGTGTCGACACTCCAATAGTCGAAGATGGTGGTTCGTCCATCGTTACCGCTAAAACCCTCTTTGTCCATACCCCGCTCACCATACTCCTGTCCGGCATAGACCATTAGCGGGTTCTGCTGCAACAAGGCTGAAACCACGAGGGCGGGGATGCCCTTCATGGCATCGCCGGCGAAGAAACTACTAGCGACACGCTGCTCGTCGTGGTTTTCAAGAAAGTAGAGCATGTGGTCGCGAATATCATCAGTCTGCTGCCAGGCCGAAGTGATGGCATGAGTAGATTGATTGCCGCAAATCACCTCACGGATGGTATCATACATACCCACCTTGTCATAGAGATAATCAAAACCGGCACCCAGATAGTTACGATATTCGACAGGATTATACACCTCACCGATAAAGATAATCTCAGGATAGCGGTATTTCACCTTGTCCGTAGCCCAATACCAGAAAGCGGCAGGCACCATCTCCGCCATATCGCAACGAAAACCGTCAATGCCCTTCTTAGCCCAGAAGAGTAAGATATCAGTCATTTTATTCCAAGTATCTGGAATCGGACTGAAATGTCCGACTCGGCCCGCATAATAATCGACGCCGTAGTTCAATTTCACGGTCTCATACCAGTCGTTCATACCTGGGGCATTGTGGAAACAGTCGTTACCCGTAGCCTTTGCAGGTTCTTCAATATACGGCTCTTCTTCGCCACAATAGAGATCGAAGTATGGAGTAAAACGCTGCCCAGGACAGTAATAGAAGTTGTTCTGCTGGTCGAAGCCGTTCTGGGGATTGTCGCCCTCGCCTAAATCCTTCACACCATCGGGCTTACAGATGGAGTGATACTGACGGGCAACGTGGTTTGGCACGAAGTCGATGATCACCTTCATCCCTGCCTTATGAGTGCGCTCGATGAGAGCCTCAAATTCCTGCATACGCTGGTTGACATCCACAGCCAGATCTGGGTCGATGTCGTAATAATCAGTAATGGCGTACGGCGAACCTGCCCTACCCTTCACGATAGCAGGATGATTCTTAGGAATACCATAGGCTGTATAGTCCGTCTGTGTAGCGTGACGGATGATACCAGTGTACCAAATATGGCTCACGCCCATCTCCCTGATTTTTTTCAGGGTGCTGGGCGTGAAGTCGTTCAGTTTTCCGCAACCGTTCTCCTCAATCGTTCCACCTTCCTTCCTGGTGGTGTTCCGATTGCCGTATAAACGGGTGAAAATCTGATATATAATCATCTTATTCGATGCCATGGGCAGACACTTCCTTGTTAATCTTGGCTATCATGCCTTGCAGAGCCTTACCAGGACCGCACTCGGTGAAATCGTCTGCACCGTCGGCAATCATATTCTGCACACTCTGCGTCCAGCGGACCGAACTGGTAAGTTGCGCTATAAGATTTGCCTTGATTTCTGCGGGATCAGTATGTGGTTTTGCATCCACATTCTGATAGACAGGGCACTTCGGAGTTTTGATCTCCGTCTGCTCAATGGCTGCTTGCAGTTCATCCTTAGCGGGCTGCATCAGCGGAGAGTGGAAGGCACCACCCACCTTCAAAGGCAGGGCACGCTTAGCACCGGCAGCCTTCAACTGCTCACAGGCCTCGTTGATGGCATCGATATCGCCTGAGATAACCAGTTGTCCGGGACAGTTGTAGTTGGCGGGAACCACCACACCTTTACCCATCTTGCTCACCTCGGCACATACCTCCTCAACCTTCTCATCGGGCAGGGCAATGATGGCTGCCATCGTAGAGGGCTGGGCCTCACAGGCTTTCTGCATTGCCATAGCACGGGCATAGACCAGTTTCAGACCATCTTCGAAACTCAGGGCACCGGCAGCCGTGAGAGCCGAGAACTCACCTAGAGAGTGACCGGCAGTCATCTTCGGGTCAAAGGCATCACCCATGCAGAGGGCGGAGATGACACTGTGGAGGAAGACGGCGGGCTGCGTCACCTTCGTCTGACGGAGTTCCTCGTCGGTTCCCTCAAACATAATGTCGGTGATGCGATAGCCGAGAATATCATTAGCCTTCTCGAAAAGTTCCTTTGCCAGTGGGTTGTTATCGTAAAGATCTTTACCCATACCTGTAAACTGCGCTCCCTGTCCGGGAAATACAAATGCTTTCATTTTTCTTTTTACCTTATTTATAATATTATATACCTTTTTACCTTCAAATCGGGTGCAAAATTACTGCTTTTTTCTGAAAGATAGCCCATTATTGCCATTTTTTTAGCCAAAGTGGGATGATATTCGAAAATTTTGTGTAAGTTTGCACGTTAGAAAGAGAAAAGTTATCTGGAAATGAAGTTAATTGTCATTACCAAACCCACATTTTTCGTAGAGGAAGACAAGATTCTTGTCAATCTTTTCGAAGAAGGACTTGACGACCTGCACCTCTGCAAACCCGGTTCATCGCCGATGTATTCCGAGCGTCTGCTGACACTACTTGGCGACGATCTGGCAAGCAGAATCACCGTACACCATCACTTCTACCTGAAAGAGGAATACAAACTCAGGGGCATCCACATCGACGATGCCCGCACAGAACCGCCCACGGGTTACAAGGGCAACATCACCCGCACTTGTCACACCGTGAGTGAACTGCAAGAGGCAAAGAAGCACTCGAACTACGTGTTCCTGCAATCCATCTTCGACAGTCAGACGGTGGAAAGCGAGAAGCAGTCGTTTACGGCAGAGGAACTGAAAGAAGCCTCGCGACAGGGGCTCATCGACAGGAAGGTGTATGCCCTGGGCGGCATGAACATCGACAACATCAAGTATGCCAAGGACTTAGGCTTTGGTGGTGTGGTGATCTGCGGTGACCTGTGGAACCGTTTCGACATCCACAACGAACTGGACTACAAGGAACTGCTGCTGCACTTCGAGCGGCTACGCAAAGCAATAGAATAGTTTACAGGTAATCATAAATTTCAAAGTTCATCATTCAAAGTTCAAAAATAAATGAATAATAATTCTTATATGGTGTTTTCCGGTACTGCCACCAAGTACCTTGCAGAGAAAATCTGCCTCAGTCTGGGTTGCCCATTAGGACAGTTGCAGATCACCAAGTTCTCGGATGGAGAGTTTGCCGTCAGTTATGAGGAAAGCATTCGCGGGCGTGACATCTTCCTCGTGCAGAGCACCTTCCCCAACAGCGACAACCTGATGGAACTGCTGCTGATGATCGATGCCGCCAAGCGTGCCTCGGCCCGTACCATCAATGCCGTGATTCCCTATTTCGGCTGGGCCAGACAGGACCGTAAGGACAAGCCCCGCGTGAGCATCGGTGCCAAACTTGTGGCCGACCTGCTGAGTGTGGCAGGCGTGAACCGCGTCATCACGATGGACCTGCACGCAGACCAGATACAGGGATTCTTCGACGTGCCCGTGGACCATCTCTATGGTTCGAGCGTCATCCTGCCTTACCTGCAGAGCCTGAACCTCGAAGACCTGGTGATTGCCTCGCCAGATGTGGGCGGTTCGAAGCGTGCCAATACATACGCCAAGTTCCTCGGCTGTCCACTGGTACTCTGCAACAAAACCCGTGCACGTGCCAACGTGGTGGCCACGATGCAAATCATCGGTGATGTGGAAGGCAAGAACGTGGTGATTGTCGACGATATGGTGGATACTGCAGGTACCATCACCAAGGCTGCCGACCTGATGAAGGCATCGGGTGCCAAGACCGTACGTGCCTGTGCCTCGCACTGTGTCATGTCGGGGCCTGCCAGTGAGCGGGTGCAGGAGTCAGCCCTTGAAGAGATTGTCTTCACCGACTCCATTCCCTATACCCAACGCTGTGCCAAGGTAAAGCAACTGTCCGTAGCAGACACCTTCGCAGAAGCCATCCGTCGTGTCATCAATAACCAAAGCATCAGTGACCTCTACCTCATCTAAGTTCCTTGTGCTGGCTATGCTCAGCCTGACGGCTGTAGGCTGCCAGAACTCGCAGGTTCAGCAGGCTCAGGAATGGAAGGCGCTAAACGACACCATCGCCGAGTGCTCGAAGAAAATCTCGAACCTGGTAGGTGTCATCCAACAGAGTCCACACACCACGGAGGAAACACAAAAAGCCCTGCTGCACGATATCGACAGCATAGAGCGGCGGATGAAAGAGGCCATCCAAAACTGTGCCGAACGGAACAAGGACAACGACTTGGGAAAGTATATTCGCGAAAACTATCAGGTTGAATAAAAAGTAATCCCCCATCCAAACGGATGAGGGATTATTCTTTTCATACTATCTTATCTGTCAGCCAGCATACGGGAGTTCCAGCCACTTCACGTAGCAGAAGTCCTGACGGTGGGGCAGATACTTGTTCTTCGGATACATACGGACGGCACTCTTGTACTGACCTGCCTGACGGGGCGAGTGAACGGCCTCGAAGGTATAGTTGTTGCCTTCCTGCTTCACCATCTTCAGCGGCTCGACAGAGAAGACATGATCCTCACCATTGGCATCGGTAGCGATATTGACCTTCTCCAAGGCAACGGCATCATCGAGACCCTGCTCGTTGATGACATAACGCAGGGTGTATTCCTCACCTGTCAGATGCAGACCGGAGGCAGGAGCCGTAGACTCGGCACTTACCACGCTGATGGCATCCCAGCGTTCGACAACGGCCTCTTTCCACTGGGCAATCTCCTTGGCCAGACGGTTGTCGTCCTTGGAGAGTTGCTTGAAACGCTTGGTCTGCTTCTCGTAGAACTTGGAATAGTAGTCGTCGAGTTGGCGCTTCATTGTATAGTGAGGCGCAATCTGGGCGATAGAGTTCTTGATGACCTTGATCCAACCCTTAGAGATGCCCTTCTTATCCTTGTTATAATACAGAGGAACAATTTCATTCTCCAGAAGATTATAAATGGTAGCAGCATCGAGTTGATCCTGGAAACCCTGGTTCTGGTAGGTACGCTTCTCGGTCAGGGCCCATCCGGCACCCTCACGATAGCCTTCCAGCCACCAGCCATCCTTCACGGAGAGGTTCACGACACCGTTCATCTCAGCCTTCTCACCGGAGGTACCTGAAGCCTCCAACGGACGTGTCGGCGTGTTCATCCAGATGTCAACACCTGAGACGAGACGACGAGCCAGCAGGAAGTCGTAGTCTTCCAAGAAGATCACCTTACCAACAAACTCAGGACGCTGGGAGATCTCGAAGATCTTCTTGATCAAGCCCTGTCCAGCACCATCAGCGGGGTGAGCCTTACCGGCAAAGAGGAAGACAACGGGATGTTCTGGATCGTTCACGATCTTGCTGAGACGATCGAGATCAGTAAACAGCAGGTGCGCACGCTTATAAGTGGCAAAACGACGACAGAAGCCAATCACCAGCGCATCGGGGTTGAACTTACCAAGAAGATTAACCACACGCGAGGGATCGCCCTGATTCTTCAGCCAGGTCTCGCGGAACTGTTCCTTGATATACTCAAAGAGTTTTTTCTTCAAGGTCATACGAGTCTCCCAGATCTCCTCGTCAGGACAATTGTAGATGCCATGCCAGATCTCCTCGTTCGACTGGTCGCTCAGATGCTTCTCATCGAAGTACTTGGCATAGATCTTGCGCCACTCCGTGGCACACCAGGTGGGGAAGTGAACACCGTTGGTCACGTAGCCCACATGGTTCTCCTCAGGATAATAGCCGTTCCAGATGGGAGCGAACATCTTCTGCGATACCCATCCATGAAGCATCGACACGCCATTGACTTCCTGACAAGTGTTGCAGGCGAAGGTCGACATACAGAACTTCTCGCCCTTGTCGTCGGGGTTCGTACGACCCATGCCAATGAACTCGTCCCAAGAGATGCCGAGTTTCTGGGGATAGCCACCCATATACTTGCCAAACAGACCCTCCTCGAAGTAGTCGTGACCTGCAGGTACTGGAGTGTGTACGGTATAGAGACCGCTGGCACGAACCAGTTCCAAAGCCTGGTTGAAGGTCAGACCTTCCTCGATATAGTCGCACAGGCGCTGTAGGTTGCAGAGGGCGGCATGACCTTCGTTGCAATGATAGATATCCTTCTTGATACCGAGTTTCTTCAACAGCAGCATACCACCGATACCGAGCAGAATCTCCTGTTTCAGACGATTCTCCCAGTCGCCGCCATAAAGGCTGTGGGTGATTGGCTTGTCGAAATCGGAGTTCATCTCGTTGTCGGTATCGAGCAGATAGAGTTTCACACGACCCACATTCACACGCCATACGTAGGCATGCACCTGGTAATTGGTGTAAGGCACGTCGATGACAAGGGGATTACCCTCACTGTCAAGTTGGCGCTCAATGGGCAGACTGCTGAAGTTCTGTGTCTCGTAGTTGGCAATCTGCTGTCCGTCAATCGACAGACTCTGTGTGAAATAACCGAAACGATAGAGGAAACCGACGGCACACATATCAACGTTGGAGTCAGAAGCCTCCTTCACATAGTCACCGGCCAGCATACCAAGACCGCCTGAATAGATTTTCAGGGCAGAGTGAATACCGTACTCCATACAGAAGTAGGCTACTGACGGACGCTTCGTGTCGGGCTTCACATCCATATACTTGCGGAACAAGTCGTACACGTTCTTGATGCGCTTCATCAGCGCCCTATCTTTCAGAATCTCTTCTTTACGGGCAAAACTAAGACGTTCGAGCAGCATCACAGGGTTGTGCTTCACATCGTGATACAAATCAGGGTCGAGGTCACGGAACAAGTCACGGGCCTCGTAGTTCCATACCCACCACATATTGTGGGCAATCTCGTCCAAACACTTCAATTCCTCAGGAAGCGTGGCCTTCACGGTCAGCACTTTCCATGACGGAACATTTGCGTAATCTGCTTTAATTTTCATAACTTTATAATTTATTAGCCCCCTAAGTTAGGGGGATGGGGGTCTGAACGAGCGTTCTTCGCCCCACTGATTATTATATTTATTGTTGTCTGTTCATACCCCTACGGCCCCCTATCTTAGGGGGCTAAAACGTTCTTCCGCCTTGCGGAGGGCAATGTCATAAGCCTCATAATAGTACTTGATGAACTCACTCCAAAGGGCTTTCTTCGACAGGGCCTCGGCTTTCTTGCGACAATCCTCCACCTGTTTCTTTGTGAAATCTGAAAACTCAGCAACAGTGTCCTTGATGATATCGGCCACCTCGGAGTAGTTGTAGTCCGTGCGGTGAATCACCTTCACACCGTCCTCTATCTCACCGTTATGTCCGAACACACTGTTGGCCCAGAGTCCAAAGCCTGCCAGATCGGTGGTGATGCAAGGCACCTTGAAGGCCACAGCCTCCAACGGGGTGTAACCCCATGGCTCGTAGTACGAGGGATAGATGCAGAGGTCGTTGCCTAATACGATATCATAATAGGTCATATTCAGGATACCATCCTTGCCGTCGAGGTAACAGGGCAGGAAGATCACCTTCACCTGCTCATCCTTACGGTTGTGCATATCGTAGTATTTCAACATACCCAGCACATTGTCGTGACTCATATTGTGCAACCAGTGCGTCACCTGAGGCACTTCGAGGGGTGTATCGAATGTCTTACCGCTTGACAGACGTTCCTGCAAATCCTTTCGGGGCTCTCCCACCCATCCGGGCACTTCGATGAATGCCACTACCTTTTTCTTCAGGTCCTTGTCGCGCAACAGGCGGTTCATGGCTTCCACAAACACATCGATACCCTTGTTGCGGAACTCATAGCGACCTGAGGTCGAGATGATCAGCGTGTCGTCGTCGAGACTCTCACCCAACAGGGCATTTGCCACGTCGAGCAGACGCTTGCGGGCTGCCTTGCGCTTCTTCGTAAACTGCGATGCCTTCGGCACGAAACTATTGTCGAAGCCATTAGGCAGTACTACATCTACGGGTTTGTCGAGCAGTTCCACACATTCCTTGGCAGTGATGTCACTCACCGTAGTAAAGCAATCCACATTCCACGCGGTCTGCTTCTCGATGGAGTGCTTACTCTGCATATTCAGTTCTCCAGCCATCTGGTCACCATTATAGGCAAACAGGTAGTCGTAGAGGGGTTTCATATTTCCGGCAATACTACGTCCGATGCTGGTGGCATGGGTAGTGAAGATGGTACCGATCTGAGGCAGTTTATTGTTGATGTAGAGTGCGCCCAAGCCACACATCCACTCATTAGCATGATAGATGACCTTCGTCTCTCCTGACTCCTGACGCCTGACTCCTATATAAAAATGATAGAAACTCTCCACCACTAAGGCGGCGGCATACGAGAACATCGAAGCCTCGTCGTAGTCGCCATAGGCGTGCAGCGAGTCTACCTGGTAGTGCTCCCACAGCCAACCGTATATCTCATTCTTCTTTTCGAAGAACGGCA
Organism: Prevotella sp.; assembly: GCA_017551005.1. GTDB lineage: Bacteria > Bacteroidota > Bacteroidia > Bacteroidales > Bacteroidaceae > Prevotella. The sequence continues at coordinate 14,087 of JAFZNI010000327.1, forward strand.
CAAAGTCAACAAGGATGGCGATAGGTTCTCCCGGCACCGTCCAGCGCCCCACCCTTACATGAAGTCCGTTCTGCTTTGCCTCCCACTGCCACTCGGCAAAGAGAGCGCTGTCTTCCCTGAAATAGGGACTTTCCTCCTTCGTGTAGTTATCGTCCTCGCGCTTCCACAGACCTGGACCGATAAAAATCACCCGATCCTGATGTGCCTCTTGCAGGGTCTTGGCACGCGTCGAAAGGACTGTATAGATTCCTCCTACTTTGTTGCATACTTCCCAACTTGACTCGAAAATGTAGTCGGGTTTCAAAAGCCTATCTGTCATGCGTTATAATTATAAACGGTGCAAAGGTACTTAAATATTTCTAAAAAAAAGATAGTTTTTCTGCATATTTTCTTCATTATCATAGATTTATTGATTTAGATTTGGTATCTTTGCCCCCAAATCATACGAACATGAGAAAATTGCTCTTCATACTTTCCACTATTGTTGCAGTCCTACCAACAGTTGCGCAGGATGTGCAATCCCCTACCCCTTTCCGCGCGTACATATATAATAATGAGTATGAGGTATATTTGAAGATCAACCTCTACGATGAGGATGTCGAAGTGCCTGGACAGGAACTCTACGGAGCGCTGCCAGGCTATCTCGGCAAGAAGCACAACTCCTTCTGCTGGGTCATCACCGCTGCCAAGATCAATAACAGCAAGATGGCTACCCTCTCCCTCATCAACGACTACGGTTCCGAAGACCTCACCGCCACCCTCACCGTGAAGAACGATTCCACCTATATCCTGAAACAGGAGAAAGGCTCCACCCTCAAAGTGCCCAAGAACAGCAAGTGGCAGAAACTCCCCAAGATTCTCGAATTCAAACGTCAAAAGGAATAGTACGATATGACAGGACTTACTGAACAGCAACTGGATGAACGCGTGGCACGTGCCGTAGAGAATTTTATGGCAGGCTACGGCTGTTGCCAGAGTGTCGTCGCAGCCTTTGCAGACCTTTACGGACTGGACGACATACTGGCCAAGAAGATTGCAGCCGGTTTTGGAGGAGGCGTCGGCAGGATGAGGATGATGTGCGGAGCCGTATCAGGCATTGTAATGCTTGTCGGTCTGCATTGCGGACAGACGGAGGGCTCAGACCGTGAAGGGAAGTCGGCCTGCTACAAGGTTGTACAGGAACTGCTGGAGGAGTCACGCCAGCAGAACGGTAGCCTCATCTGTGCGGAAATCCTCGGATTGAAAGGCTACGAGAAGGCCCCATGCAGTTACGTCGCCTCTGCCCGCACCGCCGAATACTACAAAAGCCGTCCCTGCGCCGCCAAAGTGGAATCCGCCGCCCGCATCTTCGCCAACTTCCTGACAGGGAAAGTGAAGTAGGTATCGGGGTTATCCCTTCACATTGTCTTCAATTCTTCAATTTTTTCTGGGGATGCGCTTTGTTACACCGATAGCGCCTGCCGGACAGACGAGACGGCAGAGATGACAGCCGACGCATTTGGTACCCACCAGACGGGGTCGGCGGGTCTCCTTATCGAAGACGATGGCCTGATGACCGCCGTCGCTGCACGACACCTCGCAGCGGCCACAGCCGATACACAGTTCCTTGTCAAACTTCGGATAAATGATGGTGTCGCGGTCCAGATGGTCGGGGTTCAGGAACTTCTCCAACCTTTCGCCCACGAGTTCACTGAGCCGGGTGACACCGCGCTTGGCCATATAGCGCTGCAGACCGAGTATGAGGTCGTCGATGATGCGATAGCCATACTGCATCACAGCCGTACATACCTGCACGTTGCTACAGCCCAGTTGGATGAATTCCAGGGCATCGCGCCACGTCTCAATGCCACCAATACCACTCAATTCAAATTGTGCATTATGCATTGTGCATTGTGCATTATTTCTCATCTGGGCAAGTTCCAGGATGTGACGCAAAGCGATGGGGCGCACGGCACGGCCCGAGTAACCGGAGATGGTGCGTTGTCCGGAAACCTCCGAGTCGAAGGTCATCGTTACCGATTTAATGGTGTTGATGGCCGAGATGGCATCGGCACCGGCCTCCACGCAGGCGGCAGCGGGTTCGGCAATATGGGTGATGTTGGGCGTCATCTTCGGAATGACAGGTATCTTCACGCTGTTTTTGACACAGGCCGTATAGGTCTTTACAAGTTCAGGACTCTGACCCACGTCGCTGCCCATGCCCTTGTGCTTCATCTGCGGACATGAGAAGTTCAGTTCCACGGCGTCACAGCCCGCCTCTTCGGCCATCTTCGCCAGCCTGATCCACTCATCCTCGGTCTGTCCCATGATGGATGCGACGACCACCTTAGAGGGGTAGTTCTTTTTCAGTTCATGTAGAATGTCGAAGTCCTCCTCCACAGGGTTCTCGCTCAGTTGCTCCATATTGCGGAAACCGTAGAAGTCGCCATGAGTGGCATTGTTGTGCATGGCATCGAAACGGGGCGACACCTCCTTGATCTCCTGCAAGCAGATGGTCTTATAGAATACGCCTGCCCAGCCGGCATCGAAGGCGCGCGCCACCATCTCGTAGTTGGTACACACCGCCGACGAGGCCAGGAAGAATGGATTCTCACACTTGATACCACAGAAGTCGATGGTCAGATTGGGATAATGGCTGTCGTCCACATCGTCTGGATGGATGCTGCGCAGCATCTCCTTGATGCGGATAGGCCAATTGTAGTGGATGCAAGCCTGTTCTGCCCGTTCCAGGTCAGCATCGCTACAGTCCTTCACCCATTGCAGGGCGGGCTTGTGGTTGTCAAAACGGATAGCACGGATGGCCCGTGCAGGGTCGCCCGTCTTGCAGGCCTTGGTACAGGGCGCGTCTTGGCACAGCAGACAACGGCTGGCTTCCTCATAGATATTCATTCGCTTACTCATAGTCTACTACTTCAAAATGTTAAAAGTGAAGTCGGTCTTCACCACGCCGTCGCCATAGATGGTCTTAAAGTCATTCTTCATCGAGATGATATGGTATCCGGCCTCCCGCCATTTTGCCTCACGCCTTGCACCCTCTGCGAGGTCGGCATGGTCGCGGGCATCATCGTCGGCCACGAGCATAAATGTGGCGGTCTTGTATGTCTTATTGCCCATGCAGTAGTTGTGCATGGCGCAGTCACCGCTGCTGTTGCCGAACGACAGCACAGGCACCTTGCCTATCTCCTGCGAAATCTGCAGCACCTTGTTCGTCTTCAGGTTCTTGATGATGAGTTCGTCGGTGCGCACGAGGTCTTCCTTCTGGCTCATGGTATAATCGACGCCAACCTCTGTGCCCTGACTGGAGGACATAAGTTTCACATCCATGCCGATGACGCGGTTAGGCTCGATGCCGATGCTCTCCACCAGTGCACGACAGATGAAGCGGTCGGAGCCGCTGACGACGTAATACGTGAAGCCGTTGGCCTTCAGATAGTCGAACACCTCCAACATGGGCTTGTAGAAACTCTGGCCGTAGGTCATGCCCATGAAACCGTTGGCAGGCTGCTGGGCGTAGGCCTTGACGTAGGCGTCGAACTGGGCCAGCGTCATGCCGCTGTAAGCCTTCGCGGCCGCGTAGGCGTGCTTCATGTCGAAGTGGTCGGGCAGTTTCTTACCGTTGCGCACGAAATCGCGTATCTCCTGCGCCGTCTCCCTCACGTCCTCGGGGGCGATATCCTTATACGCAGGATCGTCCAGCGCACGGTACTCCAGCAAATTATACTCGAAGTACGACGGGTAGAGTTCGCCGATGAACGTGCCGTCCATGTCGAACGTGGCGATGCGGTCTTCCTCCTTGATGAAGTTCGGAGAGGCGGGATTCGTCACGTCCTTCACATAGTCCTGCAGCGCCGTCAGCGCCTCGCATTGGTTCCACAGTGTGAAGTACTCCTTCGCGGGCTGAACCACCTGGCTGACGTTATCTTCATTGTCGCACGATGTCAGCACACTTGTGCCGCTGATTGTCAGGATGGCGGCAAACAACCATAACTTAACTTTACTCATTCTTGATTCCTACTTGATAAGAGCCTTGCGGGCTGCATCGATCTTATCCTTCATATTTGTCATCTGCTCGCTCATTTCGGCAACGGTGGTGGCATTGAGAGCGTCGAGGGGTGCAATAGCCTCTGCTACGGGCTTGATCTCGGGGTCGTACTGAGACAGACGGTTGACAGCATCCAGAATCAAAATGATACGGTAGGTGACGTTGGCAGCAGTCTCATCTGTAAAGGGAGTCAGGAACTGATCCTGAGTTTGGCTGATCACGTTGAGTTGCTCAACGAGAGCGACAGCGGCAATCTGCCAGAAGTAGTTGATACGACCGTTCTTCTCCATCTCTTCATAGAGGGCTGATGTGGTCTCAAAGACGGCACCTGGGTTCTCGATGACCTTGAAAGATGGGTCGTTGATTTCGGCAGCCAGTTTGCCGATGGCCTTCTCATAGTCTCCTGTAGGCATCTCATAGAGTTCGGCAACTTTCTTGTCAATGCTGAGGGCGGTCATTACGCGATACTTCTCAGCGAGGGTAGTAGCCTCTTCAGCCACATTGGCAGCCAGCAGATAGTCGGGCTTAACCAGTTTTCCTTCCTCGGTGATCTGGATGCCGTCCTTGGTGGTCTTGAAGAAGGGGGGCTGGTCAATCTTGCTGAACTCAACGGCGATGCTGTCGATTTGCATCTTGATGTTGGCCTCAATCTGAGACTGTTCGAAACTCTTCGTAGAGTCAACCGACTCTGCGTTCTGTGCGGTCTTGTTGCCGCATCCTGTGAAAACAATTGCTGCGAATACTACAGCGAGGATTGATAACTTTTTCATTGTCTTATTTGCTTGTACGATTGATATTCTGGGTGCAAATATACAACTTTTTTGCCATACGCCGCGTAATTTCCCCAAAAAATTGATTTACTCTACTATTTTATCCGATGACCTTCGGCAGTTGCTGTAGGGCTTCTTCGGGGAGACGGCCCTGCACCTGCATATCTACCATATAGGGCAGTCTGACGGCATAGTAAGCCATGATTCGCTTGGTATAATTACCAATGGTTGTCTTATCGTCCGTTCCCAAGTAGGCAGCGAGGAAGATGTTCCAGTGGGCTTTAAGCGACTCAGGGGTAACATGGAGGATGAAGTCGGTTCGCTTGCCGTCCATTCGGTTGCAGATGGTCCACATCCACCCCAAGTCCCACTCCGGCTCGCCATAACAGAACTGACCCAGGTCAATCCAGAGGTTGCGCTGTCCGTCGGTGATGACATTGCCGATATGCAGGTCGCCGTGCAGGCAAGTGTTGGCATCGGGAGTCTTGTCGATGAAGTTCAGCGCGCGTTCCTTATATTCTTCCGTCACCCTGTCGTCCTTCTCCTGATAGAAGCGGCGGAGCGTCTCCTTTATGGACGTGAAGCGCGACGTATCGGCCTTCTTTGTGTGCAGTTCCCGAGCCATACGGGCGAAAGCCAGCGAAATCTCCTCCAGTCTTTCCGGCTCCTGCGAGATGATGCGCGTAAACGAGCGCTTATTCCTAATCAGTTCGTATTCCACACCTCGGCGCTGACCATCGGTTACTAACTGGAGAGGTTCAGGCGTTGGTATGCCCATCTCGAAGACGGCTCGGGCGGTCAGGAATTCCTTTTCTGCCAACTCGGCCTCATTACCAGGATTAAAGAGTTTGGCCATCGTGGGGCGCGTTTTATGTGTGTAGGTAAGGGCTGTCCCGCCCTCGCCTGTCTGAACATAATCGTTCAGATTAATGGTTTCGTAAGTATTCATAATCATATTGTTTTATTCGTCTATTAGGCACTGGCCGGTCATTTCCTTGGGCTGTTGCAGGCCCATGATGTGGAGCACGGAGGGAGCCACGTCGGCCAGGATGCCGCTGCGCACCGTCACGTTCTTGTTCTCTGTTACGTAGATGAAGGGGACGGGGTTGACGGAGTGGGTGGTGTTGGGTGTGCCGTCGGCATTGAGGGCATGGTCGGCGTTGCCGTGATCGGCGGTGATGATGGTCTCGTAGCCCATCGCCTTGGCCGTCTCTACGACTTCGTTCAGGCACTGGTCAATCACCTTCACAGCCTGTTCGATGGCAGTATAGACACCCGTGTGACCCACCATGTCGGCGTTGGCGAAATTCACCACAATCCAGTCGTATTTGTCGGTCTTGAGGGCCTCGACGAGTTTGTCCTTCACCTCGAAGGCCGACATTTCGGGCTTCAAGTCGTAGGTGGCCACCTTGGGCGAGGCGACCAGGATGCGGTCTTCGCCCAGGAACGGTTCCTCGCGCCCGCCATTGATGAACGAGGTGACGTGGGCATATTTCTCGGTCTCGGCGATGTGCAACTGCTTCAGCCCCACACTGGCGATGTATTCGCCGAGGGTATTGTTCAGGTTGTCTTTGGGGAAGAGGATGTGTACGCCCGTAAAGGCATCGTCGTAGGGCGTCATGCAGTAGTACTGCAGGTTGGGGATGGTCGTCATGCCCTGCTCCGGCATGTCCTGCTGCGTGAGTACGACGGTCAGTTCCTTGGCGCGGTCGCTGCGGAAATTAAAGAAGATGACCACGTCTCCTTCCTTGATGCGGCCGTCGATGTTGCCGTTGACGAGCGGCTCCATGAACTCGTCGGTATTCTTGTTTTCCTCCGTATGGCTGTCGTAGCACGACTGTACGCCCGCCACCATATCGTTCACCTCGCGCCCCTTACCGCTGACGAGCAGGTCGTAGGCCAACTTAATGCGGTCCCAGTTCTTGTCGCGGTCCATGGCGTAGAAGCGTCCGATGACAGTGGCGATGGCACCTGTGCCCGTCTCGTCGATATGCTGCTGCACGTCAGCAATAAAACCCTTGCCCGCCCTCGGATCTGTGTCACGGCCGTCCATAAAACAGTGGACGTAGCAGTTCTGGATGTCGTACATCTTGGCGATGTCGATGAGTTTCACCAAATGGTCCAGCGACGCGTGGACGCCGCCCGTTGACGTCAGGCCCATCAGATGCAGGCTCTTGCCGCTGGCCTTGGCATAGTTGTATGCTGACTTGATCTCCGGGTTCTCTAGGATGGAATTGTCGGCACAGGCGTGGTTGATCTTCACCAGGTCCTGATAGACGATACGTCCGGCACCAATGTTCAGATGGCCCGTCTCCGAGTTTCCCATCTGTCCGTCGGGCAGTCCCACGTACTCGCCCGAGGCCTGCAACTCAGTGTGCGGATAGTTGGTCTTCAGGAAGTCTATGTAAGGCGTGGCAGTCCGTGCAATCACGTCTCCTTGGCTCTTGTCCCCGATGCCCCAACCGTCGAGAACAATCAGCAGTGCCTTCTTGGCGTGGCCATCATCCTTCGTCCCAGCATTATCCTCGTTCGACGTGCATGCCGTCAGCACCGTTGCGCCGCAAACGAGCACAGCGAGGCTCCATTGTATCATTCTTTTCATTGTTGTTTATTCTTTTTTACTAACAGGTCGTCTTTGACATAATATGCACTAATCGGATTCTCCGTCACCAAGACTCTTTCCTGATGGAAAAAGGCGCAGAGTTCTTTTGCAATGGTTTCGGCAACTCCTGCTTCCGGGTCTATCAGCGAAAGGACAAGCGTCTTCTCCTGTACATAATCGCCGTTTCCGTGGAAATATCCGCCTTCTGTGACGATAAACGAGAACGAGACATGATAACTCTGGCAGACATGCTTCATAACCTTAACGTACAACTCCGTGAGATGTACCTGATGTTTGGTAGCGGCATCGTTCAGCCCAATATAAATCTTAGTCTCTGTCATATTTGCTGTTATTGTAAGAAACGGCTTATATGAATTCGAAGATATTGCTGAAACCCGTGATGGTGAAGACATCATTGACGGCATCGTTGGCCCCCTTGATATAGACATGCACGCCCTTTTCCTCGACATTCTGCAGGATGCCAAGGAAGATGCGAAGACCAGCCGACGAAATATACTCCAGGTCGGTGCAGTCGATGATAATGTCCTTACCCTCCACGTCGTTCAGTGGATTCATTGCCTTTTCGGTTTCAGCGGCAACTGCTGTGTTGAGATTGCCCTTCAGAATGGCAACTAAGTTGCCGTCCTGTTCTTGAATTGTTACGTTCATAATCTTGATATTTTAGATGTTAATTATTTTACTATAGTAATGAATGCTGTCATGCCAGGCATCAGATGCGGGTGTGGTGCCAGCGTTGCTTCGATATGTACCATGCCATTGCCGTCGATGACTGGGCTGATGGCAGAAACGGTCGCCGAATGCTGTTCAGAGGGGTAGGCAACGGTAGAGACGGAGAGACTGGCTCCCATCTGGTATTTCGCCAGTTCATTTTCAAGCACGTCGAAAGTCACCTTCAAATGTTCAGTATCCACAATGTAGAAGAGAGCCTCACCAGGCAGGGCAGCACCGTAGAGCGTGTTCTTAATCTGCGAGACAGCACCGGAGACAGGTGCAGTAATGACGCAATAGGACAACTGGTGTTCCAACTCGTGTAACTCGGCTTTTGCTTCGTTATAGCCACTGTTGATACGAGCCAGTTGCTTTATTTTTTCCGGTGCCGCATCCAGATGGTCGTGCTTATAGCCCTGCCCCATCAGGATAGCCTGATACTGGAATTCGGCCTTCTCCAACTTGGCGCGGCTGTGAAGGATTTTTTCACGCAGGGCAGCGTCGCTCAAGCGTGCTACGACCTGACCTTTCTTGACACGCTGTCCTGTCTTCTCTATGCCGAACATGACGATTTGTTCCGCCATACGGCTAAAGACAGGGATTTCCCGTACTGCCTCTATATTGCCTTTATTGGCCGTTGAATAATTCAGAGCCTGCTGTTGTGAGGCGGTTTTTGCCGGTTTCACAACCAGCGTATCTGTCGGCTGCGAGGCAGGCTGAACTTCTGTTTTCGACTGACATGCGGTGACGAAAACGATAATGAAGACAGAGATTGAAAAATGTATGTATTTATTCATATCGTATGAGTGTTTGCAGATGATAGTGGGTAGTCCAGAATTCTTCCAAGGCAGTCAGATAGTTGTTGTAGGCCGTAGCCCATCTGCTCTGTGCCAGGGTGTAGGTGTTGATGTCGCAGAGGCCGTTGGCATAGTTGTCGGCAGCCTCGTTAAACGCCTCTTCAGCCAACTTTACGGTCTGCCCGGTGCTGGCAAGCATCATCCTGCAGGATTGCAGTTTCTGCAGGGTCACGGTGGCGTCTTCCACCAACAGGCGCTCTGTCTCTTGTAGTGCCGATTCCTGACGCTCCTCCCATGCCGTTGCTGCAGCATGACGCTTTTTGGCAGCACCATGATCCATCAACGGTATCGTGACCTGCACGGCTCCTAAAGCATACAACTGTTGGTTCTTATAGGCACTGCCGAGTGTCGTACTGACTTGCTGCAGGCCCAGGTTGATGTCAAGCCCGACGTTGATGCCCCGTTCCTTGCGTGCCTTGTCTTCCTGATGGCGGGCTTCGGTCAGTTCCGCCAACCGTTGCTGGTAGGCAGGATTGTTGGACTTGGCAAGCATGGCAGCCTCCTCGGGCGTATAGCCGACAAGAGGCGGGAGGTCGGGTATCGTCAGCAAGGTCTGGTCGGAAGACGGCAGATCCATTCGTAGCAGGGATGCCAGTTCTGTCCTTGCCTTCAACTCATCCTGACGCGTCACTTCCAGTTGGTTGGCAGCATTCTGTTGCTGCACCTCTATAGCGTGCAGTTCTGCCAGCGTGACAATAGCGATGGTGGCTTTCTCGCGGGCAATGGCCAGAAGGGTGTCGTTCATCCGCAGTTCCTCCTGGCGCATCTGCAACATCCGCTGCTGGCGTGCCAGGCGGAAGTAGCGTACGGCAGCCTCCTCGGCAATGCATCGCAGATTGTACTCATGCTGCTGGCGTGCGGCTTTTAACTGCTGATCCTCCACCTGTTTCTCCCAACGGAAGGGATTGTAGCCCAGCAGGGTATGACTATAGCCTACCAACAGCGGACTGGCCACGAACTGACGCGGGTGGCCTGACGCCTCTTCGCGGAAGAACTCACTCCAAATGGCCTGCGAACCTATAAAGGCTTCACCGCCAAAGGACAGCACCTTCTGACTGAGCCTTACCTGAGCCGAGGTAGAGAAGATGTCGTAGTTGCGTAAATAAACGTAATCGCGGCTGGGGTCGCTGACGATGCGGGAGTAGTTGGGCACCACCTTCAACGAAAGTTGTGGTTTGCGCAATGCCTCAAAAGCCTCGTACGAAGCCTGCCGGCTACGGTATTCCTGCTGGCTTTGGAAGGCGGTGATGGCACTGTCTTGTGACAGCCGTATCACCTCGTCCAATGTCAGCGAAGTCTGCCCCATGCTACGCAGAGGAAGCATACTGAACAGTGTTAGACCTGTCAGGATACGTATATTGATCCTATTCTTCATATCCTCTTATATTTTATCGTTTGAAAAATAGCCCTGCGCCTTGAGTTGCTCAAAGTTGCCGTCGGCTGCTACGCGGCCATCCTTCAGCACAATAATGCGGTTACACTGCTGGATGGTGCTCAGTCGGTGGGCTATGACGATGCGCGTACATCTCAGTTTGGCCAGATTCTCGACGACGATGTGCTGGCTGATGTTGTCGAGTGCCGATGTGGCCTCGTCGAGGAAGAGTACCTTGGGCTTTCTTACTAATGCCCGTGCAATGAGTATGCGCTGCCGCTGTCCGCCCGACACACCCTTGCCATCGACACTAATAGGCGTATCCATGCCTAAGGGGAACTGGCGGATGTCGTTGTCGAGTGCGGCCATACGCGCAGCCTCCCAGGCATCGTCATCAGTCAGTTTCGGATCGTTGAAGATGATGTTGTCGCGGATGGTGCCCTCAACGAGTTGGCCGTCCTGCATGCAGACACCTATACAGAACTGTCTCAGGCTACGCAGGTTGATGTCACTCAGGGCGTACTGGTCATAGAAGATGGAGCCTGCCTGCGGATGCTCCAATCCCAGCATCAGTCGCATCAGGGTGCTCTTGCCGCAGCCCGAGTTTCCGACAAGGGCCACATAGTCACCTCTGTTGATGCTCAGGTTGAGTCCGTCGAACAGCAGGGGCATGTCGTCGGCATAGCGGAACTTCATGCCGCGTATATCCACCCGACCCGTGATGTTCTTGACGACATGGGCCTCCTCCCTATCCTCAGTCCCTGCAGCAAATATGGGACTACAGAGCCTTATCTCCGGCAGTAGGCGTGACACCATTTTCGTAATGCCTTGCAATTGAGATACGGCCTTGCAGACGATCCCTAAGACGGCACAATAGGCGATATAGTCGGAGAGTACCAAACCGTAGTGCCATGCAGCCCACATCGTAACAATCATAGGCAGGAATTTGAGACAATAACTGACACCAGTCACATAGAAACTAGCCAAAGGCTGGCGGCTGCCATATACCTCTGTGGGGGCATAGGCCTTTGCCCATTGATGGAAGGCCCGGAACTCAGCCCCGCTGGTCTTGATTTTATGGATACCTGAAAACAAGGAAAACAGCGTGCCTATGAGGTGTGAACTGCTGGCATTCACGCTTAACTGCACCTTCTTTGTATAGTAGTACTCCAGCATGATAGCCACCAATTGTATGATGATGACAACCAAGCCTGTGAAGAGCAGCGGGCCACCATAGATGAAGAACTGTACGAACATGATGGCAGAGAACAGGAAGGTGAGGAGCGTCGATAGGAAGTTGGCCGTCAGGTTGGAACTGACGCGCGACAACGACAGCAGACGGTTGGAGAGGTCGCCTGGCGTGAACTGCTTGGCAAACGTGGCCGGCAACAGCAGCAGGCGCGACATCATGGCCGTCTGCAGCGTATATTCCACCTTGTCCTTGATGCGTACCACCACCAAGTTGCGGGCTATCTGCACCATCGTCAGTCCGACGGCAGCACTGAAGAGTAGTGTTGCAATGGGAACAAGTTGGCTGGCTTCACCTGAAGGGATCACTTCCGAAAAGATCAGTTTACACACGTATGGTGTAAACATCGTCAACAGTGCAACGCCTACACAAGCCATCAGGCAGTACAACAAGTCATATAAACAAAGACAACTGATGGCATAGCGCATGATGGACTTGACTGTCAGTTTTCCTTCTTCAAAAGGGAAGCAGGCTATCAGTGCCTCCTGCTTCAGTAGGTCGGCACTTTTGCTGGCCATCATGAGTTTGCCTGTCTTCGGATGGGTGAACGTATAATCTGTAAAGCCGGGAACGAGTGTGACGGGCGTGTCGTCGTCGGCCATAAATCCCATCATATAGCCCGTACAGCGCGACCACCAACGGTCGGTCAGCGTAATGTAGCGGTAGAAAATGTTATAGCGGTCTAACAATGTCTCTATCTGCTCGATGTCCGATGGCAAATCTACGGTCGTCTGCATCTGCTTCCATAGTTTCCGGTCTATCATGGCACGCAGTATGTCCCGCGCCTGACTCATCGCCTTGCGATCACCATCCATGCGCTGGAACAACTGTTTATGTAGAAGACTTATTTTCATGGTGTCAGGCGTATTTTAAAAGGTTACTATACAGGCCGTCCATTTGCCGCAACTCGTCGTGGGTGCCGTGCTGGGTGATGCGTCCGTGTTCTACCACATAAATCTGCTCGCATTGGGCGATGGTCTCCAGTCGGTGGGCAATCATAATCATGGTCATACCCTCGTGATATAGATGTTGTATCACCTTGGCTTCCGTCTCAGGATCCAGGGCAGAGGTGCCCTCGTCCATTAGCAGGATAGTGGGCTCCTTGGCCAGTGCGGTGGCTATCTCGATACGTTGGCGCTGTCCGCCGCTGAAGTTCTTGCCGCGCTCAGTGACAGCACCTTGATAAGCCCCGGGGCGTTCCATGATTTCCTGGTGTATCTGTGCATTGTTGCAGGCCACAACCATGGCAAAGTCTTCTATTGACTCATCCCACATCTTCACATTGTCGGCAATGGTGCCCTCGAAGAGCGTTACGTCCTGATTGATCACAGAGACAGAGTTGACGAAAGTCATGCGGTCGATGGCCTTACGGGGCTTTCCGTCGAACAGCACCTCACCCTCCCATGGCTCATAAAGGCCCGACACAAGACTCAATATGGTGCTCTTGCCGCAGCCCGATGGACCTACAAGGGCAATGCGCTCACCTGCCTTGATCTTCAGTGAAAAATGTTCGATGATAGGTGGCAGGCTGCGGTCGTAGCCGAAGGTGACGTCGCGCAACTCTATCTCGCCTGCCAGTTTGGCCACGTCGGGCAGTTCGTCGTCGGCAGGCAGGCGCAGGTCGGTACATTCCTTGTTATAGTCGGTCACCTCCTTGATGCGCTGGATAGACGAGTTGACCCTCAAAGCGGTCTGTACGCTGGCAATAGCCCTGATGATGGGATAGATGGTCTCATTGATGAGTCCCTGGGAGGCCAGGATCATGCCAGGTGTCATCTCGCCTTGCAGGATGAGCCAAGTGCCTAAGCATAGTATGACACCATCGGTAAACTGCAATACGAATTCCGGCAGGGCACTCAGATAGATGTTGTGGGTGATGGTGGTCACGCGGGCATTCAGGGACTGTGCATAGGTTCTCTCCCACTGCGAAAAGAAGTGCCGCTCGCCGCCCAAGGCCTTGATGGTTTCCAGATTACTCATTCCCGTCATCGTGACGTTTTGCAATCGTGCCTCCGTCACCTCCAGGTTCATGGCATTCTTCTTCTGCTTGTTGGCAGTGCTGCGCATGACATAAACAAGCAACAGAATGGAGAAGATTTCCAGCAGTCCCAGTTTCCAGTTGAATAGCATGACAATATAACAGCAGAGAACGGGCAGGATGAGTATGCTCAGTGCCGGCAGCGTGTAGTCCATCAGACGGGAGGTCTTTGAGATGGTGGTATAGCGGGCCGCCAGTTCACCTGGTGAAAATTGGGTGAGCCGAGTCATCGGCAGTCTAAGTACCGTCCACAGGAAATTCGACGACATGGTGATATTGATTCTTGCATGGCTCTTCCGGCGTAAAATAGAGAATCCTATCCAGACCAAGAGTTCAATCGCGAACAACAGGATATACAGCACAATCAGTGGGGTAAACCATTCCGGGTTCTTCTGTGTGATGATATTGTCAGTATAAACCTTCTGGAATAGTGACGGGAATATGCAGGCTACGGAATCGATGGCAAGGACAACAAGGCCGTTAAAGGCAAAAAGCATATTGCCCTTCAGGAAATAGCGGAAAGCCGACATCATCGACAGTCCGGATTTCTTCGATTGTCGTTGCTGTTTCATTACTCAAACTTTAGTTCTAAATCACGGAAGCGTGTCCGTGCCGACTCAAACAGATACTGGAACATGCTGCAGCGCTTTGTCTCGGTGAGCACTGAGCAGTAGGTGCCAATGCCCATGCTCACGTCGGCTGGCTCGCCGAACGACCAGTCGTAGCGCGTGGCGTCCTCAGGCAGTCGCAGCAGGTCGATACGCACCTCGTAGACCACATCGCCCTGTTCCAGCAACCGCTTGGCCAGGATGTTCGATTTCAGCGTCTGGCGCACCTCGTCGGCATCGGCCGGATAGCGCACGACCTGAGTGATGCGTCCCCGCACATAGCCTATCTCGTCACGCTTTTCGTCGGCAGGCCACACCTGGGCCTCCATGCCTATGCGTAGGTCGCGCTGGGCCTCGTTATCGGCGTAGGCAATGAGTTGGGTGTGCTGCGACTGTCCTTCAGAGACATTACCGTCAACCACACTCACGATAGGGTCGAAAGCCTCGAACGGCTCGTTATCTGCTTTGGTGCTGATGACCAGGCCGCTCACCGTGCTGGTCAGGAAACTATGACTGTCGCCGATGGAGACCATAGCCACTGTCTGTCCCTGGCGCACGCTGTCGCCATTATGTACCAGCATTGTGCGCACAATGCCCTTGTTGGGCAGGGTGATGTCGGTGGTGCCCTGCACGGGGAACACGACACCTGAATAGTAGGCCTTGTCGCTCACATTGCCCAGGAAGCCCCAGACGATGAATGCCACCAACAGCACTATGACCGCCGAAGCCAGCAGATAGGTGGGAACGTATGTCACACGCAGATGGTCGGCTATCTGCTCGGGCGATTGTAATGTATCTTCAACTTTACTCATATTTATTGTTTTTGAGTTATTTTCTTTCTCAGCGTCAGCACGTTGAGGTTGTCCATGCGCTCGTAGTTCATGGAGTCCATATTCTGACGCATGATGTGGATACCCAGACCGCCCATTTTCCGTTCCTTGGCAGGAAGTGTAGTATCGATTTCAGCCTGAACGGTGGGGTCGAAAGGCTTGCCGCTGTCAATGATGGTGAATTTCAGTAGTATATCATTTGAGGCAGCCTCTATGGTCACATCGCCACGATGTCCAGACGGATAGGCATATTTCATCACATTGACCACAGCCTCCTCTATGGCCACATTGACCTTCATGGTGACGATATCGTCGAACCCGACAGTCTGGCAAACCTCTTCTACAAAGGCATTTAGTCGCGGCACTTCCTGCGTGTCGTTGGAAAGAACGATGCTCTTCCGCATTGTCACGTCACTCTGCTGCTTGATATACTGTATGGCCATCATCGTCAGGTCGTCGCTCTGTTCGGCATCGCCCACGAACTGGTGGACGGCCTCGATCATCTGGTCGATGAGTTGGCGGGGCTCCTGCTGTTGGTTGGCCAGTGCGCGGCTTGCCACGTCGTTGATGCGCTCCATCTGGAATTGCGCATTGTTGACATCCATGGCCTCGGTCAGTCCGTCGGTGAAGAGGAAGATAGTAGTGCCGGTGAATATCTGCGCCTCCTGTAGGGAGTACTTCCACGTGGGCATGAAGCCGACGGGGATATTCGAGTCGCAGGGCAGTTCGCCTATACCTGCACCGACGAGCAGCGGAGCGTCATGGCCAGCGTTGCAGTAGCGCAGACGTCTGGTGGGCAGGTCGAGCACACCGACGAAAAGGGTCACAAACATGTGGTTTTTGTTCATGTCGGCAATCGTCTTGTTCATGATGGTCACGATGCGGTCGGGCATCGACTCATGGGCCGATACGGTGCGGAAGGTAGAACGGGTGACGGCCATGAATAGCGAGGCCGGCACACCCTTGCCCGACACGTCGCCGATGCAGAAGAACAACTTCTCGTCGCGGAAATAGAAGTCGAACAGGTCGCCGCCCACCTCCTTGGCGGGGGTCAGCGAAGCATAGAGCTGCACATCGTCGTGGTCGGCTCTGGTGGGGAACTTCGTGGGCAGCATACCCATCTGTATGCCGCTGGCAATACGGAGGTCACTCTCTATCGCAGCCTTCTGAGCGGTGGTTTCTTCCAACTGGTCGTAGGCTACCTTCAACTCTTCGTGGGCCTTGCGCAGTTTAAGATTGGCACGGTGACGGAAGATTGTGTATATAGTGAAAGCAATAATCAGTATCATCACGACCAGGCCGGTATAAATCTGTCGCTGGCGGGCTGAACTTGCTTCGGCCTCCACAATCTCCATATCCCTCTCATGGATTGATTGTAATTCGCTGGCATCGAGATGCCGGTTGTTGGTGATGGCGGAATCGAGCACCTCACAGATCTGCCGTGCCGTCATATTGATGAACTCTTCTTGGTCCAGCATCTGGTGGGCGCGATACTTCTTCAGCAAGTAGCGCTGTATGTTGTCCAATGAATAGACGCTGAGATCCTTTTGCAGGTATTCCAAGATGGAGGAATAGTTGTCTGCCGCCTCTTCCCATCGGTTGGCCACAGTCAGGTAGTCATTGGCATCAGTCCACCCCTCCCTGGTGTTCGAGAATCGTGTCTGTAGGTATTCCCCGTAGGCCCTTTCGGCTTCGTCGTGACGGCCCGTACCCTCTAAGGAGGTGGCATAGAATATTAAGTATCTTGCCCATTGCTTGTCGATATATTTTTCGTCGTCGGCGAATAGCGTCTTGTATTCCTTCATCAAGTCTCCCATGCGTTCATCCCACATCAGTCCTTTCTCATAACCTTTTACATAGTTCCAAATGTAGGCGATGTTGATGATACCGGCCATGGCATCGCGATAGGCCTTTTTCGAAGCATTCTGCCGGATATGGTCTGTGTGCAGCCGATAGGCTCTCTCCAGCATGTTGGTAGCCGTGGAGTCTTCCTTGTCGAAGTAAACCTTGCAGCATCCGGCGAAAACCAGCAGGTTGGTATAGTCGCTGGTGGTGTCGCACCCAATCTTCTCCAGTCGGTTGATGACAGGGAGTGCCGTGTACAAGGCAGCGGCATATTCTGCGTAACGGCAAAGTTGGCTGGTGAGATAACTGGCCGACTTGGCATAATACACCAGGTCGTTGGGAGACGTAGAATTTTCCGTGACCTTGATAGCCTCTTGCCATAAGGATTTTGCCTGTTCACGCTGCCCCATCTGGTAATAGGCATGGCCTTGCCAGTAATTGCTCTCGCCTTGGGAAATCTTTCCTGCCTTTTCCAGACTGTCTGCCAAGGATAGCACCCTCTCATTGTCTTTCGCCTCGGACGCTGCGACGATTATGGCGGTGGCTTCGGGACTGGAAGATTTCCCGGCTCCACTCTGACAGCCGGTGAACATCAGCACGCTTCCGCCGCAGATGGTTAGGATGGCAACAAGCACCCATAGTTTTGCTTGTTTTATCATCGTTTATTATTCCATTTGCTTCTTTGTTGTGGCCAGTGCGGGAGTCGCGCTCGGTTTTGCCACTTGCTACCGAAGAGACGCAAGAACCCGCACCAGCCTGGGGCTTTTATTCGTCTTTTATGTTAATTAGTTTCCTTCAGTTCCACGCCCTTGTCCTGAATGACCTTCAACAGGGCATTGAGGGTATTAATGGGCTCGCCTAAACCCTTCAGCAGGGCCTCGTAGTACTGACGGTCGGTCGGATTCATGCGGTCATGGATAAGATGGAAGTCACTCTCACCCTTGAAGCGCAGGGCGAGGGAGGGCAGGTTGACACCCGCGATGTTGCTGGTGATGAACTTGCCTTCGGCCTTCACGCCGGTACTCTTCTGCGTCACAGTGAAGGTGACGGACTGGTTCAGCATATCCGTCCAGGGGTCGATGACCTCAGGCTGCTCTCTGCGGTTCTTCATGGCATAGCCGACAGCCTTGAAACAATTGCCTATGTCGAGGACCTTGATGTCGAACAGGAGGTCTTCAGTGATGGTCATCTCGGCAGTGCCGGTACGGCTGTTGAAGGCCTTCAGCAGTGTGTAGGCACCTTTCCATAATGGTGCGATGTCGCGCAACTCGCGCAGTTGCTCCAGTTCCTCGTCGGTGTATGGGTTGGTTTCGTTTTGCACCTTGATGTCCAGCAGTTTCTTGTCGTTGATACCGATGCTGGCAGTTGCCTCCACCGTATGGTCGGCATGATGGAAGAGTGTGCAGGCGGGTATCTCGTAACGGTCGGCCTTCTTGGCTTCGGTGAAGAGCGTTCCTTTCCACTCGCCGTGCTTCAGCGAAAGGAATTTCTTGCCGTCGGTGGTTTCCAGCATCAGTTGTCCCTTCATGACCGACTCTTCGTCCGCGTCGTTGCCGGTTTCAGAGCGCAGCAGTTCCATGTCAATCATGTGTGGGAACTGGACGGCAACGGGATAATCTCCTAATTTGGCAAGGAAGATGATAACACCGTCGTTGGCTCCGCTGAACTTCATTCTGACCTTTGTCAAGGCACCCGATGTGGCGTTCTTGGCACTGATGACGAGTACGTCGTCTTCAATTTTCTCGTAGTCAGCCACGTCCTTGCCGGTAGTGAACGATATGTTGCAATGGCTTAAGGCAACAGCGACATTCATAAGGAAAAATCCATCGGCATTGGCCTCCGAAACATTGGAGTTCTCCAGTGCCCACTTTGCCTCTTCAAACCCTTGGTCAGTGAAATTGTGTGAGGCTGCCATCCCCTTTCCGATGGCATCGAGGACGATTTGGGTAAACTGTGGCTTCAGTGCGCTAATCTTCAACTGGTCGATGAATTCTGTCAGCAGATTGGCGGCCCTCATCGTCGGTTCGAGTTTGATGTAATTTTGTGATTCAGCCAGCATCTTTGACAGTTGTGCCTCGAATTCCTGACGGTCGGGCGATAGCGTGGAGAGTGTCTCCTCGATTTCAGCCTCCTTCTCGGCATTGGCCTTGACAAGTTCACCGGAATAGTTGTCGTTAGTCACCTTCATACTATTGTCGGTGTAGGTCACGCTCGTGCTGGTCACATCGGTCATGCCATCGCCATAACTGTCGTCGTTGTCGCCTCGGGTACGGTTCACCGTATAGGTCTCACCTGTGACAGGATCACCAAGCAGCACACTGCCGTCAGCGAGCAGACGCCAGGTGAAGCCGGCATCCTGAGGACCGCCATAGACAGCCAGTGGGGCGCTGCCCTTTTCGCCGCCGAACACACCCAGGTAGATGCAGCCCGTGTGGTCTGCATCGGCTTTCACGGCCAGCATCACCCTACTGAAGGGTACGCCTGCTTCCGTCACGTCGGCATATTCAAACTCGTCCCACCACAGACCAACAATGCTCTGTTCCAACTCCTGTTGGCTGGGGGTTGCGGGGTTGTCACTTGTGTCATTGGTACACGCGGTAAATACATTTGCGCCGCAGATGAGGATGGCGGCAAGCATCCATAATTTGATAGTTCTCATGTTTAATAAATGTTTAGTTAGACATATTTATATTAATTACAATTTTTCCACTTCCGTCACGAAGCAGGCCACGAGGCCGTAGGTGATGGTGGGACGGATCCAGATCTCCGTCAGCATATAGTTCGTATATTCGCTGATGGGCTCTAAGTAGATGTCCAGGTTGTAGAGCGCGGCAATGATCATGTCGATGACGCAGATGGCCCACAGGTTACGTTTGGTGTAACTCTTCCAGTTTTTGCGGGCATAGAAGAACGTCAGCATGCAGAGCAGCAGCACCGAGAGCGTGAGACACACCAGATGGAGCCCGTAATAGGCCAGCGACGGCGCAAAAAGAATGTCGCGCAGCAGCACCGTCATACCTACCGAGATAGAACACCAGTAGTTGAAACTGAAGGCGTCGAGCCGGTTGAAGAAATACATCCAGATCATCACCAAGCAGGCGATGTAGAACAGGTTGAGCACCAGTTCGGGCCATGCCTCACCCAGTCCGAAGTAAAACACGCCATAGAGCATCATGCCCACCGAGAACATGCCCGCCACGGCAGTGATCACGATATCGAAAATCTTGGCTCCTTTCTTAAATCTTGTTTTCATCATGATTCTCTTTTTTTCTTAAACATCTTACTCATACTGCTCAGATAGTCCGTTGACGTGATGCCAAAGGCAAATTTGAAGGCTTTGTTGAATGCTGCAGCATCTCTGAAGCCGCACTGGCAGGCAATGTCGTCTGTTGAGAAGTCTGAGTGCTCCATGAGTAACTTTGCTGCGTATTCTGCACGTAGGGAGTTGATATAATCAAGCGTTCTATCGGGATCCTGATAGCGAGGTGCCAGTTTGCAAAACGTCTCATGAGTGACTCCCATAAACTCAACCAGCGCATCGTGGTCGAAATTAGGATCCGTGAAGGGCTTCTCCTTATTGATACGGGCATCCATCTTCACGAAGAAACTCTGCTCCTCGCCCTTCTTAACCACCTTGACATTCTTGGGCTTCGACAACTTTTTCTTCAAAACCTCTTCCTGCTCGTCCAGCGACAGAGCCTCATCGCCTACTATGGCCCGGTAGTTGTCCAGAGCCGTGAGAATGCGTCGAAGTTGCTCGTTTCGCTGACTGATAACCCTATTATGATATAGACTGTAGCCTCCCAGCACAACGAGCACTATTACGATGACAATCAGTATCACGATGATGTGGTTGGCATCAGCCAGCGTGTATCCGTTAGCAAAGCAGAACGGAGTTGCTAATAATAGCATTGAAACACTTGTGATAATTCTTTCTTTCATTTTTTTTATTTTTTAGGTTTATGATCTTCTCATTCACTCTCTTCAGACTCCAATTCTTGCAACGTCTCCACGCGCCAGAGGAGGAAGGCGATGATGACGATGGTGTTCACTTGGGCAAGATACTCCATGAAGAGCGTGCCCTCATTATTGGTATAAGCCATGTGGACAAACAGGATCAGCGCCAGCAGAAGCAGACTCTGCCACACCTCCTTGCGCTCCAGGTCGGCATAGTTGTCGAGCAGCCAGCGCCCATATTGTCTCACCGCGCGTACATAATATATAATAAAGGTGATAGCCAGAAAAACTATATAATACTCCACCACCGACATGAAGATGACGTTGCGGGTCTCGATGCACACCACGGCCAGCACGACGATGGGCAAAAACAGCGGGATGAGCGGCCAGAGCGGTCTGCGACGGTCCTGCAACATGCGCAGGAGCACGCACATCATCAGCGGAACAAACGTGAGGTAGTCGAGTGTGATCGCGATGATGTTACGCACCAGACGGTCGTCGGCCAGCCAGTACACACCGATGACATACCACCACACGTGGCTTGCCGCTATCGCAGCCAGCAGCGCCGCCGTCCAGCGTCGCAGCACGCGGCTCGACGTGATCTCGTCGCCGACGAACGCATTGCCCCGCCTAAATAGCAGATATGCCGCCGCCTGTAACGCGTACGTCGCCGCCCCGATGTAGAGCATCATGAAAAATATGTCCTGCAGTCCTTGATATTCGTACATTTTTTAGTTTTTGATTTGTTGCCACAAAAATACGATTTTTCCCCGAAACCGCCAAGTCCAGAGACCCCGCCCAAAGCAGATTTATACGATTTGACCACACTTTGCATATTTGTCCACGCCTCATAACGGATTTTCTACCTCTTTTAACGGATTTTCATCATTGCCCTCATCCGTTCTCGCCCCTTCATATCCGCCGATGAAATAGGCAAAAAAAACGCCGATACTCCTTTTTGAGTTTCGGCGTGTATGATGTGATCGGGAGTTTGTTACTCAACTGATTGGTCTATCCATGCAGTGACGCTTTGGCCCATGCGCTGCGTGAAGGCACGGCTAAAGGTTCTGTAACTGCTGAAGCCGCTCTCATGAACCAGTTGTTTGACACCGACGGACTGTCCGGCAGCGGCATCCTCCTCGTAGCGGCTGATGAAGTAGTTGATGCGCAGGTTATTGATATAGGTATTATAGGTATTGCTCTGACGCGAGAAATACTGGCTGAGATAGAAGCGGTTGGTGCCAACGGCCTGCGCCAGATCCTGCAGGGAGAGGTCGTGCTGCAGGTATAGTTGTTTGTCCACGCAGTGCTCTTTCAACAGTCGCTCGATTTGCTTGAGGTCGATAGTGGCGGGCGTGGTCGGCTGCTGTTGTACCAGACTAGGGAGTTGAGGTAGCGTTTCCACGCGCCACAACAGCAGGCCGACAAGCACAAGTTCAACGATATGTATGAGCCAGATAAAGACCATGTCAACAGCGAGTACATAGAGGATGAACAGCAACATGCAGACGAGCGCCACCGCCTGGCTCAGCCACACCTTCTTATTCTCCAGGTCGGCATAGTTGTCGTTCAGCCACCGCCCGTACTGCCTGATGGCGAATATCATATATGCGGTAAAGACCAGGCTGAGCAACAGGAGGTAGGCAGCGAGTATGTTTTCTAGCAGACTACTGGGATAGACCATAAACACCCCCGCAAGCGCCACGAAGGGTATCACGGCCACCAGAGCAGGCCACACCTGTCGGCAGCGGTCCTGAAGCATTGCAAGCAGCATACCGGCGAAGGTAGCGAACAGCATCACGCAGTCGACCATGGCGAGCAACAGATAGCCCACGGAATGCAGGTCGCCGGAGTAGATGTAGAACAGCAGCCACCACACATGCGCCAATGCCGATACGACAAAGAACGATGCCGCCCAGCGGCGCAACCGCATCGGCGGCGTAACGCCCGGGGCGATGGCATTGCTCCGGCGCAGCAGCAGATAGAGGGCCGCAAGGAGTGGCACTACGCCCGTTACACCGTAGAGGATGAAAAAAAGTATCGACTGTATAGATGTTTGCCCAAGTATATCCACTAAATTCGACAGGATTTATAAATAGAGAAGTCGTCCTTGTTTTGAGTTAACTATTTTAGAAGTTCACTAAGAACGAGAGGCCCAGCGTCCAGTAGTTCATGGTCTTGCTGGTCTTGTACTCCCTGGCCGACAGACCCAGACCGTCGGCGAAGTCACCATCCGAGACCGAGAGAGCCAAGTCCGCCAGGTAGTTGGCGCCGGATGTCATGCTGTTCTGCGCGAAGTGGAAGGGGTCGTAAGTGGCCGTGAAGTCCTTGCGGGTATAGTCATAGTCGCAATAGATGCGCCAGGAGAAATTCGACTTGTAGCGATAAGTGAGCGACAGACCCGTACCATACGAGGTGGACGACTTGGCGCCTATGGTGAGGTATTCCCAGTCGTCGGTCCATTTCTCACCCGTGTTGTTGGGATACTCCAGGTTGTCGAGCGAGATGGTGGGTTCGCCATCGTAGTCCTTATGCCCCACGCGGTTGTCAAGCGTCAATGTGTAGCCGATGTCCTTCTTGTTGCCTTCGGCATGGCCGTCGATGTCAAGTTCCTGGGTGATGGAACGGCCGATAAGTGCCTTGGTGCCCAGTGAGAAGTGGGTGCCGAGGGGCAGGTTGAAATAGAGACCGACACTGCCTGTGAACTCGGTGATGTGGTCGCTCTTCACGATGCCGTAACTGTCGGTGACAGGAGCGTTGGCATTCCACTCACTCTCCGTATCTGCCATATAGCCCACCTTTTTAAAATAGTCTATCTCATCCTGGATATTATTACCAGACTTGAAGTCATTTGGAAATGCATCTTTATAGAGGGGCTGTAGGCCATCCCAGACATAAAGATCCTCAGCCCCCACAGCGCTTGCGAAGTCGCCGAAGTCCTTGGCCGACTGGGCCCTGACGCGAAGACGACCACCCACGCCGATGTACTTATTGAA